>NZ_JASAUT010000057.1:0-51356 GCF_029952935.1 Bradyrhizobium sp. Mp19 | reverse complement strand
ATGCCATGATGCGAGACCGAAAGCCCTACCTGCAGACCAAACCAACATAACAGTTGCCGGCCTTCGCCGGGACGACGGCGGAATATGTGGCGGCGTTACGCGTGGACCAGCCGCCACACCGCGCCGCCGATCGCGCCGACCCAAAGGATGACGCAGGCCAGCGCCTGGATGGCGAAACCGGGGCTGCGTTTCGCCACCGCTTCGCGATAGCCGATGAAATAGACGATGCGGCCGATCACCCAGATTGCGCCGACCGCCGCGGCCGTGGCATCGCCGACATAGACCGCGAACAGCCAGAGCGACGGCAGGAAGATCGGCATCCATTCCAGCGTATTCATCTGGATGCGGTAGATGCGCTCGAAATCCGGATTGCCCGTGATCGCCGGCAGCTTGACCCCGTAGACCGCGCGGGCGCGGGCGACCTGCAGCGCGAAGAAGAAGTGCAGCGCGACCGCAAGGCAGGTGACGATGGCGGTGTAGTGGTACATGTCAGGCGTGTCCTCTTTCCATTGACCCCGATGTCATGACGGGACAGCGAAGCCCGGTGTGACATGCGGCCTTGCTTTACCTCTCCCCGCGCGCGGGGAGAGGTCGGAACGCATCGTCAGATGCGTTCCGGGTGAGGGGGGACCTCGGCGAGACCAGCTGTCACCGAGTACGCGGAGACGGCCCCTCACCCCAACCCTCTCCCCGTAAGAACGGGGCGAGGGAGCATAGTTATGCCGCGGCCCCATTCGGACCAATTCCGTCACGTCCTAGAGCGTTTTCGAGCGAAGTGGATACCGGTTCGCCTGAAGAAAACGCGTCAAAACAAGAATCTAGAGCCCCGTTCCGATTCCATCGGAACGGGAAAAGCTCTAGTACCCCGTCATCTCAAGATAGCCGATTCCGGCGTGGCTGCCTGAGAAGCGGATCGGGCCTTCCCAATACGGGAAGCTGGTTCCCATCCAGCTCCGTGCATTGAGCGGCGTGGTCTCGATGGCAAGGCCGCGTGCGGGCAGGCTGACGCGCCATGACGTCGGCAGCTTGCGGCCGTCGATCTCGGTGGTTGCGAGCGGCACGATGCTGTTGCCGCCGGCGGCGATCTCGGCCGAGCGGCCGTCCGGCGTGATCCAGTTGCCGAACAGGTTTTCGCGGCCGTCCTTCTGGCGCAGCCGGTACAGCATCAGCTTCTCGTCGCCGGGCAGATGCAGCGAGAACCAGTCCCAGCCGGTTTGGTCGGCCGCCAATGGCTGGCTGCTCCATTCGCGATCCATCCAGGCTATGCCCGTGACGTCGACCGGTCTGTCGTCGATCACGATACGGCCGGACGCCTTGTAGAACGGCTGGCTGTAGTAATAGGAGGCCTGTCCGCGATCCGACTTGCGGCTGTAGCCGTGGTCGCCCTGCAGCACCAGCGCGCGGTCGGCCTCGAGCCGCAGCGCGGTGCTGAAGTCGGTGGCGGAGGCCTTGAGCTCAAGCGGCGCGACGCGTTGCGCATCGAACGGATCGCGCCCGCGCAGCTCCCAGGCGTCGATCCAGGCGCGGAACGGCGTGGCTTCGACGGCGGCCTGCCCGACGCCGCCGCGGGCAAAGGTCTCGCTGAAGCGGTGCGTGCCGGCGCTGGTCACGGCGGCGTGGCCCATCCAGAGCTGCTGATTGGCCCAACCCTCGGCCGGTCCGCCTGCTTTCATCACCTGGCGGAACAGCGTCCATTGCGCGCCATAGGCCGCGCCGCTCGTGTCGGACAGGTTGGCGGTCACGTACCACCACTCGATCCGGAATTCCGGATGCGGGCCGTGGTCCGCGGGGAACGTGAACTGCTTGCCCGGCGTGACGGCGGCAAATCCTTCCGCCGTCTCGCCGAGCCCGGCAAAGCCCTGCGCAAGGCCCTTGCCGCCGAGCGCCAGCGCCAGCGCGCCGCCGGCAAAGGCGCGACGGGTGATGGTGACGCTAGCGCTCATTGACAAAGATCCTGATCAGGCTGGCCGGCTGCATGCGGGCAAGCCTCGCGACCGGCAGCGCCGCCGCGCAGAATGCTGCGGCCAGCGCCACCGCGAGCAGCTCGATCAGCTGCAAGGGAAATACGTGGAAGGGCAGCCGCCAGCCGAACGCCTTGACGTTGACGATCGCAAGCAGGCACCACGCCACCAGCAGGCCGAGCGGCAGCGCGAACAGCGCAGTGATCAGTGCGACCGCCATGGTCTTCAACAGTTCGAGCGCGGCGAGCCGCCGCCGCGTCAGGCCGATCGCCCACAGCGGCGCCAGCTGCGGCAGCCGCGAATTGGCCAGCGTCAGCAGGCTGGTCAAGAGCGCGATGCCGGCGACACCGAGGGTGAAGGCGTTGAGCGCGGCGGTTACCGAGAAGGTGCGATTGAAGACCCGCCTGGATTCCGTTTTCATCCTCGCCTGGTCGGCGATGTTGCGATCATCGAGACCGAATTTCTCCTGCAGCGCGGTGATCAGCGGTGCGATCTTGTCCGGTGCCACGCTGAGGCCCATCCGCGTCATTGGTGTCTGCGGGAAGCGCCGGGTCAGCGCGGCGAAGTTGACCGCGATCTGGCCCTTGGGGTTGCCGTAATCGGCATAGATGCCGACGATCTCGAGCGGCCAGTTGCCGCCGGGGGCGGGCACCTCGATATGATCGCCGATCGCCAGCTTCATCCGTCGCGACAGCTGCTCGCTGACGAGGCCGGTGTCGCCCGGCCGTAGCCGAACCCACGCATTCGCAGCGCTTTCGAGCAACGGCCAGTTGTCACGATAGGTGGCGTGGTCCGGCAGGCCGAGCACCTCGATCGGCGCGCCGCCGAGCTGGGTGTCGGCGCGGCCGCCGGGCAGGATGGCCTCAACCTCGGGCCGGTCGCGCAGCCAGGCCTTGATCTCCTTTGCCTGCTGATCGCTGGCGGCGCTGATGTAAACGTCGGCGGCGAGCCTTCCGTCGAGCCAGACCAGGAAGGTGCGGTTGAAACTTTCCACCATGGTGCCGACGCCGACATTGACCGCGAGCGCAAGCAGCAGCGCCATCAGCGCCAGCGACAGGCCCGACAATTGCTGGCGGCTGTCGGCCCAGAACCAGATGCAGACCGGCGCTCGCGCGCTGCGCTGGCCGAACGCGAGCGCGATTTGCAGAACCATCGGCAGGATCAGCGCCGCGCCGAGCATTAGCGCGGCCAGCACGGCAAAGCCCGCGATCAGGGAATCGCCGAACCAGATCAGGCCCGCGGCGACCGTAAACACCGCAAGTGCCGCCGCGCTCTGGATAATGAGCCAGCGCCGCTGCGCCTGCTGCCAGGCCTGCGGCTGCGCCGTCGCCAGCACCGGCATCCGGATCGCCTTGGCAAGGCTCGCGGCCGCCGCGGCGAGCGCGCCCAGAATGCTGATGGCGATGCCGGCGAACCACCAGACGGGTTTGAGCGAAAGCTGTCCGGGGATCTGCGCGCCATAGAGCCCACGCAGCGAGGCCGCGACATCCGGCAGCAAGGCAGCCGCGATGAAGTAGCCGCAGACGAGGCCGATGAGGCCGGCGACCAGCGCCAGCGACACCAGCTCGATCACCAGCACGGTGTTGAGCATTCGCGCCGAGACGCCGCAGGCGCGCAGCGTGCGCAGCATCGGCAGCCGCTGCTCGAACGCCAGCCCGATCGCGGAGTTGACGATGAACAGGCCGACGAAGAACGACAGCAGGCCGAACGCGGTGAGGTTGAGATGAAAGCTGTCGGTGAGGCGTTCGAGGTCGCTCTCCGCGCTCGGCTCGACCAGACGGAGCTTGTCACCCGCCACGCTTTCCAGCGCTGAGTGCGGCGCTGTGGACTTGCTGACCAGCAGGCGCGAGACCTGGCCGGGCATTTTGAGGATGTCCTGCGCGATGCCGATATCGACGATCAGTGCGCCGGGGGCGAGCTCGGCCTGCACGCGCAGCGGCGGCAAGCTCGTGCCGTTGGCCTGTGGCCGCTCGCCTTCCTTGAGGCCGAGATCGCGCAGCGTTTCGCCCGCCACCAGCATTTCGCCCGGCGGCGTGACGAAGGCTTGCAGGCTGCCGCGTCCGACCGTCGGCGCGTTGCCGACCTCGGACGGCAGCGTCACCGGCTCGACGCCGAGCAGGCGGAAGCTGCGGCCGTCGATCTGGACCCGGCCCTCCAGCATCGGCGACACCGGCCAGCCGGCACGGCGCAGATCGACGAACAGTGCTTGCGGGAAGGTCGCGCTGTCCTTGGCGACCAGCATCGCGGTGCGCGACCCGCCGAAGGTCGCGGCGGCGCGGTCATAGGCGATGCGGGCCTGCTGGTTCAGCGCCTGCACACCGCTCCACAGCGCGGTGGCCGAGATCAGCCCGATCAAGAGCGTTGCGATCTGCATCGGATGCCGCCGCCAGTGGCTGAGCAGCACCGCAAGAATCCACAGCGCGCGCCTCATGCGACGATCCCGGCATGCAGGGTGACCTGGCGGTCGAGCGTCGCGGCGAGCCGCGCGCTGTGCGTGACCATCAGGAAGCCGCAGCCGGTGCGGGTCACCAGGTCGCGCGCCAGTGCCAGCACCTCGTCCGCGGTGTCCTCGTCGAGATTGCCGGTCGGCTCGTCGGCGAGCAGCAACAGCGGCTTCGGCGCCAGCGCGCGGCCGATCGCGACGCGCTGCTGCTGACCGCCGGACAATTGCTCGGGATAGCGCCTGAGCAGGCTTTTCAGGCCGAGGCGCTCGACCAGTTCGTCGTGCCAGGCGGCGTCATGCCGGCCGGCGATGCGCGACTGAAACACGAGATTGTCCGCGACCGTCAGGCTCGGGATCAGGTTGAACTGCTGGAAGACGAGGCCGAGCCGGTCGCGGCGCAATTCGGCGCGGCCGGCGTCGTTGAGGCGGGAGACGACGATGTCGGCGAGGGCGATCTCGCCGCTATCGGCGGCATCGAGTCCCGCGATCAGATGCAGCAGCGTGCTCTTGCCGCTGCCGGATTCGCCTGATAGCGCCACGCTCTCGCCGGTTGCAACGGCAAGGTCGACGCCGCGCAGCACGGCGACGTCTTCGCCGGCGGAGCGGTAACTCTTGGTCAGGCCGGTGACGCGAAGCACCGCGGCGGTCTGGTCAGATGAAGCGATGGCCGGGCCTCATTGCGGCTTCTGGTATTTCAGGACGAACTCGTCGATCGGCACCGGTGCCTTGAAGACGGGAATGTCCTTGGGGTCCTCCGCATGATGCAGGAAATCGCCCTCGGCCACCAGCTTGAAGCCGGCCGCCTCGATCTCCTGCTTCAAGGTGCTCTCCTCGATCCGGTGCAGCGTCTTGGCGACATTGGTGCCTTCGCCCGCCTTGGCCGAGTGATCCGCGATCACGAGGAAGCCGCCCGGCTTGAGCGCGGCGAACATCTTCCTGTTCATCGCGGCGCGGTCGACCGGCAGATAGGTGATGTCGTGATAGAAAAAGAAGAAGGTGATCATGTCGAGGTTCTTGACCTCGGGCGGGATCGGGTCGTCATAGTCCCGCACCACATGGACCACGTTCTTCATCGCCGGTGCCTTGGCGCGGGTGTCGAACTTGTCCTTGACGAAGCGCTCGAGCACGGTCGCGGAATCCTGCGCATAGACCTTGCCCGACGGCGCGACGGTGCGCGCCAACAGTTCGGTGCTGTAGCCGGCGCTGGCCGCCATGTCGAGGATCGTCATGCCGGGCTTGACGCCGGCAAAGGCGAGCATCTTGGCCGGCTGCCGGCGCTGGTCGACCTGGCGATCCGCATCGCTGCGATCGGGTGCGGCGACGATCGCGGCGTAGTCGGGATTGGCGGCGTCTTCCGCGCGAACCTGAGGGACGGCAAGCAGGGCGGCGGATACGAGTGCAATGCAAGCGGCCGCACGTAGGATCGATCTGTTCATGAAATAACCCAACCTTCAATAACCTCGGCTTTTCGTTGGCCTCGAACATAGCAGTCGGGACATGACAGTTCACCGCTTCACTGGCGCGACCGACGCGATCGTGATCAGGCCGTTGGAAGCGCTCTGGGGCGCGTGACCCCGAGGAAATGCGGTGTTGCGTTGCACGGCGAGGCGTGGCTAGCATCGCCGGACGGGGCCGATTTTACGAAGCCAAAAACGAAAACGACGGGGAGCCGGACATGACGACGCAAGCGACGTCCAAGAGGACGTCAGAGGGGACGCCGAAGGGCGCCTGGCAAATCACCTTCCTTCTATTCCTGTTCATGGTGGTGAACTTTGCCGACAAGATCGTGGTCGGGCTCGCCGGCGTGCCGATCAAGAAGGAAATGGGCCTCACCCAGGAGCAGTTCGGCGATCTCGGTTCGTCATTCTTCCTGCTGTTCTCGATCTCGGCGATCGTGGTCGGCTTCATCGTCAATCGCGTCGCCACCCGCTGGGTGCTGCTGATCCTGGCGGTGATCTGGTCGCTGGCGCAATTTCCGATGGTCGGCACCGTCAGCTTCACGACGCTGGTGATCTGCCGCATCATCCTCGGCGCCGGCGAGGGGCCGGCCTTCTCGGTCGCCGCGCACGCGATCTACAAATGGTTTCCGGACGAGAAGCGCACGCTGCCGACCGCGATCCTGTCGCAGGGCTCCGCATTCGGCGTGATCCTCGCCGTGCCCGCGCTGAACTGGATCATCGTCAATCACAGCTGGCATCACGCCTTCGGCGCGCTCGGCATCGTCGGCCTGATCTGGGCCGTCGCCTGGTTCGCGCTCGGCAAGGAAGGGCCGCTGGTGTCGACGTCTGCCGTGACGGCCGACGAGCCGCGGATTCCTTACCTGAAGCTTTTGACCTCGCGCACCTTCATCGGTTGCGTGGTGGCAACCTTCGGCGCCTATTGGGCGCTGTCGCTTGGGCTCACCTGGTTCACGTCCTTCATCATCGAGGGGCTCGGCTTCTCGCAGCACCAGGCCGGCTTCGTCTCGATCCTGCCCTGGATCTTCGGCGCGACGATCGTGCTGCTGACCGGCTGGATCTCGCAGCTGATGCTGACACGCGGCTTCACCACCCGCGGCGCGCGCGGCGTGCTCGGCTCGGTGCCGTTGATCATCGGCGGCGCCATTCTCGCGATGCTGCCCTATGCGCCGCCCGGCGGGATCATGATCGCGCTGCTGGTGATCGGCTCGGGCCTGTGCGGTTCGATCTATGTGGTGTGCCCGCCGATGCTCGGCGAATTCACGCCGGTGTCGCAGCGCGGCGCGATCATCGCGATCTACGGCGCGCTGTACACGATCTCGGGCATTCTGGCGCCGATGGTGATGGGCAATGTGATCCAGCACGCGGCCACGCCGACGGCCGGCTACATGTCCGGCTTCACCATCAACGCGGCGATCATGGCCGGCTCCGGCCTGCTCGGATTGCTGCTGCTGTGGCCGAACACCGAGCGGGCGCGCCTGACCGGCACGTCGCAGCCGGCAGGCACGATCAAAGGCGCGATGTCGCCGACGTAAGGGGCGCACCTCTGGCAACTCGCTCCACTTCGCCTCTCCCCTTGTGGGAGAGGCCGGATTTCGCGCGTCAGCGGGAAATCCGGGTGAGGGGGTCTGCCTCCGCGAGCTCCGTCCCTCGAGAGACCTCAACCCCTCACCCGGATCGCATTACGCTCGAAATCCGGGGCTGCGCCATCTGCGGACAGAGCTGCCCTGGATGGCGCTTCGCTGCATCCGGGCTACGCGCCGGTCGCTGCGTCTCTCAATTCATCCCCTGTGCGCCGCGCACCAGTCTGCCCGGGCGTGCGCCGGTGGCCTTGCCCTCGCGCTGGGTCACGATGCCCGACACGATGGTGGCGTCATAGCCATCGACCTGCTGCAGGAGGCGGCGGCCGCCGACCGGCAGGTCGTAATGCACCTTCGGCGGATGCAAATGCAGCCCGTCGTAATCGATCACGTTGACGTCGGCCTTGAAGCCAGGAGCGATCACGCCGCGATCATGCAGGCCGACCGACAGCGCGGTCTTGCGCGACTGTGCCGCGACGACGAACGGGATCGAGAGTTTCTCGCCGCGGCTGCGGTCGCGCGTCCAGTGCGTCAAGAGATAGGTCGGGAAGCTGGCGTCGCAGATGATGCCGCAATGCGCGCCGCCGTCTGAGAGGCCGGGCACCGCGCTCGGTTCACGCAGCATCTCATGCACGGCATCAAGGTTGCCGTCGGCGTAATTCAGGAACGGCACATAGAGCATGCCGCGACCCTCGTCGGTCAGCATCGCGTCATAGGCAAGCTCTTCCGGCTGACGGCCCTGGCGCCGCGCCTGCGGCCCGAGCGCGTTTTCCGGCGGCTGCTCATAGTTCGGCGGATTACCCAGGAGATACATCTTGTCGTAGTTCGGCCGGAAGAACAGCGGATCGTCGGTCGCCGTCGCGCTCTCGCTCAGGATCGCCGCGCGCACCTCGGGCCGGCGCAGATGCGCGAGCCGCTCGGCCAGCGGCAATTTGGCGATCTCGCGATAGCTAGGATGGGTCTGGAACGGATTGCGCGACAATTCGAGCCCGAGCAGCAGCCCGACCGGCCGCGCCGCGATCTGGGTCGTGATCGACAGGCCGCGGGCGGCGGCTTCATTGATGGTGTCCATGGTCTGCCGCCAGCGTCGCGGCGCCTTGTCGGCCTGGGCGACCGAGAACGAGATCGGGCACCTTGTGTTCTCGGCGACCCGCAGCATCATCGGCAGGTCTTCGTGCACGGTGCTCTGGTCGAGCACGAATTGCAGCACGCTGCGGCCAACGCCGTGCATCGCGCCGGCGATCGCGGTCAGTTCATCTTCGCCGGCTTTCAGCGTCGGCGTGTAGTCGCCGGTCGAGGTGCGGTGATTGAGCGTGCGCGAGGTCGAGAAGCCCAGCGCGCCCGCACGCACGGCGTCGCCGGCGAGCGCTGCCATCGCCTTGTTGTCCTCGGCCGTTGCGGGATCGCGGCGTGCGCCGCGCTCGCCCATCACATAGACCCGCAGCGCCGCATGCGGCAGCTGCGCGCCGATGTCCATGTCGAAATTGCGCTTTGACAGCCACTCCATGTAGTCGGGGAAGCTCTCCCACGCCCAGGGAATGCCGGCGGAGAGCACCGGCTCCGGAATGTCCTCGACGCCTTCCATCAGCTGGATCAGCCTGGTGTGGTCGCTCGGCCGGCACGGCGCGAAGCCGACGCCGCAATTGCCCATGATCGCGGTGGTGACGCCGTTCTGCGACGACGGCGTGATGTCATGGCTCCAGGTCACCTGGCCGTCGTAATGGGTGTGGACGTCGACGAAGCCGGGCGCCACCAGCTTGCCGCGGGCGTCGATCTCTTCCTTGCCCTTCGCCGAGACCTTGCCGACGCCGGTGATCTTGCCGCCTGTGATCGCGACATCGGCTTCATAGAGGTCGCCGCCCTTGCCGTCAGCGATGGTGCCGCCGCGGATCACGAGGTCTGGGGTCGAGGTCATGGCATTTCATCCCGAGGCTGTTTTTGGTTGACGGCATCATGGGTCAGCCCCTGATGCTGTCAACCAGCGCCGATGAAGCTCTGGGATGCGCTGGCGCTGATTTGCCAGCTGGGATCGAGCGTTGCCGTCCGGCGGAAATTTGTTCCGCCGGCAACCCGCCGCGAACTTATCGCGCGCCGAAGAACGCCGTCTTCTGGGTCTCCTCGGCCTGCAGCCTCGCGCGCACGCGCATCAGATCCTTCCAGCCGATATAGCCGACGAGGCGTTGGTCCTCGCGCGAGATCACAGGCAGATGCGAGACGTTGACCTGCATCAGGCGGTCGGCGAGCCGGTCGAGATATTCGTCGGGATAGGCGACGGTGATCTTGCTGCCGGCCAGCAGCTGCTTGAGCGTTGCGGTGCGATGCTTGCCGGCGCGGCGCCAGCGCAGCACCGAGGGCGGGTCGATCACGCCGAGCACGTGATGGCTGGCGTCGACGACGGGAAAGCTCGGGTGCCCCGTCTTCGGGTTGGTCAGGAAGGCGGCCGCGCCGTGCAGCGTCATGGTGTCGGCGACGGTCTCGACCGTCTTGGTCATGACGTCGCGCACGCGCGTCAGCGCGAAGGGATCGACGCGGTACTCGCGCACCAGATGATGGCCGCGCCGCGCCACCTTCTCGGTCAGGATCGAGCGCCGCATCAAAAGCACCGTGACGCCATGCGCGGTGCCGCAGGCCGCGATCAGCGGCAGCAGCACATGGGTGTTGCCGGTGAGCTCGACGGCGAAGAAGGTCGCGGTCAGCGGCGAGCGCATCGTGCCGCCCATCGTCGCCGCCATCGCCAGTAGCGCCCAGAAGCCGGGGCTCGCTTCAGGCAAATAGCCGCTCAGCGCCGTTCCCATCGCGCCGCCCATGATGAGCAGCGGCGCCAGTACGCCGCCCGACGTGCCCGAGCCCAGCGCGACCGACCAGATGACCGCCTTCACCACGAGCAGCAGCAGCGCGGCCTTCAGCACGACGTCGCCGCTCAGCATCGACGCGAGGTTGTCATAGCCGACGCCGAGCGCCTGCGGCTCGATCAAGCCGCCGAGGCCGACGACCAGGCCGCCGATCAGCGGCCACCACATCCAGTGGATCGGCAGCTTGAGGAAGATGTCCTCGCAGCCATAAACCAGCTGGGTGAGCACGCCCGACAGCAGCCCGGAGAGGATTCCGATCAGCATCCAGGCGCCGAGCTGCAGCACCGAGATGTCGACGCCGCCGGTGAACGGAAACAGCGGCGCGGGCATGTGCAGGAAGGTGCGCCCGACCGCCGCCACCACGGCGGCGACGGTGACGGGAATGAAGCTGCGCGGCGTCCATTCGAACAGCAACAGTTCGACCGCGAGCATGATCGCGGCGATCGGCGTGCCGAACACGGTGGTCATGCCGGCGGCGGCGCCCGCCACCAGCAGGGTCTTGCGCTCGTTGTCGCTGACCGGGAGCATCTGTGCGATCAGCGAGCCGATCGCGCCGCCCGTCATGATGATCGGGCCCTCGGCGCCGAACGGGCCGCCGGTGCCGATCGACACCGCCGACGACAAGGGCTTCAGGATCGCCACCTTGGGGTCGAGCCGGGAACGGCCGAGCAGGATGGCCTCGATGGCTTCCGGGATGCCGTGCCCGCGGATCTTCTCGCTGCCGAAGCGCGCCATCAGCCCGATGATCAGCGAGCCTGCGACCGGCACCAGCACGGTCCAGAGCCCGAGCGGCGAATCCTGCAATTTCAGGTCGGCGAAGCTGAACTGGCCGAAATAGGCGATGTTGGTGGCAAGCTTGATCAGCTGCAGCAATCCCGCACCGGCCAGCACGCCGGCGGCGGAGACGAACACGGCGATCGCCGAGATCACCACGACGCGGGGATCGGTCGTGAAGTCGCTCAGGAGGTGGCTGGCCTTGTCGCCAATCTTGGCGGAGGCGCTCGATTTGGTGGAAATGACGCTCATTGGTGGCGTAAGGCTCGGGTGAAGTGGACGCGGCGTCATATCGCATTGCGATATAATTACAAGCGGGAGACATCGAATGGCAGCGTTGAAAGGACCGTCGAAATCGCCGCGGCAGGACCCAAAGCGGGTTCCCAGCCAGGCCGATTACGAGACGCTGTCGCAATTTCGCTATCTGATCCGCCGTTTTCTTGAGTTCAGCCAGGATGCCGCGAAGGCCGCGGGCCTGACGCCGCGGCAGCATCAGGCCTTGCTGGCGATCAGGGGCTATCCGGGCGGCGGCCCGGTTGCGGTCGGCGATCTGGCCGAACGGCTGCGGCTTCGTCACCACACCACGGTCGAACTGGTCGACCGGCTGTCCGAGGCCGGGCTGGTCGAGCGTGTGCTCGATCCCGCCGACCAGCGGCGGGTGCTGCTGAAATTAACCGGCCTTGCGGCCGATCATCTCGCCGAATTGTCAGCGGTCCATCTCGATGAACTGTCGCGGATCGAGCCGCTCCTGAAGCAGGTGCTGTCGCGACGGTCGGAATGACCGCGCCCCATGCACGACGTTTCGCGCGTCAGGCGCGCGGGCTGGCCGTCTCGGCCTGATACGCAGAGGCCTGCGGCTTGCGCTCGGTGACCAGGGCAAGCAGCACGGTCAGCACCATGAACACGACGGAGGCGCCGAACACCCAGTGCGGCATGTGCTGGTCCATGATCCAGCCGAACAGCAGCGGGCTCACGATGCCGCCGAAGTTGAAGCCGGTGGAGACGATGCCGAAGGCGCGGCCGGCGGCGCCGGGCGGGGCCGCGTTGCGCACCATCATGTCGCGGGACGGCGCAATCACGCCGCCGAGGAATCCGGCGAGCCCCATCGCCAGCGTGAGCGCCACGGGCGGCAGGTTGAGCAGCGCAATCAGCAGCACGAGGGCGGCATTGACCGCAAAGCAGGCCGCGGCGACCTGGCTGTGGCGGTGGGTCCAGTCGGCGAGATAGCCGCCGGCGAGCACGCCGGCCGCGCTGGCGCCGAGGAATGCGGTGAGCGCGATATTGGCCGTCGAGAACGACGCGCCGTAGCCGCCCATCAGTGCGACCACGCCGAAATTGTTGATGCCCGAGGTCGACAGGCTGAGCAGCGTGAAGAAGGCTGTCAGCACCATCAGCGCCGGCGTGATCACGCTCGCCTTCGGTGCTGTGTCGTCCTTTGTCTTGTTCTTGTTGGCGCCGGCATCGGGAATGCCGAGCACGATCAGGAACAGCGCCACCAGTGGACCGACCGCACCGGCGACGATCAGCGCGCCGAGGCCGCCGATCGAGGCGACGAGTGCCGCCATGATCGCGGGCGCCACCGCGCCGCCGAGGAAGCCGGCAAAGGTGTGGATCGAGAAGGCGCGGCCCATCCGCGCCTCGTCCATATGAGCCGAGAGGATTGCATAATCGGCCGGATGATAGACGCTGTTCGCAAGGCCAAGCAGCACCGCGCAGATGATCAGCGACGTATAGCTGAGATGCAGGCCGAGCCCGATCAGCGCGCAACCGCCGACGGTCAGTCCGATCAAGAGGATCTTGCGCGCACCGATATGGTCGGCGAGGTAGCCGATCGGCGCCTGGGTCAGCCCGGAGACCACCGCGAACACCGTCAGCGCGAGGCCGAGCTCGACATAGCCGACGCCGAGCTGCTGCTTCAGGAACGGGAACAGCATCGGCAGCACGAAGATATGGAAATGGCTGACCCAATGGGCGACCGAAATCCCCGTCAGCGTGCGCAGCGCGCTGTCGGCCTTCGCTTGCTGCGGTGCGGCCAGAACGTCGACCATGTCGTCGAAAACCCCAGTTCCATAGCGTTTTCAAGCGAAGTTAGTACCGGTTCGCGTGAAGAAAACGCGTCAAACAAAATGCCCGGCAGGGCCCGCCGAAAATAGAGATTGGCCGCTAATTGTCCATGAACGCGGGCGCATGGCTGCCCCCGGCGCGGGCGTGCCGGATCGACACATGCGGCATTAAATGCGGCGACAAAGCGCGGCGGCACGGCGATGATCGGCCATGATCGACCCCAAAAAGCAGCTCCGCGTGCTGGTGTCGGAGGGCTCCAGCACCTCCGGCCGCGAGGCGATCACGATCCTCGGACTGGCCGGCCATCACGTCGAGGTTTGCGACCCCTCGCGCTGGTGCCTGGCGCGCTACTCCCGCTTCGTCCGTAAATACCACCATTGTCCGCCGCTGCGCTCAGATCCAGCCGGATTCCTGCGCTTCGTCGAGCGCCTGTTGGCGTCGCGACATTTCGATGTGCTGCTGCCGACCCATGAGCAGGGATTTCTGTTCGCCCGCGCCGCGGCGGGGCTGGCATCACGTACCGGCCTGGCGCTGCCGGATTTCGCCAGCTATCGCGCCGTGCACAGCAAGGCCGGCTTCAGCCGTCTGCTCGACCGGCTCGGTCTGCCGCAGCCGACGACCCGGATCGTGAGCTCGGCCGAGGAGCTGCGCGAGGCGGTGCGGTTTCCATCCGTGGTCAAGACGTCGGTCGGCACCGCCAGCCGCGGCGTCTGGTTCGTGCGCGATACCGGCGATCTCAATCGCGCGCTCTACGACCTCGAGTCCGCGGACGATTTTGCCGGCGAGGTGCTGGCGCAGGATCTGATCACCGGCACGGTCGAGAAGGCGCAGTCGGTGTTCTGCCACGGCACGCTTGTCGGCTTCCATGCCTACCGCCAGATTGCGGCCGGTGTCGGCGGCGGCGAGGCGATCAAGGAGAGCGTGAGCAGGCCGGCGATCCGCGCCGGCCTCGAGACCATCGGCGCGCATCTTCGTTGGCACGGTGCGCTCTCGGTCGACGTCATCATGCCGCTCGACAGCGCAACGCCGCTGTTGATCGACTGCAACCCCCGGCTGGTCGAGCCGATGAACGCCTTTCAGTCGGGCGTCGATCTGGTCGATTTGCTGCTGCGCGTCTCGCGCGGCGAGACCCCGGCGCCGCTGGCCGAGGGGCGCGTCGGGGTGCGGACGCATCTGGCGATGCAGGCGCTGCTCGGCAGTGCATCGCGCGATGGCACGCGGCGTGACCTGATCCGGGAATGCGGCCGCATCGCCACGGGCGAAGGGCACTATCGGGGAAGCAGCGAAGAGCTGACGCCGGTGCGGCTCGATTGGCTCAGTGCCGTGCCGCTGGCGATGACCACGGCGCTGCTGCTGGCATCGCCGCAGATCGCCTCATCGCTGGCGCGCGGTGGTTTTGGCGCCCATCTGCTCGATCGCGGCAGCATCAAGGCGATCGAAAATGGTGATTTTCAATAGTATCCTTCAGTGCGAATTCACTGCACGATCTTGTCTGCACGCTTCAATAGCTCGGGTGGGATCTCGACGCCCACGGCCCGGGCCGCCTGGAGATTGAATATCAGCTCTCGCCTGGTGACGACACCGACCGGCAGGTCGCCCGGCTTCGCGCCCTTGAAAATCTTGTCGGCGAACGTCGCAAACTCGCGCCATGTATCGGCGACGTTGGCGCCATAGGTGATCACCCCGCCCGCGTCCGCCTGGCCGCCGGGAAACATTGCCGGCAAGCGGTTCTTCAGGGCCAGTTCACCAACTTGCTTTCGATTGCTGAAGGGCACCGGCACTTCCAGGACCAGCAGCGCCTCCGCGCGTTCCTTTGCCATCCCGGCAATTGCGGCCTCCAGATCGTCCGCACTCTTGACCTTCACGATTTGCGGCTCCAACCCCAAGGCCTTGGCTGCGGCCTCGTTGGCACGGTCAATCGGAGCGAGCCCGCGTTCATCGGCGCCGGGGATCGTTTGATCGCTGAGAATCGCAACGCGCGTGATTCCGGGCAATGCCTCCTTCAGAATTTTGAATTGCTTGCTGGCCTGCTGCGGATCGAGGTTGGTGAGGCCCGTGATGTTGCCTCCCGGTTTTTCCATCGAGGCGACAAGCTTCAATGCAACCGGGTCGGTCACGATTGCAAAGATCACCGGAATCGTCGACGTCGCCTTCTGCGACGCCACCGACGCCGGGCCGCCGAGTGCAAGGATGACATCCACGTTCGCACCGACCAGCTCCGAGGCGAGGCCCGGAAGGCGCTCGAGCTTCGACTCGGCAAATCGCGGTTCGATGACGATGTCGGGGCCTTCGAGATAGCCGCGGTCGGCGAAGTCGCTCAGAAGGTTTTTCTTGATGGAGTCGAAGAGCGGCGACGGGCTGCCGTTGAGAAGGATTCCTACTTTCCTGGGGGCTTGTTGCGCATTGGACGGTTCGCACGTCGACGCGATCATGCAGAAGACCGTGAGCACTGCCTTCGCAAACCTCATGGCACCGCCCCCCGGGCAAGGACCCAGCGTCCATGCGGAGCCTAGCACGGCAACCAATCCGGAAGGGGGGCCAGCCCATGACCCCGCTGCGACCTAATGTCTGCTTGGCGACGATGAACCGGGCTCGGTAGCTCGCAAGCTACGAGGCCGCCGCCCGCGACCCGGCGCGCAACTGCGCCCGGGACATTTGGATGGACATCTGCCGCGCCTCACAATGGCTCGTCATCATTGCCGTAGCGGTCGAGCTTCGGCGTGGCGATGTCGCCGTCCTCGTAATAGTCATCGTCCTGCAGCGCTGCGGGCGGCGGAGGCTTCTTCGACTTGTCGTCGGTCTTGTCTTTGGTCTTGGCGCCGTCCTTGCTCGTCTTTCCGGCCTTGGCCATGCGTTTCCCCTGCACGGGTCAAATCAGCTGCCGGAATTCTACTCCAGTTTGCGGACGCTTGTAACGTGATGAGAGGGTACGGCGGGGTCACACCTCGCCCCACCGGATAGCTCTAAAACGTCGCGCCGGCCTTTACCATGTAGGTGCGGCCGGGCAGCGGATAGGCCGAGAAGCGGCCCTCCGTGAACGTGCTCGCGATGGCGTAGTCGTAATAGAGCGCGTTGAACAGGTTGTTCACGCTCAGCGACCAGAAGAAGCGGTCATACTGCCCGCTCAGCTTGATGTCGGCGGTGGCGTTGCCGGGAATCCGGCTCTGGGTGTTGGCCTGGTCGTTGTCCATGATGCGCGAGCTCCAGGCCCGCACCGTGGCGTCGAACACCAGATAGTTCTGCCAGATATTCCAGGTGACGCCGAGATTGCCGGTGTAGCGCGACACCAGCGGCACGTCGTTGCCGGCCCAGATGCCTTCGCGGAACACCGCGCGGGTGATCGCCATGCCGCCGCGCAGGGTGACGCTGTCGCTGACCTTGAGCGCCGCGCTGGTCTCCGAGCCGTAGCGGCGGGTGGGGTCGAGGTTGGTGTTGAAGAACAGCACCGGGTTGAAATGGATCTCGTTGTCGAGATCCATCAGATAGACGCTGGTCTGGACCTGGAAGCGGTTGGTCCTGACGCGAAAGCCGCCCTCGACATCCTGCGAGGTCTGGGTCTTGAGCTGGAAGGTCTGCGGGATCGGGGCGAAGGTCAGCGGGTCGAATGACGGACCCGACGCGACGCGTTCGTCGACATCAGGCGTGCGGAATGCGCGTGCCGCGCGGCCGAACACCGAGAAGGTGTCGGTCAGGCGATGCTCGACGCCGACATGCAGCGCGTATTGCGTCTCGTTGCTGTCGAGCGGTGCCGCCTGCGCGTCGAACGCGAACGGCGCGTTCGGGTCGTAGCGATCGCGCGCCGAGACGCTGGTGTTTTGTACACGCACGCCGTAGGAGAAGTCGGTCGTCGGCAGCACGCCGATCGTGTGCTGCCAGTAGCCGGCCACGGACTGCTGCTCGATATTGTAGATGTGGAACGGGTCGACGCCCTGATAGGCGCCGCGCGCCTCGCGGAAGGTCGAATCGTAATAGTCGATGCCGGTCAGGATCGTCGACTGCATCCCCAGCATCACATTCTTGACGCTGAGCCGCGGCGTGAGCGACCAGGTCTGCAGCGCAGCGTCATTGTATGTCGAAGCGAAGCTGATGGTCGGCACCTTGCCGAAGAAGCCGCTCTGCGTCTCGCGCTGCCGCCAGCCGCCGTCGACGATCAGGTCGACGCCGTTGATCAGCGTCTTGGTGAAGCCGGTGGTGACGCTGGCGGTTTGCTGGTTGGCATAGTCGAAGGGCGTCGCGGCGCCGCGGCGATCGGTGAGCAGCTCGTTGACGCCGATCGACGGATCGACCAGCCGTCCGCCGGGCAGGCCGAGCCTCTGGTCGCTGCCGGTGACGGTGAGGAAGGCGGTGAGATCAGGCGTGGTGTAGTTGATGTTGCCGACCGCGTTGCGCTGGTCGAGCGCATTGTTGACGCGGTAGCCGTCGGACTTGATGCCGTTGCCGTAGAACGAGGTGGACCACGGTCCGGAATTGAGCGCCGCGGAGACCGCGGCCATGCGGGTGTTGAACGAGCCAATTCCGGCCTCGGCCCGCATCGTCGTCGGCGGGCCACCGACGCCGGTCTTGGTGATGATGTTGACCACGCCGCCCACGGCGTTGTCGCCGTAGAGCACGGCGCCGCTGTTGCCGCGCGTGATCTCGATGCGCTCGATGGAATCGAGCGGGATCGTGGTGAGGTCGAAGCCGGCCTTGTCGACGTCGTTAAGGCGGCGGCCGTTGAGCAGGAACAGCGTGTTGTCGGTCGCGAATGCGCCGAAACCGCGCAGGTCGACCGAGGTCTTGGCGCCGTTCGGCCCGCCATAGGGCGTTTGCAGCTGCACGCCCGGCACCTGCGCGAGGATCTCCGGCAACGACTGCACCGGCGAATGCGCGATGTCGTCGGCGGTGATCACGGCCGAGGAGGCGCCGACAATGCCGGCGAACTGGCGGCCGCCGCCGGTGCCACCCGTTCCGGTGGCCACGCCGGTCGCTGTCGTGCCAGATCCGCTGCCGCTGCCCGCATTGTTACTCTGCGTGGTGCCCGGCGCCGGGCGGCGCGGCGCCGGCGCTTCGTCGGCGGCCGGCCTGGCGCGCGTGACGTTCTGGTCGCCCGGCTTGGTGACTTCGATCGCCGGCAGCTGATCGGGAGCGGGCGCCTGCTGCGCCCGCGCGGCGGGGACAAGGATTGCCGGCGCGATCATCGTCGACGCGAGCAGAAGCGCGCGGTGTCGCCGATCGAGAGAGAAGGAGAACATAAGCGAGGCCTCGGCAACGTCAGTGGCACGTCACCGCGAACCAGTCTCACCATCGTGCTCACGGCATCAGGTGAAGCTCATGCCTGTACTCCCCGACCGGCATCCTCGCGTGTGACCACGGCTGACGGCAGGTCTCCTGGCTCGCGGGTCGTTACCCTTCGTCGCCTTCCCAGGACCGAGATTCCCAGTGGCCTGTGACGAAGGATTCACCGCATACAGTTGCGGGGGCAGCCGCGGCGTTGGGGAAGTTTCCCCGTACCGCATTCCCTTTTCATCTCATGAAAGAACCGTCATGTTCATCTAGGGTTCGGCCGGGCAGCAAAGTCAATCCGGCCGAAGTCGGGCGGCGGCCGGGCGGCCACGGTTTTTGTCGAGTGTCGCTTGTCTGCCACGGCGATCGCTGTAAGAGCATGGATTCAATGAGCGTGCAGGATTTTGCCTTGGCGGCCGAGGTCGCGGCGCGACGCCGGTGGGGCGCCACCGCGGCGCTGCTCGCGCTCGTGGTCCTGCTGCTGCTGATCTCGCTCGGCATCGGGCCGGTGCGGCTGTCGCCGCTTGCGGTGATCGAGGCGCTGTTCGGCGGCGGCAGCGATGTGGCGCAGGTGATCGTGCGCGAGATCCGCCTGCCGCGCACCATCCTGGCATTCGCGATCGGCGCTATTCTCGGGCTGTCCGGTGCGGCGCTGCAAGGGCTGCTGCGTAATCCGCTGGCCTCGCCGTCGCTGTTCGGCGCGCCGCAATCGGCGGCCTTCGGCGCGGTGCTGGTGATCGCGCTGGGCCTCGCCGATGTGCGCTCCTATGCGCTGCCGGTGGTGGCGATCATCGCCGCCTTCGGCTCGGTGTTCGCGCTGCTTGCGATCGCCGGCCGCAATGCCGGGCTCTTGATCCTGATCCTCGCCGGGCTTGCGATCTCGAGCTTTGCGGGGGCGGCGACGGCGCTGGTGATGAATCTCTCGAGCAATCCGTTCGTGGTGTTGGAGATCGCGTTCTGGCTGCTCGGCTCGCTGGAGGACCGCAGCTTCCAGCACGTGGCGCTGGCACTGCCCTTCATCGTCGCGGGCGCCGCCATCCTGCTCAGCCAGGCGAACGCCTTCCGCGCGCTGACGCTTGGCGAGGAGGCGGCGCAGAGCCTCGGCGTCGATGTCGGGCGGTTGCGGCTACTCGTCATCACGGGCGTGGCGCTCGGCGTCGGCGGCGCGGTCGCGGTCACCGGCACGATCGGTTTCATCGGCCTCGTCGCGCCGCATCTGATGCGTCCGCTGATCGGTCACGATCCGGCGCGGCTCTTGGTGCCGAGCGCGCTCACCGGCTCGGCGCTGCTGCTCGCGGCCGATATCGCGGCGCGTATCATCCCCTCGACCTCGGACATCAAGGTCGGCGTGCTGACCTCGATCATCGGCGTGCCGTTCTTCCTTTACCTCATCATGCGCGAACGCCGCGCGCTCGGCGGAGGTGTGGCATGACGCTGCTCTCCTCCGCCGCTCTCAATGCCTCGCTCGGCAGCCGCAAGGTGCTGCACGATATCTCGCTGTCGCTGCCATCGGGCCATCTGGTCGCGCTGGTCGGGCCGAACGGCGCCGGCAAGACCACGCTGCTGCGTGCACTGGCCGGGCTGATTCCCTCCGACGGCGAGATCCGGATCGGCGGCGATCCGCTGGCGTCGCTGCCGCTGCGCGAGCGTGCGAAGCGCTTTGCCTATCTGCCGCAGGGGCACATGGTGCACTGGCCGCTGCCGGCGCGCGACATTGTCGCGCTCGGCCGCTATCCGCACGGCGCGACCGATCCGGCGCGGCTGTCGCCGACGGATATGGAGGCGGTGCTGCGGGCGATGCAGGCGGTCGACGTAACTGAATTCAGCGATCGCCGCGTCACCGAACTCTCCGGCGGCGAGCGCAGCCGCGTCGCGCTGGCCCGGGTGCTCGCGGTGGAGGCGCCGGTGATCCTCGCCGACGAGCCGACCGCCTCGCTCGATCCGCGCCATCAGATCGACGTGATGCAGAAGCTGCGCAACGTCGCCGACACCGGCGTGCTGGTGATCGTGGTGACGCACGATCTCGGGCTCGCGGCGCGCTTTGCCGATCATGTGCTGGTGCTCGCGGAGGGGCGGCTGGCCGCACAGGGCGCGCCTGTCGAGGCATTGTCGGAGAGCGTCCTCGCCAGCGTGTTCCGGGTCAGCGCCTATCGTGCCGAATTTCAGCGGGAGGCCGTCATCGTGCCGTGGGCGGACGTGTGATGTGGCCGCTGCCTCACCACGAGCCCAGTTCACCTCTCCCGCTTGCGGGGGAGGTCGCTGCGCTCGAAGAGCGCAGCGGGTGGGGGCTCTCTCCGCGAGATGACTCGCGGCGACACCCCCACCCCAACCCTCCCCCGCAAGCGGGAGAGGGAGCACACCTTCAGCGTGGCAGCCGTCTTGCTTCGCTCTGTCTTGCGCTTATGTTTTCGGTTCTTGCCTGGTTCATGCCGGCGAGCATCTCCTTTGCCGCCGGACCGCGCATCGTCTCGATGAATGTCTGCAGCGACCAGCTTGTGCTGTCGCTGGCCGATCCGGACCAGATCATCGGTCTCAGCCGCTTCTCGCGCGATGCCTGGCAATCCTGGGCCGCCGAGAAGGCGCGAAATTTTCCGCGCCTGTCCGGCGAGGCTGAGGACGTGCTGATGCTCAAGCCCGATCTCGTCGTGGTCAGCCTGTTCGACAAGCGCGCGACCCGCGACCTGTTGAAGGCCAACGGGCTGCACCTCGTCGAATTCACGGTGCCGCGCACGCTGGACGAAGTGAAGGAGCAGATTCGCGCGATGGGCGATGTGGTGCAGCATCCCGATCGCGCGGAGGCCGCGATCGCGCGCCTCGACGCGGCCACCACCCGGGCGCGGGCCGCGGCAAGCGCGCATCACTACCGCGTGCTGCCGCTGGAGCGGCGCGGCTTTGTGCCTGGCGACGGCAGCCTGGTCAGCTCGCTGCTGGCGGCAGCCGGCCTCGCCAACGCCGCCGGCGAACTTGGCGTCGGCGCAGGCGGGTTTGCTTCGCTGGAGGCGATCGTAAAACTGCGGCCGGATTTCATCCTGGTGTCGGAAGCCGGCGACCGCGCCGAGGATGACGGTCGCGCCTTCCTGCTGCATCCGGCGCTGGAGCGCTTCTATCCGCAAAGCAAGCGCATCGTGCTGCCCGAGCGGCTCACCGTGTGCGGCGGCGTGATGCTGGCGGATGCGCTGGATCGGCTGACGGAAGAGTTGCAGCGAGTGACGCGGTGATCCTTCGTCATCCGTCATCCTGAGGAGCGCGTAGCGCGTCTCGAAGGATGCACGGCCCGGATGTCTCCAAATGTTTGCGGACAGGACGTGGCCGTGCACCCTTCGAGGCTCGCTCCGCTCGCACCTCAGGGTGACGGTCTCATATTTTCGTGTGGGCTAGACGGTTGGACGTTTACCCCATCACCACCGGCCCGCCGGCCTTCTTCCACGCATCGATGCCGCCTTCGATATGAGCGGTATTGACCAGTCCGGCCTTCTTCGCGGCGGCCACCGCCATCGCCGAACGCTCGCCGAAGGCACAGAAGAACACGACGCGGCGGCCGGTTGCGGCCGCGACTTCGCGCAGCATGCCGCCGGGCTGCAGGGTGGCGCAGATTCCGGGATAGGGCGCGTGCAGCGCGCCCGCGAGCGTGCCGTGCTTGGCCCGCTCGCCGCTCTCGCGCAAATCGACCAGGAGGATATCGGGCCGGCCGAGGCTCGCGATGGCGTCGCGCGCGTTGAGGGAGAGGCCTTCCTTGGCGAGTTCGTCCTGGTGCAGGCCGACATGCATGTTGGCGGGCACCACGACATCCATCAGCTTCGGGTTCGGCAAATTGAGGTTGTTCATCAGCTCGACATAGTCGTCGATCGATTTGACCTGCAGCCGCGGATTGTAGCGCTTCTCCTCGCCGATGGTGGAGACGGTGTCGCCCTTGTAGTCATGCGCGGGGAACACCATAGTCTCCTCGGGCAGCTTCAGCAGGCGGTTGAAGATCGAATCGTACTGCGCCCGCGCGCTGCCGTTCTGGAAGTCGGTGCGGCCGGTGCCGCGGATCAGCAGCGTGTCGCCGGTGAAGACGCGGTCGCCCATTAAATAACTATAGGAATCGTCGGTGTGGCCGGGCGTGTACATTGCCTCGAGGCAAAGGCCCTCGATCGTCACCTTGTCGCCGTCGGAGACGCGCATCGACACCACGTCGGCCTTGCTCTGCTCGCCCATGATGGTGATGCACTGGGTGCGGTCGCGCAGCTCGCCGAGGCCGGTGACGTGATCGGCATGCAGATGGGTGTCGACGGCCTTGACCAGCCTGAGGTCGAGTTCCTGCAGCAGCTTGCAGTAGCGGTCGGCCTTCTCCAGCACCGGATCGAGGATCAATGCCTCGCCGCCGGCGCGGCTCGCGAGCAGATAGCTGTAGGTGCCGGATACGCTGTCGAAGAGCTGGCGAAAGATCATGACGGCTTACCTATTCTCCGGGCCGAGTCACATGGAGGATATTATTCCATAGATAGGGTCCATTCAAAGCAAATCCATCCCCGCGCGACTCCTGTCCCGTCACCCCCGCGCAAAGGCTTCGCCTTTGTCGCTGGAGGTGCTCGCGAAGCGAGCCTCGAAGGGTGGACGGCCCGAATCTTCCAGGAAAGGAACGGCGCTCGTGAAGACATCGGGGCCGTGCATCCTTCGAGACGCCGCTTCGCGGCTCCTCAGGGGTGACGGGTTCGATGGGTTTGGGCTGACGCGAGCTCTACGGCCGCACGTAACTCGAGCCCTGCTCCTGCAGCTCCATCAGGTGCACCACTTCGATGGTACGATGGTGGCGTCGGGGACGACGGCGATCAGGGTTACGGACGGACCAGCGTGTATCCGTTCTCGGTGAGCAGCAAAATCTGTGCGACGCCGACCTGCACGGGGGTGGCGGCGGCGATGTAGTCCGGCCGCTTGCCGCTGTCGCGCTCGATCGTGTCGACGGTGTTGAGGCAGATGTCGACCCGCGCGCCCTGCGCGACCAGGCTCTCGACCAGCTTGCGGTTCGGGTTGTCGGGCTTGAGCAGGTCGATGCCCGGGCCGAAGGCGACGATCTCGACCGCGACCTTGTCGGGATCGTAGTGCTTCATCAGATTGTTGGCGACGCTGATGACGAGGCCTTGCTTCCTCGGATCGTTGTCGGAGAGCTGCAGCACGACCTTGTGCTCGGCGAACGGCTTGTCCTGCAACGGCGCCAGCTGGGCGCGGGCGAGCGGCGTCGCCAGTGCGATCGCCGCGAGGCCGAGCGCCGCGATGATCGTGCGCCGCGTCATCCGTGCCTCGCGATGCCCGGATTGTCCTCGACGCCTTTCAGCGTCACGCCGGGTTCGTCGCGGTTCGGCGGCCGGCCGGAGCGCAGATGCCTGGCGACGACATCCCAGATCGGCGCGCCGCTCTGCTGGTTGACCGAGGCCCAGCCTGCGACCTTGTAGTGCTTGCCGGCTTCGAGATGCTTGCCGCTGCCGAGCTTCAGCTCGGAAATGCGCTTGCCGACGGTCTCGCCGGGCGTGCAGGTGTAGGCGAGGCCGCCGACGCGGACCATGTCGCCGCCCTGCTGATAATAGGGATCGACGTTGAACAGATTGTCGCAGACGTCTTCCAGCACATCCTTGATCTGGCTGCCGGTCATCGTGGCGACGTAGGTCTCCGGATAGGTGATCGCGGTTTCCGACAGCACGTCTTCCATGGTCAGCGGCTGGCCGGCGAGCGTGGTGATGCCCCAGCGGAAGCCCGGCGACAGCGCGATCTCGGCGTTGAGCTCGTTCAGCAGCGCATCGCAGATCAACTGATCGACGGTGCCGGAGAAATTGCCGCGGCGGTAGAGCAGCCGGTCGGCCGAGGCCAGCTTGCTGTTCCATTCGTCGACATGCGGATCGCGCATCTTGTCGATCAGCGTCTGCATCGCAGGATCGGGCTTGAGCAGTTCGGCGAACACCGGCAGCAGCCGGTAGCGGACATTGGCGACCTTGCCCTTGGCGAGATCGAGATCGAGCACGCCGATGAACTTGCCGTTGGAGCCGGCATTGGTCACCAGCGTGACGCCGCCGGCATTGGTCACCGTGATCGGGATCGGGATCGCGTCGTGGGTGTGGCCGCCGAGAATGACGTCGATGCCGGTGACGCGGCTGGCGAGCTTGAGGTCGACATCCATGCCGTTGTGCGACAGCAGGATCACCGCCTCGACCTTATCGTTATTGCGATGGCCGTCGACGAGCTTCTGCAGCTCCTCGTCGCGGATGCCGAACTTCCAGTCCGGCGTGAAGCGCTTCGGATGCGCGATCGGCACGTAGGGGAAGGCCTGGCCGATGATCGCGACGCGATGGCCGCCGATCTCCTTGATGAAGGACGGCTTGAACACCCGCCCCGAAGCCGGGTCGAACGCCTTGGCGTCGTTGAACGCGGCTTCCTCGGTCAGGAACACGTTCTGCGCCAGGAACTCGCCCTTGAAGCGGGAGAGGTTGTCGCGCAGCACCTGCTCGCCATAGGTGAATTCCCAGTGCCCGGTCATCGCCTCGATGCCGAGCAGATTGGCGGCCTCCACCATGTCGGCGCCGTTCATGGCGTTGGCAAGCCCTGAGCCCTGCCAGAGGTCGCCGCCGTCGAGCAGGATCGAACGCTTTTCGCCGACATCGGCGCGCAGCTTGTCGACCAGCGTCTTCAGGTGGGCGAAGCCGCCGAGCCGTCCGAACCGGCCGGCGGCCTTCTCGAACTCGACGCAGGTGAAGGCATAGGCGTCGGCGCTGTCGGGCCGGATGCCGAAGCGGTCGAGGAACGCCTTGCCGACGAGGTGCGGCGGCTGGCCGGCCATCGCGCCGACGCCGAGATTGACGCCGGGCTCGCGGAAGAACACCGGCTTCAGCTGCGCATGCGTGTCGGTCATGTGCAGGATGCGGGCGTTGCCGAACCGTTCGAGGTCGTAGACGCTGGCGGTGTCGGCGCTGCGCGCAAGGCGCGGCAGGCCGGCCGTCAGCGTTGCGGCGGCCGCAGCTTTCAGGAATTCCCGGCGGCGGATGATCATCATTCTCTCCGCGCGGCCCCTGGCCTGCGCGCTTTTAACGAACTTCCATGTCCTTCCAGCGTTCCTTTTCGCTGGTGGCCTGGAAGATCGAGGCCTTTGCCAGTGCCTCGGCCTCCGTGGCCTTGGCGACTGCGGTGTCGAAATCACCAGCCTCACCGGCCTTTTTTGCGGCAGATAATGTCGAGGCGGTGGTGGTCCACTGGTTGCGCAGGCTGCCGGCTTCCTTGTTGGCGGCTTCGGCCGCGGCGTAGGCCGCCTTGTAGTCGGCCTCGGAGGCGGCGAGGGCGCCGGTCGCGGTCGCGATCAGCAGGGCCGATGCTGCGAGGACAGCTTTGATGGCCGCGCTCATGGCCGTGCTCCCGGCCCCGAAATCGGCAGCCCGTTGCTGACATAGGACAAATAATATTCGAGGTTGCGGTACTCGTCGTCCTGCGGATTGAGCGGCACGCCGCGGATCTGGCTGTTGCAGGTGGTGAAGCGGCGGCTGGTCGTACCCATGCCGCTCCATTCCGAGCGGTAGATCGGCATCGCGTTCAGGATGCCGAGCGCCGGCGCCAGCACCTCGGCGCGGATCCGCTCGCCCGGGCTCTGGATGTGGCAGGTGGCGCAGGAGAAATTGAGCTGGCCGCGGCGGGTGTAGAAATATTCCTTGCCCTTCTGATAGGCATCGAGCGCGCGTGGATCGTTCGGGATCTTGATATCCATCGGCTTGCCGCGCGAGGTGAAGGCCATGTAGGCGGTGAGCGCCGCCATGTCGTCCTTCACATAGGAGAACGGCGCCTCGCCATTGGCTTCGCGGCAGCGGTTGAGCGCGAGCTCGAGCGTGACGACCTTGCCTTCCTTCTCGTCGAAGTAAGGATAGTTCTGGCGGATGCCGATGCCCTTGTTCGGGAAGCAGTCGGCGTAGGTCTTGCCGTTCTTGAACGGCGTTGCGAACATTTCCTTGCCGGCTTCGAGCGAGAACTCGTAGGGCGGAAACTGCTCCTTCTCCTCCCACTGTCTGTGTAGGTCCTCATTCATCGAATAGGGACCGTTGACGAAATCCTCGAGCTTCAGCTTGGGGAATTTGCTGGTGAAGAATTTCTGGAACGCGGCCTTGTCGGCGGCGGGATCGACGCTGTCGGCCGCGTGCGCTGGTGCGCACGCCAGCACGCCGAGCGCGAACGTGGCAATTGTTGCGCGGATTGCGAGGCGCCGCGTCATTGAATCTTCGCCGTGGTGGTGTCGGTCGCGCCTTTGTTGTCGACCCAACTGACCTTCAGATCGTCGCCCTTCTTGCCGCCCTTGAAGGCGAACTTGACATAGGGGTCCTTCGAGACGCCGCCGCCCCAGTCGGCGACGAACACCGGCTTGCCGTCATACTCGAAGGTGAGCTGCTGGATGAAATGCGGCGGAATGATCTCGCCCTTGGCGTCCTTGACGAAGCCGGAATCCATCGGGTGCTGGATCAGCGCCTGCACCTCGGTGGTGTCGCCGTTTGACGTGGCGCGCACGCGAATGCTCGATGCCATCGGTTTAGTCCTCTGTTGTCGCGACGGCCCATCGACGGGCTCGCTTCACCTCTCCCGCTTGCGGGGGAGCATAGGCCGCCTTCAGCGGCCGTCTCTGAAGAACGCCGAAGCAAGGCTTCGGCAGCGTCGCATCGCTAGATGCGATCCGGGTGGGGGCTCTCTCCAAACGAAGAATGTCCATCGTGGCGATACCCCCACCCCAACCTCGAGAGCGAGCTTCGCTCGCCTCGGACCCCGCAAGCGGGAGAGGGGGCACAGCGAGTTCGCGGGTTCGATCGACGCTCATATATGCACTAGCCGCCGCAGCCGCCGACGGTGACCTTGATTTCCTTCTTGGCGCTGTAGAGCTTGCCGCCGGCCTCGACGATCACGGTGACGTTGCTGGTCTTCGCCATCTTGATGCGGTTGGCGACGGTCGGCAGCGTGCCCGCCGGAATCTTGTACGACGCCACCAGCGAAATCGGGTTCTCGCTCACCAGAAACGAGATCGAGGTGACATCGGCCAGCGTCGTGGTCGCGGAGATCGGCACCACCGCGCCGTTCTCGGCGATCTCCGGCGCGTCCATCTTGACCTTGTCCGTCGGCTCGGCGGTCTTGCCATAGAGCGCCTTGATCGCGTCGGCCTCGGTCTTCTGCTTGAATGCGTCTTCGGGATATTTGTCGTTGGCGGCGGCGAGCGCCTGCGGCACGTCGAACGGAATGACGCCGAGGCCGATCAGCGCGGCGACGCCCGCGCCCTTCAGCACCATCCGGCGCGCTCTAGAAAATTCGCTGGTCGTGATGTTCATCAAAAAAATCTCCTCAAGCGACGGTTGCGGCGTCACAGCGTCTGCAGGAAGTCCACCACCGCGTCGATTTCCTTCTCGCTCAAAATCCGGTTTCGGCCGAACGGCGGCATCACCGTCTGTGGATTGCGCTTGGTCTCGTCGGTCACGATCGCGATCAGCTCGTCACGGCTGTATTTGGCCTTCAGGCCGCTCAGCTCGGGGCCGATCGTGCCGGGCAGGTCGCCGCCCTTGATGACGTGGCAGGTCAGGCAATTGCCCTTGCCGCGGTCGAAGGCGAGCTTTTGTCCCTCGGCGGCGGATTGGGCCTGCGCGGGCGCGGCCATGGCGGTGCCTGCCAGCAGCGCCAGGACGAAGGCTGACTTGGAGAAAGTGGCGATCAAGGACGTTTCCCGGGCTTCAATCTCGATGATCCCATCGCAATATAAAGAGTGGAAAGCACAAAGGCCATCGGCTGGCAACACGGAGAATAGGAGTGTTGTGATGGGGTTAATGTCAGGGGCGACATAGACGAGATTAGACCCGTCACCCCCGCGCAACGGCTTGCCGTTGTCGCTGGAGGTGCGAGCGGAGCGAGCCTCGAAGGGTCGACGGCCCGACCGCGGCCGATTCATCCTTCGAGGCTCGCAAGAGCTCGCACCTCAGGATGACGGATCAGCAGTGTCGGCATCCCGGTTCCGGTTTTGCTGATGGAGCGGCCTGATCTAGAAGCGGTAAGGAGAAGCGCGGTGGCGGAATTCGTGGCGGAGTTCGGCAAGGACGGCCAACCGGTCGAGGCGGACGGGCGGCTCGATGCGCCGGCGTTCCATCGCAACCATCAGCCGATCTGGATCGTCCTGAAAGACTACCTCGCCGGCCAATCCGGCGACGTGCTGGAAGTCGGCAGCGGCACCGGCCAGCATGTCGTCTATTTCGCCGGTCAAACGCCCGACATCACCTGGTGGCCGAGCGACCTCCATGCGGCGCACCTGCGCAGCATCGAGGCCTGGCGCGCGCATGCCGGCCTTGCCAACATCCGGCCGCCGCAGCCGATCGATCTGTCCGATCCCGCCTGGTCGCCGGCGCCGACGGACGGCAAAGGTCCGGACAAACTGCTCGCGATCTTCTGCGCCAATGTGATCCACATCGCGCCGTGGCGCGTCGCCGAGGGCCTGTTCGCCGGCGCCGCGCGGCACCTGCGCGCCGACGGCCGGCTGTTGCTCTACGGCCCGTTCAAGCGCGGCGGCAAGCACACCGCGCTCAGCAATGCCGTGTTCGACACGTCGTTGCGCGAGCGCGACGCCGAGTGGGGCGTGCGCGACATCGCCGATCTCGAGACGCTTGCGGGAAGCGTCGGGCTCAAGCTCGCCGGCAGCTTCGAAATGCCGGCCAACAACATGATTCTGGTTTTTGCCCGCAAGTAGCCGCGCTCAATCGTAAGCCAGGCACCAGCCTGGCCCACGCAGCCAGCAACGTTCGTCGGGGATCCCGGCGTCGCGGTAGAGCCGGGTCACGTTCTGCCAGCCGCCGCGGGCGAAGGCTTCGGCGAGCGTTTTTTCGGACGTCTCGTCCCGGCCGCCGTCGCAGGGAATGATCGCGACCGGCGATATCCAGTCCGCTTGATACTCTGCGCCCTCGCGCCGGATCCGGAACACGGCGCCGGAGCGCGCCACCTGCTCCGGCGCGCCACCCTTGAATCCCTCGTCCGACGTCAGCGGCAGGATCAGGCGGCCGCCGGCGGCGAGCCCGTCGAGCCATCGCGCGGCAGGCCGGGTGCAGCCGGCGTTGACATAGATCACGTCGGCGGACTCGAACGGCGCAATCGTGCCGTCGCCCTGGATGATCTCGACATTTGCGTAAGCGGCGAGATTGGCGCGCGCGTCCGCCGCAAGGTCCGGATCGTATTCGATGCCGGTCACGCGGCCGGACGGTCCGACCAGATGCGCGAGGATCGCGGTGTAGTACCCTGTGCCCGTGCCGATATGCACCACGTGCTCGCCGGTGGCGGCCGCGGCCTGGTGCATGAGATGGGCGTGGAGCGACGGCTGGCCGTTGTTGAGACGCCGCTCGGGGCGCAAGGCGACGAGATCGTTGGTGTACAGATAGACCGGGTCGGCATCGGGCGTCGGCGCATAGTCGCGGCTCCACCATCGCAGCATCATCCATGGTCCCGGGCCGACGAAGTCCTCGCGGGGAATGGCGGCGAAGGCCTCCGTCAGCCGCGGATTGATGGTGTTGGCGGCGGCCAGGATCTGCTTGGCATAGGCCGCGCGGATGACGCGGAGTTCGGCTTGCGGGTCCATTGCCGCGGTCTCCCACGATGTCGCCTGTTGTGTGATTTGACACACCGATGTGTGTGAAATAGCATACTCCGACGACGGAGGCCAGAATGAAGAGGCGGCTTTATCCGGCCGTGCTGGAGCGCGGGCCGCGCGGCGCGTTCGGGGCATGGTTCCCGGATTTTCCCGGCTGCGTCGCCGCGGGGCGATCGCAGGAAGACGCGATCGAGCGCGCCGAGCAAACGCTGGCGCAGACCGTCGACGGCTGGGTCGAGCAGGGCAAGCCATTGCCGGAGCCGACCCCGATCGAGCGCATCGTGGCGCCGAAGGGCTCGGACGTCGCGGCCTTCTTCATGATCGGCGTCGATCCGCCCGACCCGTCCGAGCGCGTCAACGTCTATTTGCCGAAGAGCCTGATCACACGGATCGACAAGCATGCCGCCGGACTCGGCATGAGCCGTTCGAGCTTTTTCGGTTTCGCTGCGACGCTCGCGCTTGAATGGCACGTTCACAAGCCGCACCTCGTCGGGCCGCGCTCCAAGGTCCACAAGACCGGCGCGCTGCGCGCCGAGAAGCGGCCTGGCAAGAAGCCAGCGCGGTAGAAAGTCCGTCGTCACGCCATTGTTCAACTCTATCACCGTCACCCTGAGGAGGCCGCAACGCGGCCGTCTCGAAGGGTCGATGGCCCGGCTGTTGGCCGTGCATCCTTCGAGACGCGCTACGCGCTCCTCAGGATGACGGTACTGATAGAAGTGCCGGGCTGCTGTGACGTCACTCTGTGAGAGCAAGCGATGTCGTGTGCGCCTCCTGCATGGCCTCGGTCCGTTTGCGCCGGTTGATCGGCCTCGACCCGCTCTCCATAGTGCCGGCGATTGGGGGCTCCCGCCGGGGCTTCGAGGCGGGACTACCGATGATCGACGTGACAGCATCCGATGAGGCGGCCGACGACGCGCAGGCGCGCAGCAATGTGTGGCGGCTTGCGGCGGCGCAGGCGCTGACCGGCGCCAATTCGGCGGTGATCTTCGCCACCGGCTCGATCGTCGGCGCGACGCTGGCACCCGACGTCTCGCTCGCGACGGTGCCGCTCTCGATGTATGTGCTCGGGCTTGCCGCCGGCACGCTGCCGACCGGCGCGATCTCGCGCGCCTATGGCAGGCGCGTCGCCTTCATCATCGGCACCTTCTGCGGCACGCTCACCGGCGCGCTCGGCGCCTGGGCGATCCTGCACTCATCGTTCTGGCTGTTCTGCGGCGCGACCTTCCTCGGCGGGCTCTACGGCGCCGTCGCGCAGTCCTACCGCTTTGCCGCCGCCGATGGCGCCAGCGTCGCGTTCCGGCCCAAGGCGGTGTCCTGGGTGATGGCCGGCGGCGTGTTCGCCGGCGTGCTCGGGCCGCAGCTCGTGCAGTGGACCATGGACATCTGGCCGCCCTATCTGTTCGCGTTCTCCTTCGTGATGCAGGCGCTGGTCGCGCTGGTGGCGATGGCGGTGCTGTCGGGCGTCGACGCGCCGAAGCCTGCGGCTGCGGACCTGCATGGCGGCCGCCCGCTGCTCGAGATCGCAAAGCAGCCCCGCTTCATTGCCGCGGCGCTGTGCGGCGTGATCGCCTATCCGATGATGAATTTGGTGATGACCTCGGCGCCGCTCGCCATGAAGATGTGCGGGCTGTCGGTCAGCGATTCCAACTTCGGCATTCAGTGGCACATCGTTGCGATGTACGGCCCGAGCTTCTTCACGGGCTCGCTGATCGCGCGGTTCGGCGCGCCCGTTATCGTCGCGCTCGGGCTGGTGCTCGAGGCGGTGGCCGCGATGATCGGATTGTCAGGCGTCACTGCGCCGCACTTCTGGGCGACGCTGTTCGTGCTCGGGATCGGCTGGAATTTCGCCTTTGTTGGCGCTTCCGCGCTGGTGCTGGAAACGCACCGGCCGCAGGAACGCAACAAGGTGCAGGCGTTCAACGATTTCCTCGTGTTCGGCATGATGGCGATCGGCTCGTTCTCGTCGGGCCAACTGCTCGCGCATTACGGCTGGAATGCCGTCAACTGGGTGGTGTTCCCGCCTGTGCTGCTCGGCCTTGCCGTGCTCTCGTTCGCTTCATTCGCCAGGCGACGCACGAAATTGCGCGCGGTGGAAGAAATCCCGGATCCCAGCATCTAGGCATGATCCGGAAAAGTGTGGCGCGGTTTTCCGCAAGATCATGCCCAAAAGGGTCTCCTGCTGCCAATTGCTGACACTTCGATCCGTTTCGAAGTGACCGGCTTGCACGGCTCCTTACATCGTGAGAACGGATAAAACCGGTCATGACGATGTCGGAAGCAAGAGCAAGAAATGGACGCATCCTCACCCACGCTATCAGACGAATCCTCGCTTGGTTATGAGGGCTGGCGCATCGTCGTCGTCTGCTTCCTGCTTGCGACCTTCGGCTGGGGACTGGGCTTCTACGGCCAGAGCGTCTATGTCGCCGAGCTGCAGCGGCTGCACGGCTGGCCGGCGTCGCTGATCTCTTCGGGCACGACCTTCTTCTACCTGTTCGGCGCGGCGCTGGTTGCCTTCGTCAGCGAGGCGATCAAGGCGTTCGGCGCGCGCAGCTGCCTGATCGCCGGCACCTTCGCGATGGCGATCGCGGCGGTTGCGATCGGCGAGGTGCGCGAGCCCTGGCAGCTCTATCTCGCCGATGCGCTGCTGGCGTTCGGCTGGGCCGGCACCAGCCTCGGCATCATCACCAACACGCTCGGCCTGTGGTTCGACAAGAAGCGCGGCATGGCGATCAGCCTGGCGCTGAACGGCGCGAGCTTCGGCGGCATCGTCGGCGTGCCGCTGCTGGTGGCGGGGATCGGCGCTTTCGGCTTCTCCGGTGCGATGATCGCGGCCGCGATGCTGCTGATCGTGGTGATGGTGCCTGTCATCCTGATCTTTGTCGGGCGGCCGCCGGCGCATCTGCACGCGGTCACGGCCGCCGCTGCCGACGCGCCGTCGGCGACCCAGGTGCGCGCGCGGGCGCTGCGCGACATCCGCTTTCTCTCGGTGTCGATCGCCTTCGCGCTGGTGCTGTTCGCCCAGGTCGGCTTCATCGTGCATCTGATCGCCTATCTCGATCAGGTGATCGGCCGCGAGCGCGCGACGGTGGCGATGGCGCTCTTGACCGCGATGGCCGTGGTCGGGCGCGTCTCGTTCTCCTTCGTGATCGACCGGCTCAACCAGCGGCTGGCATCGGCGCTGTCCTTTGTCAGCCAGGCGGTCGCGCTCGCCGTCATCATTAATGTGCACAATGACGTGGCGCAGATCGCCGCCTGCGCGCTGTTCGGCTTCTCGGTCGGCAATCTGATCACGCTGCCGGCACTGATCGTGCAGCGCGAATTCGATCCGCGTGCATTCGGCGTGCTGGTCAGCCTGATCACCGCGATCAACCAGATCACCTACGCCTTCGGCCCCGGCGTGATCGGGCTGCTGCGCGATCTCTCGGGCAGCTATTCGCTGCCGTTCTACGGCTGCATTGGCCTCGAGCTGATCGCGGCGGCGACGATCATGACGAAAGGGAAGTAGCCCCGTTGGCTCCATCCGGGCCACCTTTCCACCTCCCCTTGAAAAGGGGAGGTCGCTTTGCTCGCAGAGCAAAGCGGGTGGGGATCTGCTCTCTCCACTTGCAGCAGAGCCCGTGGCTGACCCCCATCCCGACCTTCCCCCTTTCAGGGGGAAGGAGAATAAAGACCTGTAGTAGCCTGTAGCCGGATGACGCGAAGCGCAATCCGGGAACAGTATCACCTCTTGGAGGGAATTCCGGATTTCGCTGCGCTTCATCCGGGCTACGATCTCTGTCACGACTTCTTGGGCCGCTTCTTCGCCTTCTTCGGCTCGCTGATCTTGCCGGCCGCCGCGACGCGGAGCAGGCGTCGGAAGGTCGGGCATTCCATGTGGCTCGGAGCCGGGCAGACGGCGGCGTGGCGCAGGCCGTCGCGCATCGCGTTGAGCCTGCGGATGGTGCGGTCGAGCTCGTCGGCCTTGGCAGAAAGCATTTTCCGGTCGATGCGCGGCCTTCCATCGGGCGCGAACATCCTTGCGATCTCGTCGAGCGAGAAGCCGGAGGCGCGCCCGAGCGCGATCAGCGCCAGCCGGTCGAGCACCGCCGGATCGAACAGGCGGCGCAACCCGCGCCGGCCATGCGAGGCGATCAGACCTTTCTCCTCGTAGAAGCGCAAAGTCGAGGCGCGCACGCCCGACAGCTCCGCCACCTCCGCGATATCGATGTCCCGCATGGCCCTTGACCTCAAGTTCACTTGAACTGGCAATATCCAGCCTACCGCTTGCGTAAGGCAAGCATCAACAAGGACGAGAATCATGGGTGTCGCACCGCAAGCTGGCGACGAGCAGGTCAAACTCTGGAACGGCGCCGCCGGCCGCGCCTGGGTCGAGACGCGCGACGTGCTCGAAGGGATGTTCAAGCCGCTTGAAGAGCTGCTCGTCCGAGCAGTGTCCGATGCCGCGGCCAGCCGCGTGCTCGATATCGGTTGCGGCACGGGCGCCACGACCTTCGCTGCTGCCGGCGTGCTGGGCCGGCGGGGGCATTGCACCGGCATCGATATCTCCGGGCCGATGATCGCGGCGGCGCGCGCCCGCGCGGAGCGGGAAGAGCGGCCGGTCAGCTTCATCTGCGCCGACGCGCAGTCCTGTCCGTTCGCGCCAGCGAGTTTCGACATGATCGTCTCGCGCCTCGGCGTGATGTTCTTTGCCGATCCGGTGCAGGCTTTCGTCAATCTGCGCCGCGCGGCCCGGCCGGGTGCTGCGCTCCGCTTCATCGCGTGGCGTGGCGCCGCCGAGAACCCGTTCATGACGACGGCGGAACAGGCGGCGAAGACGCTGCTGCCGGATCTTCCGGCGCGGCGTCCCGATGCGCCGGGGCAATTCGGCTTCGCCGACCGGAAGCGGGTCGAAGCTATCCTGGATGATAGCGGCTGGGAGGCGATCGCGATCGATCCGGTCGATGTCGCCCTCAGCTTTCCGGCATCGGAGCTGACCCGCTATGTGAGTTGGCTCGGCCCGGTCGGGACGATGCTGCAGGCGATGGAGGAACCGCGCCGAACGCATGTGATCGAGACCGTGCGCGGCGCGTTCGATCGCTACATCCATGGGACCGAGATTCGCTTCACTGCTGCGTGCTGGATGGTCGCGGCACGAGCGCCGACGGAGGCCGCGCATGGTTGAAGCGGAGGAATTTGTGGCGAGCGCGGTGCTGATCGGGACCGGTGCGACCGTCGTGATGGACATCTGGGGGATGGTTCGAAAGCGCCTGCTTGGCATCCCGTCGCTGGAGTATGCCCTGGTCGGCCGCTGGCTCGGCCATCTCGTATCCGCTCGCCTGCGCCACGACCGCATCGCCGCGTCACCGCAGGTCGCGGGCGAAGGGGTGATCGGATGGGCCGCGCATTATCTGATCGGGATCGGCTTTGCCGGCGTGCTGCTTGCGATGTTCGGCCTCGATTGGCTGCGGCAGCCCACCATCGCTCCGGCCCTGATGGTCGGGATCGGCAGCGTGGCCGCGCCGTTCCTGGTGATGCAGCCCGCGATGGGCGCCGGCATCGCCGCGAACCGCACGCCACGGCCATGGGCGGCGCGGCTGCAGAGCCTCGTGACGCATACCGTGTTCGGCTTTGGGCTCTACGCGGCTGGTTGGCTCGTGCACCCGTTCCTGAACCCGTAGCCCGGATGAAGCGAAGCGCAATCCGGGGACCGTCTCCACATACGCAGGTTTCGCGGAATTTCGCGGAGCCTGTCATCGGGCGCGCGTTCGCGCGACCCGTTGGCGCCATCCGGGCTACCTCTTCACCTCCCCTTGAAAAGGGGAGGTCGCTTTGCTCGCAGAGCAAAGCGGGTGGGGATCTGCTCTCTCCATTTGCAGCAGAGCCCGCGGCTAACCCCCATCCCGACCTTCCCCCTTTCAGGGGGAAGGGGAATGAAGACCTGTAGAACCCGTAGCCCGGATGAAGCGAAGCGTAATCCGGGAACAGTATCACCTCATGGAGCGAACCCGGATTTCGCTGCGCTTCATCCGGGCTACAAGCTTCTTCCGAGTTACGGAATTATGCCGCCCGCTGCTTCAGCAGATCCTCAACGTCCAGCCGTCGCGTGAACATCGCGAGCTTGCCGTCCGCGCTGCGCGGCCATTCGGCCTCGGGGCGATCCCAATAGAGCTCGACGCCGTTCTCGTCGGGATCGCGCAAATACAGCGCCTGGCTGACGCCGTGGTCGCTGGCGCCGTCGAGCTGGATGCCGGCCGACAGCACCCGGTGCAGCGCATCGGCGAGCGCCGGGCGGGTCGGATAGAGGATGGCGGTGTGGAACAGGCCGGTGGTGCCCGGCGGCGGCGGATGGCCGCCCTTGCTTTCCCAGGTGTTGAGGCCGATGTGGTGGTGATAGCCGCCGGCCGAGATGAAGGCCGCGTCCGCGCCCAGCCGCTGCTGCAGCTCGAAGCCGAGCACGCCGCAATAGAAGCCGAGCGCGCGCTCGAGATCGGCCACCTTGAGGTGGACATGCCCGATCCGCGTGCCGGCGATGATGGGGGGATTCTCTGGCATGAGCGGACTCCGTTGACGTCAATGCCCCTGCCATCAGGGGCGAGGTTCGCCCCCTGATATAGTCTGGATTTGCCGACGCCGGAGCGATCGATCCGGAAACGCAAGGTTTCCGAAAGGCGCCACGGTCGCCGGGCCTAGCAGAGCTCCGACAGCTCGCCGCCGGGCAGCTGGAACTCGAACGTGTTCAGCGTCATCGACACCATGGTGTAGTAGCCGCAGAGGCCGATCACCTCGACCAGGCCGCGTTGGCTCAGCACCTCGACCGCCTCGTCATACAGTGCCTTCGGCAGGCCGTGACCTTCGTGCAGCGCCTTGGCGACGTCGTAGATCACCCTGGCCTTGGGATCGTCGAAGCTCGGCGTCCGGCGTACGCGAATGTCCTCGATGATCTTCGGGTCGAGGCCGCCCTTCAGCGCCAGGCGCTTGTGGGCATACCATTCGTAATGCGCGGTCCAGTGCCGCGCGGTGACGAGGATCGCGATCTCCGACAGTTTTGGGGGAAAGATCGTGTCGAAGCGCAGCACCTCGCCGAGCCGCGTGGCATGCCGTGCCATCTCCGGGCTGTTCAGCCAGGCCATCATCGGCGCGGGTGGCGCCCCGCGCTTGCCGGCAATCGACTCGTCGTAGGTTTCTTTCTGGGCGGCGTTCATTTCGCTAGGCGAAAGCAGCTTCAGCCGCATGTCCGTTTCCTTTTGTTTTTCAAGCGTTACCCCATCTCGGCGATACACCCGATCGCGCGCAGTGAGTAGCGACGCCAGAGCATGGCGCGGCCGCGAGGCATATTGAATTTGGCGGCTGCGTAGGTCTAAGGTCGAATCCAATTCGACGATTTTTTGACTGGAAACGCACCATGGCCGACCTCGAGAAATTCCGCGCGGAGACCCGCGCCTGGCTGGAGCAGAACTGCCCGGCGGAGATGCGCAAGCCGATGACCTCGGATGGCGACACCTTCTGGGGTGGCCGCAACACGAAATTCTCGTCCGAAGCGCAGCGCGTCTGGTTCGAGCGGATGCGCGACAAGGGCTGGACCGTGCCGCATTGGCCGAAGGAATATGGCGGCGGAGGCCTCGACGGCGAGGAGGCCAAGATCGTGCGCCAGGAGATGGCTGCGATCGGCGCGCGTCAGCCGCTGACCTCGTTCGGCATCTCGATGCTCGGACCGGCGCTGCTGAAATACGGCACCGAGGAGCAGAAGAAGGAGCATCTGCCCAAGATCACCGCGGGCCTGATCCGCTGGTGCCAGGGCTATTCCGAGCCGAACGCCGGCTCCGACCTCGCCTCGCTGCAGACCCGCGCGGTCGGCGACGGCGACGACTACATCATCAACGGCCAGAAGATCTGGACGTCCTATGCCAACTACGCCGACTGGATCTTCTGCCTGGTGCGCACCGATCCGGCGGCCGAGAAGCATGACGGCATCAGTTTTATTCTCTTCGACATGACCTCGAAGGGCGTGTCCACAAAACCGATCCTGCTGATCTCGGGCTATTCGCCGTTCTGCGAAACCTTCTTCGACAATGTCCGCGTGCCGAAGTCGCATGTCGTCGGCACCGTCAATCGCGGCTGGGATGTCGCGAAATACCTGCTGCAGCACGAGCGCGCGATGATCTCCGGCATGGGCGAGCGCGGCGTCGGCCGTCCGCTCGGCCAGATCGCCGCCGACTCGGTCGGTGCGGACGCGCAAGGCAAGCTCGATGACGCGCAGCTGCGCAGCCAGATCGCGAACTTCGAGGTCGACGAGGCCGCGCTCGCGGCTGCCGCGGAGCGCGCGGTCGATCTCGCCAAGGCCGGGCAATCGCATCCGGCGTTCTCCTCGGCGATGAAATATTACGGCACCGAGCTCAACAAGCGCCGCTACGAGATCCTGATGTCGGCCGGCGGCATCGACGCGCTGGAATGGGAGAGCGACCGCTCCAGGGGCGGCGCCCGCCCGCGCGCCTGGCTGCGCACCAAGGCCAATTCGATCGAGGGCGGCACCTCGGAGGTGATGCTCGGCATCGTCGCCAAGCGCATCCTCGACCTACCGGGTGCCTAGCTTGCCGTCGTTCCGGGGCGTCGCGAAGCGGCGAACCCGGAACCTCGAGATTCCGGGTTCGATGCTGCGCATCGCCCCGGAATGACGAACTCAGACAGTTGCTTAGTACGTTAGATCGGATTTTCCTATGGCCCTCGTCCTCACCGAAGAACAATCCATGCTGCGCGACAGTGCGCGCGGTCTCATCAGCGACAAGGCGCCGGTGGCGCATCTGCGGTCCTTGCGCGATGCCACGGACGCCACCGGCTTCTCGCGCGATCTCTGGAAGACATTTGCGGAGATGGGCTTCTCCGGCCTCCTGGTGCCGGACCAGTTCGGCGGCAGCGGGCTCGGCTGCGTCGAGGCCGGCATCGTCATGGAGGAGATCGGCCGCACCTTGATGCCGTCGCCGTTCCTCGCGACCTCGGTGCTCGCCGCCTCGGCGCTGTCGCGCGGCGGCAGCGAGGCGCAGAAGGCGCAGCATCTGCCCAAAATCGCCGACGGCTCGCTGCTGGCGGCGCTCGCGATCGATGAGGGCGCCAAGCATCGCCCGCTGCAGACGAAATTGCAGGCCACGCGCTCCGGCAACGGCTTCAAGCTGTCGGGCGATAAGGCCTTCGTGGTCGACGGCCACACCGCCGATCTTCTGATCGTCGCGGCGCGCACGGCCGGCAGTGCCGGCGACAAGAACGGGCTCACGCTGTTCCTGGTCGATCCGAAGGCCAAGGGGCTCACGGTCGAGCGCACCGCGATGGTCGATTCGCACAACGCGGCGCGCATCGTGTTCGACAATGTCGAGGTCAACGCCGACAGCGTGCTCGGCGAAGTCGATCAGGGCTTTGGGCTGCTCGAGGGGGTGCTCAATATCGGCCGCGGCGCGGTAGCGTCCGAAATGGTCGGCCTCTCCGACGAGGTGTTCGGCCGCACCGTGGCCTATCTGAAGGAGCGCAAGCAGTTCGGCAAGGCGATCGGCGAATTTCAGGCGCTGCAGCACCGGGCTGCGCAGCTCTACATCGACATCGAGATCACCCGCGCCGCGGTGCTGAAGGCGTTGCAGGCGCTCGATACGGATGCCGACAAGGCCGCAACCGCGGTCGCGGTGGCAAAAGCCCGCGCCGGCACCACGGCGACGCTGGCCGTGCAGGAGGGCGTGCAGATGCATGGCGGCATGGGCATGACCGACCAGTTCGACATCGGCTTCTTCATGAAGCGCGCCCGGGTCTGCCAGGAGCTGTTCGGCGACAGCAATTTCCACACCGACCAGCTGGCGAGCGGCAAGGGGTATTGATCGGCCGCGTGGTCGTCGCCACGCAACAAACTGTCATCGCCCGGCTCGACCGGGCGATCCAGTATTCCAGAGGCGGTTGTGCTTGAGCGGAGAGGCCGCGGCGTACTGGATCACCCGCTTTCGCGGGTGATGACAGTTGAGGATGCGGTGGCGGCTGTGGCCTCGCTACGTGCTGATTACCTGATCGGCGGTGCGTACTGGACGCCGCCGGCGTTCCAGAGCTGGTTCATGCCGCGCGGGATCTTCAGCTTGGAGTCGGCGCCGACGTTGCGGTCGTAGACCTCGCCGTAATTGCCAACATGGCGGATGATGCGCACCGCCCAGTCCTTGGTCAGGCCGAGATCCTCGCCATAGGAGCCTTCGGTGCCGACCAGCCGCATCACCTCCGGCTTCTTCGACTTCAGCGCCTCGTCGATATTCTTCGAGGTGATGCCGAGTTCTTCGGCGTTGATCATGGCGTACAGCGTCCACTTCACGATCATCATCCAGTCGTCGTCGCGCAAGCGCACCACCGGCGCCAGCGGCTCCTTGGAGATGATATCGGCGAGGATCGTGTGGTCGCTCGGCTTGGCGAGGTTGAGCCGCAGCGCATAGAGCTGCGAGGCGTCCGATGTCAGCGTATCGCACTGGCCGGAGCTATAGGCCTTCACGACGTCGTCCAGCTTGTCGAACTTCATCTCCGTGTACTTCATGTTGTTGGCACGGAAATAGTCGGCGAGATTGAGCTGTGTCGTGGTGTTGGCCTGGACGCAGACCTTGCTGCCGTTCAGGTCGAGCGCGGAATCGATGTTGCGCGAGCGCGGCAGCATGAAGCCCTGGCCGTCATAATAGGCGACCGCGGGGAAATAGAGGTCGTAATTGGTCTCGCGCGACATGCTCCAGGTGGAGTTGCGCGAGAGGATGTCGACCTTGCGGTTCTGCAGCTCCTTGAAGCGCTCGCTGGCGTCGAGCGGCAAGAACTTCGCCTTCGACGGGTCGTCGAAGATCGCCGACGCGACCGCGCGGCAGAAGTCGACGTCGAAGCCGGTCCAGTTGCCCTTGTCGTCCGGGATCGAGAAGCCCGGCAGGCCCTTGTTGACGCCACACAGCACGTCGCCGCGGCGGACGGTGCGCTTCAGTGTGCGGGTGTCGTAGCGCTCATAGGTGATGGCGGCGGCCGCAACCAGCGCGGCGATCGCGAGCCCGATCGTCAGGCCGCCTCGAAATGTACGCATGGGTTCTCTCTCGCGAATGATCGGGGGGAAAGCGGGACGGATATCGAAGCAGGCTGAAGGCTACAGTTCGGGCTTCTGCCGGATGATCACCTTGGTGCCGACCGGAACGCGGTTGTAGAGATCGGCGACGTCGTTGTTGACCAGGCGGAAGCAGCCGGAGGACACGGCGGTGCCGATGGTGTCGGGCCGGTTGGTGCCGTGGATGCGGTAGACCGTGGTGCCGAGATACATCGCGCGTGCGCCGAGCGGATTGCCCGGGCCGCCCGCCATGAAGCGCGGCAGATAGGGCTGGCGCGCGATCATTTCCGGCGGCGGCACCCAGTCCGGCCACTCGGCCTTGCGGGTGATGCTCACAAGGCCCTGCCATTGAAAGCCTTCGCGGCCGACGCCGATGCCGTAGCGGAGCGCGCGGCCATTGCCCTGCACGAGGTAAAGGTGGCGCTCGGCCGTCGCGACGATGATGGTGCCCGGCGCCTCATTGGTCCGGTAGTACACGACCTGCTTCTGCCATTCCGGGTCGAGCTCGTAGCTGTCGTCGGCGACAAGACCGGGCTCGTCGGAGTCCGGGCGGCTCTGGGCGAAGCCCTGCGACGTCGACAGCACGAGCGCGCCCGTCGCGATCAACATCCAGACCAGGTGACGAAGTTTCGTCATGCAAAGCTCTCCTTGTTGGCGCGCGGCCAAATGGTTGCTCCACCCGCAAATCAGGCAGCATCAAATCTCAGCGGCAGCTTGATGGCAAGTTTAGGACGTCGCCACAGGTATATCCCTGTAATGCTTCTGTTTTTTGTCACTGTGCGTCGAGGCACGTCAGACGGGCCGCCTCATTTCGGCGCGATCCAGAGTCGCAAGGCGAACGAGATCAGCGCCACGGTGCCGACGCCGCCGAGCCACAGCGCTGCGAACCACAGCAGGCGCTGGCCGAGCGGCCGCTGATTCGGCACTAGAGCCATTTCCGTTCCGATGGAATCGGAACGGGGCTCTAGATTCTCGTCCTGACGCGCTTTCTTGACGCGAACCGGGATCCACTTCGCTGGAAAACGCTCTGGTGGCATCAGTGGTATCCGTGGCCGGGGCGCACCTTGCCGCGGAACACCCAATAGGCCCAGGCGGTGTAGCCGAGGATCAGCGGCACCAGGATCGAGACGCCGACCAGCATGAAGATCTGGCTGTTCGCCGGCGCCGCCGCCTGCCAGATCGTGATGCTCTGCGGCACGATGTACGGATACATGCTGATGCCGAGCCCGGCATAGGACAGGGCGAACAGCGCCAGCGTCAGGAAGAACGGCTGGTGGTCGTTCTTGTCGCTGAGCGCGCGCAGCAGCAGCGCGGTGACGGCGGCGACCGCGATCGGCACCGGCGCGGTGAGGATGATGTTGGGCCAGGCGAACCAGCGCTGGGTGTATTGCACGCTGAGGAACGGGGTTGCGATGCTGACGGCGCCGATCGCGCAAAGCATCGCGATCAACAACATCCAGCTCAGATGGTAGGCACGGTCGCGCAGCTCGCCCTCGGTCTTCATCACCAGCCAGGTCGCGCCGAGCAGCGCGTAGCCGATCACCAGCGCGACGCCGGTCAGGACGCTGAACGGCGTCAGCCAATCCCACCAGCCGCCGGCGTACTGACGTCCCTCGACATGGATGCCCTGCAGGATGGCGCCGAGCGCGATCCCCTGCGCCAGCGTCGCGAGCAGCGAGCCGCCGGCAAAAGCGAGATCCCATTTGTTGCGCGCCTTCTGGGTCCGCCAGCGGAATTCGAAGGCGACGCCGCGAAACACGAGGCCGAGCAGCATCGCGATCATCGGCGTGTAGAGCGCCGGCATCAGCACCGCATAGGCCAGTGGAAACGCCGCCATCATGCCGCCGCCGCCGAGCACCAGCCAGGTCTCGTTGCCGTCCCACACCGGCGCCACCGTATTCATGATGACGTCGCGGTCGGTCTTTTGCGGAAACAGCGGAAACAGGATGCCGAGGCCGAGATCGAAGCCGTCCATCACGACATAGACGAACACGGCAAAGGCGATGATGAAGGCCCAGATCGTGGCGAGATCGATCATCGTGCGCCCTCCACGGCAGCACCTGCCGCCGGCGTGATGCCGGCCGCGCGGGCGGGAAGATCTTTCGTCGGGCCTTGCTCGCCGGGATGCGGCGGCTGCGCCATCAGCCGCAGGATGTAGATCACGCCCGCGGCGAACACGGCGAAATAGACGATGATGAAGGCGATCAGTGACGAGCCCACCGCCGGCGCCGCCAGCGGCGACGCTGAGTCCGCCGTCCGCAGCAGGCCATAGACGGTGAACGGTTGCCGCCCGGTCTCCGTGGTGATCCAGCCCGCGAGCACCGCGATGAAGCCGGCGGGGCCCATCAGGACCGCGAAGCGATGCAGCAGCGGCGACTGGTACATCATCCCCCGCCAACGCATCAAAAGGCTGAGCAGGCCGAGCCCCATGATCAGGAAGCCGAGGCCGACCATGATGCGGAACGACCAGAAGGTGATCGGCACCGGTGGCCAGTTCTCGCGCGGCACGGTGTCGAGGCCGGCCAGCGGCGCGTCGAGCGAATGCTTCAGGATCAGCGATGACAGCTTCGGCACCTCGATCGCATACTTCACCTTCGCCTCACGCTGGTCGGGCCAGCCGAACAGGATCAGCGGCGCGCCGTCCTTGTGGCTCTGGTAATGGCCTTCCATCGCCATCACCTTGGCGGGCTGGTGCTCCAGCGTGTTGAGGCCGTGCTGGTCGCCGGCGAGGATCTGGATCGGCGCCACCAGCGTCGCCATCCACATCGCCATCGAGAACATCACGCGCGCTCCCGCCAGATGCTGGTCGCGCAGCAGATGCCAGGCGCCGACCGCGCCGACCACCAGCGAGGTGGTGAGATACGCCGCGAGCACCATGTGCACGAGGCGATAGGGGAACGACGGATTGAAGATCACCTTGAGCCAGTCGGCGGCGACGAACTGGCCGTCGGCGTTGACGGCATGGCCTGTCGGTGTCTGCATCCAGGAATTGGCCGACAGAATCCAGAACGCCGAGATCAGCGTGCCGATCGCGACCATCAGCGTCGCCACGAAGTGCAGCCTGGGGCCGACGCGTTCGAGCCCGAACAGCATCACGCCGAGAAAACCGGCTTCCAGAAAGAATGCGGTCAGCACCTCATAGGCCATCATCGGGCCGATCACCGGCCCGGTCTTGTCGGCAAAGGACGACCAGTTGGTGCCGAACTGGTAGGACATCACGATGCCCGAGACCACGCCCATGCCGAACGCGACCGCGAAGATCTTCAGCCAGTAATTGAACAGGTTGATGTAGACCTCGCGCTTGGTGGCAAGCCACAGCGCTTCCAGCACCGCGAGATAGCTCGCAAGCCCGATCGAGAATGCGGGAAACACGATGTGGAACGACATCGTGAAAGCGAATTGCGCGCGGGCGAGTACGACCGCATCCCAGCCTTCGAACATCACGCACCATCCATCGTCGACCTGGCGTGGACCTTACCACGTCAGCTGTAACGACAAAGAGGGCGGATTGTCCGACTAAAGCGGGTTGAGTTTTGGCTGGATCGGCTTGGCGCGGTCCCGGTTCACCTCTCCCCGTTGGGGAGAGGTGAACCTCCGATGCCGTTCCAGCTCAACCTGATCTCATCAGGCCTCAGCTGTTGGCGTTGAGCAGCCGCGCGACGGTGCGGTCGATCTCGTCGTACTGTCCCTCGCCGGCGTGCTGGAAGACGATCTTGCCGTTCTGGTCGATGACGTATTGCGCCGGCCAATACTGGTTGCGGTAGGCGTTCCAGGTCTGCGAATTGTTGTCCTGCGCCACCGGATAGAGGATGCCGTGCCGCTTCAGCGCCGCCTGCACGTTGGAGGCCGAATGCTCGAACGGGAATTCCGGCGTGTGGACCCCGATCACGACGAGGCCGCGATCCCGGTACTTTGAATAGAGCTGGGTGACGTGCGGCAGTGTGTTGACGCAGTTGACGCAGCCATAGGTCCAGAAATCCACCAGCACGACCTTGCCGCGCAGGTCGGCCAGCTTCAGCGGCTGCGAATTGAACCAGTTGCTGATGCCGGCGAATTCGGGCGCGGTCTGGCTCTGTTCGGCGGTCATGGCGATCGCCCGCGGCACCGACTGGGCCGGCGCGTCTGACTCGGTGCAGAGGCCAGGGATCACGGCACCGCCGAGGCCAAGGCCCGCCACCAGAGCGGATACGGCAATCAAGCGCAGGGACATCGATATCTCCTTTGGGCTTACAGGCCGATCTGGCCGTTGGGATAGAACTGGGTCAGCCACGCCACGATCAGCGTGTCGTATTGCAGGTAGGACAGTGCGGCGAATGCGACGATCACGACGCCGAAGCCCTGCTGCAGGCGCGGCGCGATCCGCGCCATGCTGCGCACGCGCGTGGTGACGGCCTGTCCGCCATAGGCAATCGCAAGCATCGGGATCGCGGCGCCGATCGCGTAGGTGACGAGCTGCAGGCTCGCCCACGCCGTGTCCTTCGAGGTCGCGACGATGGTCAGGATCGAGCCGAGCACGGGGCCGGCGCACGGCGTCCACACCAGGCCGAGCGTAGAGCCGAGCACGAAGCCGCCGAACAGGCTGTGCGACGGCGCGGCCTCAGCGACATTGCCCTCTTGTTTAGACGCGTTTTCTCGACGCGAACCGGTACCCACTTCGCTCGAAAACGCTTTGGTAGCGCCGGTGAGCCGGATCGACAGCCATTCGAACGGCGCCGGCCAGATCATCAGGAGGCCGAAGCCCGCGAGCAGCACGGCCGCGCCGGTCCGCAGCACGTTCGGATCGAAATCGAAGGCGCGCGTGATCGCGCTCAGCAGCAATGCCACCGCAGAGAATGACATCACGAAACCGAGCGCGATCATCACGGGCCGCGCCTTGCCGGTCTGGCCTATCGATACCCCAAGCAGGATCGGCAGCATCGGCAGGGTGCAAGGGGCGGCGACGGTGGCGACACCGGCAAGCAGGGCAAGGGCAAGGCTGAGCATCGTCATCCGTCCATCGGAGTCCCGGCGCGCCAGAGGGCCGTGCCGGGTACGCCTGATGTTCTTCGCGGGGACGGTTTTGGCCGTTACGGCGGGCCGGTCGCGAGCCGCGTCACGTCTGTGTGAGGCGAGGCGCGCTCGGCATCACGGCGCCGCGCCAAAAACAGAGCGACCCGGCTGGGGGGCATCCCGGCCGGGTCGTTGGAGGCTACTTGGGAGGTTAGAACGAAGAGGTATCGAAACCGGTTTAGTAAATGAGGTTGCGTCGTTGGATATGGGTATAGAGATCGTGTTTTTCCGGGTGATGTCGTCGATTGTTTCAATTGTTTCGTCGCCTGAATTTTTCGGCTTCGTGGACAACTGCCTGAATCGCGTGATCTCCCGTTAAGGTATTGAATTTGCGATACTTTATGCGGCGACGCTATCCACGCCGGCACCCCGCAGGAGGTCGGCGAGCTGCTTGCGGGCATAGAACATGCGGGTCTTCACCGTGCTCTGCGGGATGCCGATGATCTCGCCAGCCTCCTCGACCGACTTCTCATGGTAGTAGACCAGATTGATGATCTCGCGGTGGGCCGGCGACAGCTTGGCCACGCAGGCGCGCAGGATCTCGCTGGTGGTGGCGCGATCGAGCGAGGTTTCCGGCGTGTCGGCGCCGTCGGCGATCTCCAGCACGTCGTCCTGGTCGATGTCCTCATGCTTGCGCTGGCGCAGCGCGGTCAGCGCCTTGAAGCGGGCGATCGAGAGCAGCCAGGTCGAGACCTGCGAACGGCCCTCGAACTGGGCCGCGGTGCGCCAGACGTCCAGGAACACCTGGCTGACCAGGTCCTCGGCCATGGTGGTGTCGCGCACCATGCGGAGCACGAAGCGGTAGACCCGGACGTTATGACGGGCATAGAGCGTGTGCATCGAGGTGCGGTCATTCTTGGCGATACGCGCGAGCAGCGTTTCATCCGAGGTCGCGCGAGCAGCGTCGATATGCTTCGTGGCTGCAGCGTTGATGGCGATGACGTTCGGCATGACAGGCTCCCAGTTCGCCGTTGGGCGGCGGTTCGTTGGGAGAAACGTTAGTTAGCGCCCGTTTCCGGATGTCTGCGCGAAAAGCGGAAAATGGTTTCGTGACCGGGAGAATTGTTTCGTCGCCGGCCGGACGACGAAACATTCGGGATCAAAAAGCCAATAATTTCAATGTGTGGAAAATTCGAACGGCCGGATTCCCGCCCTCGGAACGAATCCGGCGGTCATGACTTCTGGCACTGTCGGGGCTTATTCCGCCGCCTGCAGCGAGGGCGTCGCCTTCTTCGGGGCAATCCAGAACGCATCGGGCCGCTCGAACAGGAAATTGGCCCGCGCCGCCAGCGCCAGCCGCCAGATCACGAGCGAACCGGCGACGCCGACCGCGGTCACGATCAACGAGATCAGGCCGATGTCGTGGATGACGCCGAAGCGCAGCAGAAGGGTGCGTGTCGCAGCCATCGGCAGGAAGAAGGCGAGATAGATCACGATCGAATGCTCGCCGCAGAAGCGCAGGAAGCCAAGCCAGTGCGCGCGCGCCAGCAGCGTGCCGGTCACGATGATCGCGCAGGCGCCGGCAAAGCCGAGTGCCAGCGAGACGACCGGCCATTCGCTCACCTCGAGCGCAACCAGGCCGCCATTGATCAGCGCCCAGAGCCCAAGCCCGAGCAGGGCAAGCGCAGGCCGTGCCCGCGCGCGGTCCGACAGCGCGAACACGTAATCGGCGAGGACGTAGCCGGTATAGAAGTAGACGAAGCGGGAGCAGAATTCGTCGATCACGGTCCAGCCGGTCGCGACATGCGCCGCTTCCAGCAGCGCCGCGATCAGCCAGATCACGAGCGGGGGGACATTGCGCGTGAGCTTGGTGACGACGAAGAAGATCGGCAGCAGATAGATGAACCACAGCGTGCCGAACGGCTCGATGAAGGACTCGAGATATTGCAGCCCAACCTGGGCCCAGCCGGTCTCGGCGGCCAGCGACGGCGCCTTGAAGCCGAACTGGATCGTCACCCAGAGCACGTAGAAATAGGCGAAATGCATCACCTTGCGGTCGAGATAGGTGCGCCAGTCGCGATCGATCACGACCGACAGGAACAGGCCCGAGATCAGGAAGAAGTCCGGCATCCGGAACGGCTTCGCGAACATCACGACATAATGCATGAAGCCGGTCTGCTCGGCGGCCTTCTCGACCCCCAGCACCGAATGCATCATCACGACCATGATGATGCAGATGCCCTTGGCATAGTCGACCCAATCGACGCGTCCGCTCGCGCGTGGGGCGGAACGATCTGTCGCAGCGGCTGTGCCGTTTGTGGTCATCTTTGTCCTGTTCCGGCGTGATCGGGCCTATCATCGGCCCGATCGGTTGCTTTCTCCTTTATCGATACAAGCGATGTGCCACCGAACCGGACCTTTCCGCGGGTTTCCCGTGGCTGGCGAATGGTCTAAGAGGCGAGGAAATCCGAGACGGATTGTTAACCATGGGACGCAGCCCGACCCGAGCGCCGCTGCGGTGATGAGAATCCTTGCCGCGCCAATTCGATAGTCCGCTGCCGATCGACGCCGTGCTCGATGAGCTCGACCGCACGCTCGATGGTCACAACGCCGCAGTGCTGGTGGCGCCGCCGGGCGCCGGCAAGACCACGCGCGTGCCGCTCGCGTTGCTCGATGCACCCTGGGCGAGGGGCAAGAAGATCATCGTGCTGGAGCCGCGCCGCATCGCCGCGCGCGCCAGCGCGGAGCGGATGGCGAGGACGCTCGGCGAACGTGCCGGGGAGACCGTCGGCTATCGCGTGCGCTTCGGCTCGAAGGTGTCGCGCGCGACGCGGATCGAGGTCGTCACCGAAGGCATCTTCTCGCGCCAGATCCTCGACGATCCCGAGCTCAACGGCGTCGCCGCGGTGCTGTTCGATGAATTCCACGAGCGCTCGCTCGATGCCGATCTCGGGCTGGCGCTGGCGCGCGACGCGCAGACCGGCCTGCGCGAGGACCTGCGGATCCTCGTGATGTCGGCAACGCTCGACGGCGCACGCGTCGGAAAACTGCTCGGCGACGCGCCGGTGGTCGAAAGCGAGGGGCGCGCCTTTCCGGTCGAGACCCGTTACGTCGGCCGCAAGGTGGACGCGCCGCTGGAGCGGCAGATGGCCGAGACGATCGCGGCCGCGCTGCGCGCCGATGCCGGCTCGGTGCTGGCCTTCCTGCCGGGAGCCGCCGAGATCCGCCGCACCCAGACTTTTTTGGCCGAGCGCGTGCACGACGCCGCGGTCGAGATCGTGCCGCTGTTCGGCGCGCTCGATGCCAGCGTGCAGGATCGCGCGATCGCGCCGGCGCCGAAGGGCACCCGCAAGGTGGTGCTGGCGACCTCGATCGCCGAGACCTCGCTGACCATCGAGGGCGTGCGCATTGTCGTGGACTCTGGCCTCGCGCGGGTGCCGCGCTACGAGCCTGACATTGCATTGACGCGGCTCGAGACCGTACGGGCCTCGCGCGCGGCGGTGGACCAGCGGCGCGGCCGTGCCGGCCGCATCGAGCCCGGCGTCTGCTACCGGCTCTGGGACGAGCCGCAGACCGCATCGCTGCCGGCCTACACCGCGCCCGAGATCCTCTCCGCCGATCTGTCCTCGCTGGTGCTCGATCTCGCGCAATGGGGCGTCAGCGATCCCGCAGGCCTTGCCTTCCTCGATCCACCGCCGGGGCCGGCGCTGAAGGAGGCCAAATCACTGCTGTCAGAGCTCGGGGCGCTCGACGGCGATGGCCGCATTACAGAGGAAGGACAGAGCCTGCGCGCGCTTGCGCTGCCGCCGCGGCTGGCGCGCATGATCGTGGATTCCGCCCGCTTCGGTATGAGCGAGGAAGCGGCCGAGATCGCCGCGGTTCTGACCGAGCGCGGGCTCGGCGGCGACAGTGTCGATCTCGACGTCAGGCTCGACCAGTTCCGCCGCGACCGTTCGCAGCGCGCATCGAGCGCCCGCAGCATGGCGGCGCGCTGGGCCGTGCAGGTGAAGTCGGCCGCCGGCGAAACGAAGGATCTCTCCACCGGCGTCATGCTGGCCTTCGCATTTCCGGATCGCGTCGCCAGGAACCGCGGCAATGGCAGCTTCGTGCTGGCCAATGGCCGCGGCGCCGCCGTCGAGCAGACCGCGGCGCTGGCGCGGCTGCCTTATATCGCGGTTGCCGAACTGACCGGCACGGCCGCGAGCGGCCGCATCCTGCTGGCGGCGCCGATCACCCAGGAGGAGATCGAGCAGCGCTTCGCCGATCAAATCGAGAACGTGGAAGAGGTGACGTTCGACCGCGGCGCGATGGCGCTGCGCGCCCGCCGCAGGCGTTCGCTGCATGCGATCACGCTGTCGGAGGCACCGATGCCGCTACAGCCCTCGGCCGAGACCGCGCGCGTCTTCGCCGACGGGCTGATCGCGGCCGGGCTCGACCGGTTGCCGTGGTCGAAGCACTCCAAGCAATGGCGCGACCGTGTCATGTTCCTGCGCAGGGCCGAGGACGAGAGCTGGCCCGATCTGTCCGACACCGCGCTCGCCGCGCGTGCCGACGACTGGCTGGTGCCGGCGCTCTACGACAAGACCGCGCTGAAGGACCTGTCCGCCGGCGATCTGTCGGATGCGCTGATGGCGCTGCTGCCGTGGGAATTGCGCGCGCGGTTCGATCGCGAGGCGCCGACGCATTTCGAGGCGCCGACTGGAACGCAACTCGCGATCGATTACGAGGCCGAGCAGGGCCCGACCATCGCGGTGCGGCTGCAGGAGCTGTTCGGGCTCAACACCCATCCCTCGATCGCCAAGGGCGCGGTGCCGCTGGTGCTGGAACTGCTGTCGCCGGCACAGCGGCCGGTGCAGGTGACGCGCGATCTGCCCGGTTTCTGGCGCGGCAGTTACGCCGCGGTGCGTTCCGACCTGCGTGGCCGCTATCCGCGCCATCCCTGGCCGGAAGATCCCGCCAGCGCGATGCCGACCCGGCGCGTGAAACCGCGCGGCACGTGAATCTTCGAGGCAACGCTTTGTCGTGCCGCGTCAACGTTTCGCGTTGTTGCGCTAGCTAGAGCACGATGGTTCTTGGTTGAATCAGTCGGACCGCAGGCTCGCTTCGCCTCCCCCGCTTGCGGGGGAGGCCGACGCGCTCGGCAGCGCTCTTGCGCGCCTGAGCGCGGCGGGTGGGGGCTCTCTCCGCGATGCGACTCGCGGCGAGAGCCCCCACCCCAGCCCTCCCCCGCAAGCGAGGGCTTTGCGCAAAGGCGAATCTGCGATTCTCTAAGACCGATCTGAAGGGGGAGGCGGGGATGGC
>NZ_JASAUT010000056.1:0-51504 GCF_029952935.1 Bradyrhizobium sp. Mp19 | reverse complement strand
CGACGCCTTCACCTCCGAGGAATGTGCCAACTACCTCAAAAATTCAGGCTATCGAACTTAATGCCATCACGCTTTAGGCACTTCGCTTTACCTCGCCCCGCGTGCGGGGAGGCGTTCCGGGTGAGGGGGAGTCTCCGCGAGCGCAGCTGTCACCGTCTACGCGGAGATTGCCCTTCACCCCAACCCTCTCCCCGTAAGAACGGGGCGAGGGAGCACAGTCCCGTCTCGGTCGCTATTCGACCTGAACTGACCGCACTCTAGACTAGCCCGCGTTGGGCTTCAGGCCGGCGGCTTCGATGCCGGCCACGGCGCAGATCTCGTCATTGTCCGAGGTGTCGCCGCTGACGCCGACGGCGCCGAGCAGGGTCGTACCGTCCATGATCAGGACGCCGCCGGGGACCGGCACCATCCGGCCCTGCGCCAGCGTGTTCACGGCGTCGACGAAATAGGCCTGCTCCTGCGCGCGCTGAAACAGCGCCCGCGATCCCATTCCGAGCGCCAGCGCGCCATAGGCCTTGCCATGGGCGATCTCGGCCCGCATCAGGCTGGTGCCGTCCTGTGCCGCGGTCACCTTCACCGCGCCGCGCGCGTCGAGGATGGTGACGACCAGCGGCTTGAACTTCTTCTCGACCCCCTTGGCCAGCGCGGCATCCAGAATCTTGCGGGCAATTTCGAGAGTGAGCTCAGCCATGGGCCTCTTCCTTTGTCGGTAACAATCTGTCGGAATTCGATTTCGCACGTTTCAGGCTCATCGCCAATACGCTGGCGACATGCAGCGGCGTTCGCCCGCTGCCGTCCTTGATCTGATGCCGGCATGAGGTCCCGTCGGCCACGATCAGCGTGTCCTGATCGGCGCTGCGGACCGCGGGCAGCAGCGACAGCTCGGCCATCTCGATCGAGGCCTGATAGGTGTCGGCACCATAGCCGAACGCGCCGGCCATGCCGCAGCAGCTCGACTCGATGGTCTGGACGTCGAGGCCCGGCACCAGGCGCAGCACCTTCTCCACCGGCTTGAACGCGCCGAAGGACTTTTGATGGCAATGACCGTGCACCACGGCCTTGCCGGCGACCGCGCCGAGCGGCAAGGCGAGGCGCCCGGCCTCGGCCTCGCGCACCAGAAATTCCTCGAACAGCAGCGCGTGGGCGCTGACGGTCTTGGCGGCCTCATCCGAACGCAGCGACAGCAGCTCGTCGCGCAGGGTCAGAAGGCAGCTTGGCTCGAGACCAATGATCGGCACGCCGCGGGCCGCGAACGGAACGTAGGTCGCAACCAGCCGGTCGAGTTCGGCGCGGGCCTGCTCCACCAGTCCGGCCGACAGGAACGTTCGCCCGCAGCACGGCGGCCGCCCGCCGTCCGATGGCCTCGGCAGATACACGCGATAGCCGCCGGCGACCAGCACCTCGACCGCGGCGTCGAGATTCTCGCGCTCGTAGCCGCGGTTGAACGTATCGGCGAACAGCACCACTTCGCGGCCATCCACCGGACCCAGCGCCTCGGCGTCGGGCCGGAACGTGTCGCGGCGAAACTCGGGCAGCGCGCGCCTGGCGCTGATCCCGGCGAGTTTCTCGAACAGCGCGCGCAGCAGCGGGCTGCGGTTGCGCCAGTTCGCGATCGGGGCAAAGCGCGAGGCGAGATCGACATAGCGCGGCAGATAGCCGACCAGCCGGTCGCGCAGCGACAGACCGTGCGTCGCCGCGCGCGCGGCCAGCACCTCGATCTTCATCTTGGCCATGTCGACGCCGGTCGGGCATTCATGGCGGCAGGCCTTGCAGGAGACGCAGAGCTTCAGCGTCTCCATCATCTCGTCGGAGGCGAGCGCGTCCGGACCCAACTGGCCCGAGATCGCCAGCCGCAGCGTATTGGCGCGGCCGCGGGTAACGTCCTTCTCATTACGCGTGGCACGATAGGACGGGCACATCACGCCGCCTTCGAGCTTCCGGCAGGCGCCGTTGTTGTTGCACATCTCGACGGCGCCCTGGAAACCGCCGCCGGCGCCGGGATAGGCCGACCAGTCGAGCACCGTCTTCAATTCGCCGACGCGATAATCCGGCGCGAAGCGGAACAGCGAACGGTCGTCCATCTTGGGCGGATCGACGATCTTGCCCGGGTTGAGCGTATTGCCGGGATCGAAGCGCTGCTTGACCTCGCGGAAGTCGGCCACGATGCGCTGCCCGAACATCGCTTCGTGGAATTCCGAGCGCACCAGTCCGTCGCCGTGCTCGCCGGAATGCGAGCCCTTGTATTCGCGCACCATCGCGAAGGCTTCCTCGGCAATGGCGCGCATCGCCTTGACGTCCTTCTCCAGCTTGAGATTGAGCACCGGGCGCACATGCAGGCAGCCTTCGGAGGCATGCGCATACATCGTGCCGCGGGTACCGTGCTTGGCGAACACGGCATTGAGCCGCTCGGTGTAGTCGGCGAGATGCGGCAGCGGCACCGCGCAATCCTCGACGAACGAGACCGGCTTCCCCTCCTGCTTCATCGACATCATGACGTTGAGGCCGGCCGCGCGGAAATCGGCGATGCCGGTTTGCAGCGCGGGCTCTGTTATCTCGACCACGCCGCCCCATTTGCGCTGCGGCTTGTCCCAGCCGAAGCCGAGGTCGGCCATCAGCTCGCCGAGCTGCTTGAGGCGCGCGAGATTGTCGGCCTGGTCCTCTTCGGCGAACTCGACCACCAGGATGGCGTCCGGATCGCCGCGCACCGCCGCCGAGATGATCGGCTGGAACATCGCGATCTCGCGGCCGAGCGCGATCATGGTGCGATCGACCAGCTCCACAGCGATCGGCCGCAGCTTGACCAGATGCTGGGCCGCGTCCATCGCCTCGTAGAAGCTGCCGAAATGGCAGACGCCGAGCGCCTTGTTTCGGATGACCGGCCACAGCTTCAGCTCGACCTGCGTCGTGAAGGCCAGCGTCCCTTCCGAGCCGACCAACAGATGCGCCAGATTGTTCGGCGCGTTGCGCGGCACCAGCGCGTCGAGGTTATAGCCGCCGACGCGACGCTGCACCTTGGGGAATTTGTCCGCGATCTCGAGCGCCTCGCGCTCGCCGAGATCGAGCATGTCGCGAAACAGCTTCAGTCCGCTGTCGGACGAATTGACCCGCGTCAGGTCGCGCGGCACCTCGCCGAAATGCAGCAGCGTGCCGTCGGCCAGCGCGGCGTCCATCGACAGCGTATTGTCGCGCATGGTGCCATAGCGCAGCGAGCGGCCGCCGCAGGAATTGTTGCCGGCCATGCCGCCGATCGTGGCGCGCGAGGCGGTCGAGACGTCGACCGGAAACCACAGCCCGTGCTTCCTGAGTTGCCGGTTGAGATCGTCGAGCACGATGCCGGGCTCGACCACGCAGGTCCGATTCTCGACGTCGAGCGAGAGGATCCGGTTCAGGTGCTTGGACAGATCGACGACGATGCCGTCATTGACGGTCTGGCCGCATTGCGAGGTGCCGCCGCCGCGCGGGGTGACGATCCGCCCGGCGTCGCGGACGATCGCAAGCGCCCGCAGCGCCTCGTCGACGGTTCGCGGCACCACCACGCCGGCCGGCATGATCTGGTAGAACGAGGCGTCGGTCGCGTAGCGGCCGCGGTTGAAGGCGTCGAAAAACACGTCGCCGGTCAGTTCGGACCGCAGGCGGTGTTCGAGCGAGGAGGCGTTCTTCATCCCAGATCCGATGTGATCCATGACGCGACCGTGGCTGCTCATGGATTATGCATTCTTTCGACGTGAGAATTACATTATGAATTCATAATGGGCAAGGATAGCTGCCCCCCAGCCATGCTTGTGCTGCCCCCTTTAGTCGTTCTGGGGCGTCGTCTCCAGGCCGCCATCCGGCCCCTCCGCGAGGTGATCGATGGCGGCGGCCCGCTTGTTGCGCAGGTGCTGGAACAGGATGTCGCTGAGCTCGCTTGCCGCGCGCCGGCGTAGCGCATCGAGGATTGCCTCGTGCTCGCGCATCGCCTCGGCCCAGCGCTGCCGCTTGCGGGCGAAATTGGCGGAATAGCGGACACGGCGGATGCGGCCGGCGAAGTTGGCGTAGGTGGCCTTCAGCGTCTCGTTGCGCGCGGCCGCAACGATGCTCTCGTGGATTTGCTGGTTGGTCTGGAAATAGCCGTGCATGTTGCGGTGCAGATAATGGCCGTACATCTCGTAGTGCAGCCGCTCGATCGCGACGATTTCCTCGTCCGTGATGATCTCGCAGGCCAGCCGTCCGGCCAGGCTCTCCAGCCCGGCCATCACGTCGAACAATTCCTCGAGGTCGTGCGGGCTGAGCCGGCGCACCCGCGCGCCGCGGTTGGGCAACAGCTCGATCAGGCCCTCGGCGGCCAGCACCTTGAGCGCTTCACGCAGCGGCGTCCTGGAAATGCCCAGCATCTCGCAGAGCTGCCGCTCTGGAACGCGGGCGCCCTCGGGAATGTTGCCTTCCACCACATAGTCGCGGAGCCGTAGCAGGATCTCGCCGTGAAGCGAGGCCTCCTGGCGGTCGCTGCCATTGCCGGCGGCGGGCGGGGTGATCGGAACCCCGGCTTCGGGAATCGCGGATTTCATATTCTGAACAATAATTTGCCGGCGCGGTCGCGTCGATGCTCTCCATCGAATACCAAAATTGGATTGAAAAGACAAAAAATGAATGCAAAATAGCTCGCAGAGGAGCCGAAATCCGGCGATTGGGAGGTTCTCATGCATCAAGGGCGCCATTTTCTGCAGATTCCGGGGCCGAGCCCGGTCCCGGATCGCATTCTTCGCGCGATGGACATGCCGGTCATCGACCACCGCAGCGCTGAATTCGCCGCGCTCGGCCGGGCCGTGCTCGAAGGCACCCAGAAGGTGTTTCAGACCAAGGGGCCGGTGGTGATCTTCCCGTCGTCCGGGACCGGCGCCTGGGAAGCCGCCATCGTCAACACGCTGTCGCCCGGCGACAAGGTCCTGATGGTCGAGACCGGCCACTTCGCCACCCTGTGGCGGCAGATGGCCGGCCGCTTCGGCATCGAGGTGGATTTCATGCCCGGCGATTGGCGTCGGGGCGCCGACCCTGCCCAGATCGAAGCAAGGCTCGCCGCCGACACCGCGCACAGCATCAAGGCGGTAATGGTCGTCCACAACGAGACCTCGACCGGCGCGACCAGCCGGATCGCGGACATCCGGGCCGCGATCGAGAGCACCTCGCATCCGGCGCTCTTGATGGTCGACACCATCTCCTCGCTGGGCTCGGTCGACTACCGGCACGACGAGTGGAAGGTCGATGTCAGCGTCAGCTGCTCGCAGAAGGGCTTCATGCTGCCGCCCGGCCTCGGCTTCAACGCCATTTCGGAAAAGGCCCGCGCCGCGTCGCGCACCAACAAGATGCCGCGCTCCTATTTCGACTGGGAGGAAATGCTGAAGCCGAACGCGAACGGCTTCTTCCCCTATACGCCCGCGACGAACCTGCTCTACGGGCTGCGCGAGGCCATCGCGATGCTGCTGGAGGAGGGGCTCGACAACGTGTTCGCCCGCCATCAGCGGCTGGCCGCCGCCACGCGCGCCGCCGTCAATCAGTGGGGGCTCGAGGTGCTGTGCCAGGAGCCCTCGGAATTCTCGCCGGTGCTGACCGCGGTGATGATGCCGCCCGGCCATGATGCCGATCAGTTCCGCAAGGTCGTGCTCGACAATTTCAACATGTCGCTCGGTGCCGGCCTGTCGAAGGTGGCGGGCAAGGTGTTCCGCATCGGTCATCTCGGCGAGTGCAACGAGCTGACGCTGCTTGGCTCGCTGACCGGCGTCGAGATGGGGCTTTCGGTCGCCGGCGTCCCGCATCGCCCGGGCGGTGTCGAGGCCGCGATGCGGCTTATCGAGCAGCGCGACCAGCGTAACGCGTCGTCGCATCTGAAGGTGTCAGCACTTAAAGCGTTTTCGAGCGAAGTGGACGCCGGTTCGCGTGAAGAAAACGCGTCAACAAAAATCTAGAGCTTCGGTTCTGAACTAATCAGAGCCGTAGCTCTAGCAGCCACGGCATCCGCAGCGCAACGAATTCAGAACAATCGCGGATCGGGGGAGGGGATGATATGAGGCTTCGGTTCAAGGCCACCCATGTCGTGTTGGCCATGCTCTGCGTGATGTACTTCATCACCTATGTGGACCGGGTGAACATCGGCACCGCGGCCGGCGAGATCCAGAAGGAGCTCGGCCTGTCCAACACCGAGCTCGGTCTGGTGTTCTCGGCCTTCGCCTATCCGTACCTGCTGTTCCAGGTGATCGGCGGCTGGGTCGGCGATCGCTTCGGGCCGCGCCAGACCTTGTTCTGGTGCGGCATGATCTGGGCCGCCGCGACCATCATGACCGGCTTTGTCCATGGTCTTGCCGCGCTGTTCGTCGCGCGTTTCGCGCTGGGGTTCGGCGAAGGCGCGACGTTTCCGACCGCGACGCGCGCGATGCAGTACTGGACGCCGGCGAACCGCCGCGGCTTCGCGCAAGGCCTGACGCATTCATTCGCGCGGCTCGGCAATGCCATCACCCCGCCGGTGGTCGCGCTCCTGATCCTCTGGCTGACCTGGCGCGGCGCGTTCGTCGTGCTCGGCGTTGTCAGCCTGATCTGGGGCGTCGCGTGGGTCTGGTACTTCCGCAACGAGCCGAGGGACCATGGCTCGATCACCGCGGCCGAGCTTGCGACATTGCCGCCGCGTCCGCAGGGCGAGCGGCCGAAGGTGCCGTGGGGACCGCTGCTGCAGCGGATGTGGCCGGTGACGCTGACCTACTTCTGCTACGGTTGGTGCCTGTGGCTCTATCTCAACTGGCTGCCGCTGTTCTTCAAGAACAACTACAGCCTCGATCTGAAGAATTCGGCGCTGTTCGCATCCGGCGTGTTCTTTGCCGGCGTGATCGGCGACAGCATCGGCGGCGTTATCTCCGACCGCATCCTTGAGCGCACCGGCAATGTGCGGCTGGCGCGACTCAGCGTGACGGTCGTGGGCTTCGCCGGCGCACTGCTGTCGCTGATGCCGATCCTGTTCGTTCACGACATCACGGTGGTGGCGCTCTGCCTGTCGGCCGGCTTCTTCTGTGCCGAGCTCGTGATCGGGCCGATGTGGTCGATCCCGATGGACATTGCGGCGAAATATTCCGGCACCGCCGCGGGGATCATGAACACCGGCTCGGCTTTCGCGGCTATCGTCTCGCCGCTGGTCGCCGGCTTCGTCATCGACGCCACCGGAAACTGGTACCTGCCGTTCCTGATGTCGATGGGCCTTCTGCTGGTCGGCGGCTTCTCGGCGTTCCTGATGCACCCCGAGCGGCCGTTCGAGGAGACCGGCGAACTGGTGGCGCCGGGCAAGGTGGTGGCCGCTGAATAGCAACGAGGCTGAATGGCGGCCGCAACGGAAGTAGGCTCCCTCGCCCCGTTCTTACGGGGAGAGGGTTGGGGTGAGGGGCTATCTCCGCAGATGCGGTGATAGTTGCGCTTGCGGAGGCTCCCCCTCACCCGGAACGCATCTTGCGATGCGTCATAGCCGAAGCTCTGCTTCGGCGTTCTTGAGAACGGCCGCCGAAGGCGGCCTATGCCTCTCCCCGCACGCGGGGCGAGGTGAAGCAGAGCCAGTTGCTTGGCGTGAGCTCACGCGGCCCCGGCGGAGCGCCGTCAGATATGCATGACGGACCCCCGCCGGGCCTAGGACAAACCCGGCGAATAGTGATATGCGAGCGGCTCACCACGACCAAGACGAGACCGGGAAAGACGCTCATGACCGTGCATACTGGAAGGCATTTTCTGCAGATTCCGGGACCGACCAACGTGCCGGACCGGGTGCTGCGGGCCATGGATATGCCGACCATGGACCATCGCGGTCCCGAGTTTGCCGAGATCGGTTTTGCCGTGCTTTCTGCGATGCAGCGTGTGTTCCGCACCAAGCAGCCCGTGATCATCTACCCGTCGTCGGGGACCGGCGCCTGGGAGGCCGCGATCGTCAACACGCTGCAGCCCGGCGACAAGGTTCTGATGTGCGAGACCGGCCAGTTCGCCGTGCTGTGGCATGGCATTGCCGACAAGTTCAAGCTCGACGTCGATTTCATCGCGGGCGACTGGCGCCACGGCGCCGACCTCGAGCAGATCGAGGCCAGGCTGTCCGCCGACAAGGCGCATAAGATCAAGGCGGTCTGCGTCGTCCATAACGAGACCTCGACCGCCTGCGTCACCTATCCGCGCGACGTCCGCAAGATCCTCGACACGCTGAAGCATCCGGCGCTCTTGATGGTCGACACCATCTCCGGCCTCGGCTCGCTGGAATATGAGCATGATGCATGGGGCATCGATGTCTCCATCGCCGGCTCCCAGAAGGGGCTGATGCTGCCGCCCGGCCTCGGCTTCAACGCCGTGTCGGAGAAGGCGCTCGCCGTGGCCAAGGCCAATCCGGGCATGCGCTCCTATTGGGACTGGCAGGAAGTCATCAACATCAACAAGGCCGGCACCTGGCCGTATACGCCGGCGACCAACCTCCTGTTCGGCCTGCGCGAGGCCGTGAAGATGCTGGAGGAAGAGGGGCTCGAGAACGTCTTCGCCCGCCACAAGCGCCACAGCGAGGCGACACGTGCCGCGATCAAGGTCTGGGGCCTCGAGACGCAGTGCCAGGAGCAGGGCGCGCACTCGCCGGCGCTGACCGCGGTGCGGGTGCCTGACGGTCACGACGCCGATCATTTCCGCAAGGTCGTGCTGGAGAATTTCGACATGTCGCTCGGCACCGGCCTCAACAAGGTCAAGGGCAAGGTGTTCCGGATCGGCCACATCGGGCACTTCAACGACCTGATGCTGATGGGCACGCTGTCCGGCGTCGAGATGGGCCTTGATCTGGCCAAGGTGCCGCATCGCAGCGGCGGCGTGCTGGCGGCGATGGAAGTCCTGAAGGGACGCGAAGCTTCGCAGGCGTCCAAGGCTGTGGCCTAGAAGGCCGTCGCCTGAAATCGAATCGCAAACAACAGAAAGAGCGAGACATGAACGCGCCCGTCACTTCGACCGAAGACCTGATCTACTCCGTCGAGGACGGGATCGCGCGCATCACGTTCAACCGGCCGCAGGCGCGCAATGCGCTGACCTTTGCGATGTACGAGCAGATGGCGGCGATCTGCGAGAACATCAATCAGGATCACTCCATCAAGGCGCTGATCATGACCGGTGCCGGTGACAAGGCGTTCGCCTCGGGCACCGACATCTCGCAGTTCCGCGCGTTCAAGACGGCGCAGGATGCGCTCGACTATGAGGCGCGGATCGATCGCGTGCTCGGTACGCTCGAGCAGTGCCGCGTGCCCGTGATCGCGGCGATCGCCGGCGCTTGCACCGGCGGCGGCGCCGGCATCGCCGCCTGCTGCGATATTCGGATCGGCACCGAGGCGACGCGGATCGGCTTCCCGATCGCGCGCACGCTCGGCAACTGCCTGTCGATGTCCAACATCTCGCGGCTGGTGTCGCTGATCGGTCCGGCGCGGACCAAGGATCTGATCTTCAAGGCGCGCCTTGTCGAGGCGCCCGAAGCGCTGGCGCTCGGGCTGTTGAACGAAGTCGTCCCCGATGTGGAAACGTTGCAGCGCCGCGCCACCGAGACGGCGAAGCTCGTCGCCGGCCACGCGCCGATCACGCTCGAAGTGACCAAGGAAGCGGTGCGCCGCATCCGCCGCACACTGTCGCGCGAGGAGGGCGAGGACCTGATCCTGCGCGCCTATATGAGCGAGGATTTCCGCGAGGGCATGGACGCCTTCCTCAACAAGCGCGCGCCCAACTTCAAAGGCAAGTAACGGCTGCGCTCAATCACTGAGTTGCCCGACGGGTCAAGCCCTCAAAGCAGAAATATTTCGCTTTATCCGAAGGCCAACTCAGTGCTATGGAAATAGCCGTCTCGCCCGATCGAGGGGCGCTTCGCGGTCGTCACGAACGTGGGTCGAGATGCGGTGGACGCCGATTGCGCAACTGACGAGTGCGCATGACGCGGACGGCGAAATCGTGCAGACCTGACGCCCTAGCGGCAGGTGTCCTCTCGCAAAACGCGCAAGCGTTTTTGCGAAAGCGGTGACAAAAAAGCCCAGTCTCACCGGGGCGAGCACGTATAAGCCGAAAACCATCGCGCAGGGAAAGCCGGGTTGTATCCGGTTACACCTGTGGTCCTACCCCCGAGCTTTCTACCTTTTGCTCGGGGCCCATGGGTGCGATCGGCACCCGGCTTTCCCTGCGCCCTCTGTTCGAAGAGGGCGGAACGAAGAGCAAAGCTCGGACAGATCATGTCGCGAGAATGCGGATGTGTGACTCGCAAATCGCCCCACAAATTACAAATTAGGTGTCGTCCCGGGCAAGCCAACGGGTCGGCGCAAAGCGCCGCCCGATGACAGGCTCCGCGCGACCCGGGACCCATAACCACCGAAGGTCATTGTCGGACAACGCTGGAGCCACAGCTCGCGTCAACAACGACCAACGTCTGTGGTAATGGGGCCCTGCTTTCGCAGTGACGACAGTGAACAAGCTGTTTGAAAGTTGAATCAAAACTCACCCCGTCATCCCCGCGCAAAGGCTTTGCCTTTGTCGCTGGAGGTGCGAGCGGAGCGAGCCTCGAAGGATGCACGGCCCGGCTGGTGGCCGTCGATCCTTCGAGACGCGCGTTCCGCGCTCCTCAGGATGACGGGACTGTTGCAAAGCGGTTATGCTAAGCGAAGCGACGCACCCACCTCATTCCAAAGTCATAGGCCATGCGGCAGTTCGCGGCTTGAACTCACCTTCATTCTCGGCACAATGACGCGAGCCCGCCACCTCGCAGGTTTTGCCAAGCCGAACAAAGAGATAGGGAAGAAACACGTGGGACAGATTGTTAAAACCACGGCTGCAATCGCGGCCCTGCTGCTGAGCATGCCGGCCTTTGCCGGCTGGGAGCCGAGCAAGCCGGTCGAAATCGTGGTCGCGGCCGGTGCCGGCGGCGCGTCAGACCAGATGGCGCGCATGATGCAGGCGGCGATCCAGAAGAACAATCTGATGAAGCAGCCGATGGTGGTGTCGCTGAAGGGCGGCGCGTCGGGTGCGGAAGCGCTGATGTACATGAAGTCCAGCGAAGGTGATCCCAACAAGGTGCTGATCGCCTATTCGCTGATCTACATGCTGCCGCTGTCGGCCAAGATTCCGTTCAACTGGCGCGACCTCACCCCGGTGTCGGTGATCGCGCTCGACCAGTTCGTGTTGTGGGACAACGCCTCCGGTCCGAAGACCGTGAAGGAGTTCATCAATGCCGCGAAAGCGGCGAGTGCGCCGTTCAAGATGGGCGGCACCGGCTCCAAGCGCGAGGATCACGTGCTGACCGTGTTCATGGAGCAGAAGACCGGCGCAAAATTCTCGTACCTTCCGTACAAGTCCGGCGGCGAGGCCGCGACCCAGCTGGTCGGCGGCCACACCGAGTCCAACGTCAACAATCCGAGCGAGAACCTCGAAGTCTGGCGCGCCGGACAGGTTCGCGCGCTCTGCGTGTTCGACAAGGAGCGCATCTCCTACAAGACCAAGGTCACCGACACGCAATCCTGGAACGACATCCCGACCTGCAAGGAGGAGGGGCTCGACGTGCAGTATCTGATGCTGCGCGCGATGTTCCTGCCGGGCAAGGTCACGCAGGAGCAGCAGGCGTTCTATGTCGACCTGTTTCAGAAGGTGACGCAGACGGCTGAATACAAGGACTACATGGAGAAGCAGGCCTTGAAGCCGATCTTCCTCACCGGCAAGGACATGGTCGAGTTCCTCGAGGATGACGACAAGCAGAATGCGTCGCTGATGAACACGGCAGGGTTCGTCGCAAAATAGCGGTCGCGGTCCGGAATTGCCTTGCAAGCGGCTGCGGCGCAGTGATTACTGCGCCGCAGTAAGGCCGAACGTCCGGCGAGCCCGATTGGGCTCGGTCACCCCTCCGGCGCCGTTGCGGGACCGTGAGGAGCGATCATGACCAAAGCCGTGTTGGGGATCATCGGTGGATCCGGCATCTACGATCTGCCGGGGCTGGAAAATGTTCGCGAGGAGGCGATCACCAGCCCCTGGGGCGAGCCGTCCGCGCCGCTCCGACGCGGCGAGATGGCGGGACTCCCGATCGTGTTCCTGCCGCGCCACGGCCATGGACACGCGCTGTCGCCGTCCGACATCAACTATCGCGCCAATATCGATGCGCTGAAGCGGGCGGGGGTCACCGACCTCGTGGCGCTGTCCGCATGCGGCTCGTTCAAGGAAGAGCTGCCGCCCGGTACTTTTGTGTTGGTCGACCAGTTCGTCGATCGCACCCACAAGCGCGAGAGCTCGTTCTTCGGCAAGGGCTGCGTCGCGCATGTCTCGATGGCGCATCCGGTGTCGCCGTTGCTGGCGAGGCATCTCGCCGCCGCGGCCGAGGCCGAAGACATCGCCTTCGCCCGCGGCGGCACCTACCTCTGCATGGAGGGGCCGCAGTTCTCCTCGCTCGCCGAAAGCCTGACCTACAAGGCGCAGGGCTATTCGGTGATCGGCATGACCAACATGCCGGAAGCCAAACTCGCCCGCGAGGCCGAGATCTGCTACGCCAGCGTGGCGATGGTCACCGATTTCGATTGCTGGCATCCGGCGCATGATGCCGTGACGGTGCAGGATATCATCCGCGTGCTGAATTCGAACGCCGAGAAGGCAAAGGCGCTGGTCGCGCGTTTGGCGCGGGATTTTCCGCGCGAGCACGAGCCGTGTCCCGTTGGTTCGGATCGGGCACTCGACACCGCGCTGATCACGGCGCCCGCGGCCCGCGATCCGCAGCTGCTGGCCAAGCTCGATGCCGTCGCCGGACGGGTGTTACGGTCGTGAAGAAGTAATCTAGCGAGCGCGCGACGCGAAGGGCGTAGGGCATGAAAGTCGATGGACGACATTTTCGCAGCATCTGGCTCGAGCCCGACGGCTGGTCGGTCGGCGCGATCGATCAGCGCCGGCTGCCGCATGAATTCATCGTCGCCAAACTCACCACCGCGGACGAGGCCGGCGAGGCGATCCGTTCGATGCTGGTCCGCGGCGCGCCGCTGATCGGCGCGACCGCAGCCTATGGCGTGGCGCTTGCGATGCGCGCCGATGCGTCGGATGCGGCGCTCGAGCGCGCCGGCAAGATGCTGCTTGCGACCCGGCCGACCGCGGTCAATCTGAAATGGGCTGTTGACGAGATGCAGCGCGCGCTGGCGCCGCTCGCGGCTTCGGCCCGCGCCGAGGCGGCCTATGCCCGCGCGCGCGAGATCGCCGATGAGGATGTCGAGATCAACCGCGAGATCGGCCGTCACGGGCTCGGCCTGATCGAGACGATCGCCGCGACCAAGAGGCCGGGCGAGGTGGTGAACGTCCTGACGCATTGCAACGCCGGCTGGCTTGCAACCGTGGATTGGGGAACGGCGACATCGCCGATCTACCAGGCGCATGATCGCGGCATTCCGGTCCACGTCTGGGTCGACGAGACGCGTCCGCGCAATCAGGGCGCTTCGCTCACCGCCTGGGAACTCGGTCACCACGGCGTGCCGCACACCGTGATCCCCGACAACACCGGCGGCCATCTGATGCAGCATCGCATGGTCGATCTCGCGATCGTCGGGACCGATCGCGTCGCCGCCAATGGCGACGTCTGCAACAAGATCGGGACCTATCTGAAAGCGCTCGCGGCCCGCGACAACAGCGTGCCGTTCTATGTTGCGCTGCCGTCGCCGACCATCGACTTTAGTATCGATGACGGTGTCAGGCAGATTCCGATCGAGCAGCGCGCGGCTGCCGAGGTGACGCATCTCACCGGGCGGACAGCGGATGGACGAATCGAGACCGTTCGCGTGGTTCCGGACGGCTCGTCGGTTGCCAATTTCGGCTTCGACGTGACGCCGGCGCGGCTTGTGACCGGATTGATCACCGAGCGCGGCGTGCTCAAGCCGGAGCGTGCTGCACTTGCGAGCGCCTTTCCCGAACGTTCCACTGTTTAGCTGAAGGCTGCATTGACGGTGGTTGCATCAGCACGCTATCCCAATCGTTGCCCTCGCAAGCCAGACCGTCTCACCCATGTCCAATACCGAACTTGAGATCGTCGTCGACGATCCGACCGCACCTGAAGATAATTCGCCGGCGGTCGTCAGCACCGGCGTCGTCGACGTCGTCGTGTCGCTGCTGTTGCTTGCGCTCGCCGTGGTGCTCGGCTGGGACAATTGGCGCACCGGCGCGTCGTGGGACTCGACCGGTCCGCAGCCGGGCTATTTTCCGTTCTACCTCTCGGTCATTCTCGGCGGCGCCAGCCTCTATGGCCTCGGCGCGGCCTTTCTTTCGCGCCAGGAGGCTGCCGAGACCTTTGTCACCCGCGCCCAGCTTCGCCGGGTGATGGCGGTGTTCGTGCCGACATTGCTGTTCTGCCTCGCCACCCAATATCTCGGCCTCTATGTCGCGAGCTTTCTCTTGATCGCAGGCTTCATGCGCCTCGTCGGCAAGATCGCGCTGTGGAAGTCGCTGCTCACCGCCTTTGTCTTCACCGCCGCAATGTTCGTGACCTTCGACATCGCATTCGACGTCATCATGCCGAAGGGGCCGCTCGAAGCGGCTCTCGGCCGCTAGCGAACCGAGTCGAACCATGGAAGCTTTCGGTCTCCTGCTGCACGGCTTTGCCGTCCTGCTGACGTGGAAGACGCTGCTGTTGATGATGGTCGGGCTCGTGCTCGGCATCTTCGTCGGCGTGCTGCCCGGGCTTGGCGGCCCCAACGGCGTCGCGATCCTGCTGCCGCTGACCTTCACCATGGATCCGACCTCCGCCATCGTGATGCTGTCGTGCATCTATTGGGGCGCGCTGTTCGGTGGCGCCATCACCTCGATCCTGTTCAATATCCCGGGCGAAGCCTGGTCGGTCGCGACCACCTTCGACGGCTATCCGATGGCGCAGCAGGGCAGGGCGGCCGAAGCGCTCACCGCGGCGTTCACCTCGTCCTTCGTCGGTTCGCTGGTCGCGGTGTTGCTGATCACCTTCCTGGCGCCGATGATCTCGTCGTTTGCGCTGAGGTTCGGCCCGCCGGAATTCTTCGCCGTCTATCTCCTGACCTTCTGTTCCTTCGTCGGCCTCGGCCGCGAAGCCAAGCACAAGACTGTCATCTCGATGTCGCTCGGGCTGCTGCTCGCCGGCGTCGGCATGGATACGGTGTCCGGGCAATTGCGCATGACGTTCGGCTCCGCGGAGCTCTTGCGCGGCATCAACTTCCTCGTCGCTGTCATCGGCCTGTTCGGCATCAGCGAGATCCTGCTCACGATGGAGGAGCGCCTCGCGCTGCGCGGACACGCCGCCGGCATCAGCCTGCGCGTCGTGCTCTCGGTGTGGAAGGACTTGCCGAAATACTGGGTGACGCTGCTGCGCTCGTCGGTGATCGGCTGCTGGCTCGGCATCACGCCGGGCGGCGCGATCGCGGCTTCCTTCATGGGCTACAACCTCGCCAAGCGCTTCGCCAAGGATCAGGAGAGCTTTGGCAAGGGCCGGATCGAGGGCGTGTTCGCACCGGAGACCGCCGCGCATGCCTCAGGCACCTCGGCGCTGTTGCCGATGCTGGCGCTCGGCATTCCCGGCTCAGGGACCGCTGCGATCCTGCTCGGCGGCCTGATGGTGTGGGGCCTCAACCCGGGGCCGCTGCTGTTCGTCGAGCACAAGGATTTCGTCTGGGGCCTGATCGCCTCGATGTATCTCGGCAATGTCGTCGGCCTGGTGCTGGTGCTGACCACGGTGCCGATCTTCGCCTCGATCCTGCGCGTGCCGTTCGCGGCCGTAGCGCCGATGATCGTGGTCTCCTGCGCGATCGGCGCTTATGCGATCCAGAATGCGATGTTCGATATCTGGCTGATGCTGGGCTTCGGCGTCGTCGGCTATGTCTTCAAGAAGATCGGGATCCCGCTCGCGCCGTTCACCCTGGCTTTGGTGCTCGGCAACCGCGCCGAGGACGCGTTCCGCCTCTCGATGATCGGCTCCGGCGGCGACATGAAGGTGTTCTGGTCGAACGGCCTGGTCGGCACCATCACGACGCTGGCGATCGTGCTGCTGTTCTGGCCGGTGATCGACAAGGCGTTCGTCGGGCTCGGACGAATGCTGCGGCCTGTGCGGGCGTAGTGGCGGTCCGGGATCGGGCGACCTCGAACCGCTAGGGCGTTGGTGGTTTGATACCGTCAGACCACCTTGCGCTGACGGAGCTCGGCGATCTCATCCTTGCCGAAGCCGAATTCGGCCAGCAGTTCTTCGGTCTGCTCGCCGAACTCCGGCGGCCGGGCGGCCATCCTGCTCGGCGTCCGCGACAGCGTCACCGGCTGGCTGACCAGCTGGATCTGCCGGTTCTCGTCATTGGGCACATGCTGGGCCATGCCGAGATGCTTGACCTGGGCATCCTCGAACATTTGGTCGATCGAGTAGATCGGCCCGCACGGCACGCCGGCGGCGTTCAGCTCCTGCACCCAGGTCTCGGTCGATTTCTTCGCGGTCAGCGCGCCGATCCTCGCATTCAGCGCGTCGCGGTTCTTTGAACGGGCCGGCGCGGTCGCGTAGTCGGGGTCGGTGATCAGCTCGGGCGCGCCGATCGCCTGCGCGCAACGCTCCCAGATCCGCCCTCCTGTCGTGGCGATGTTGATGTAGCCGTCGGAGGTCTTGAACACGCCGGTCGGGATCGAGGTCGGATGGTTGTTGCCGGCCTGCTTGGCCACTTCCTTTTCCATCAGCCAGCGCGCTGCCTGGAAATCCAGCATGAAGATCTGCGCCTGCAGCAGCGAGGTCTGCACCCATTGGCCTTCGCCGGACACGTCGCGTTCCAGCAGCGCGGTGAGGATGCCGATCGCACAGAACAGGCCCGCGGTGAGGTCGGCGACGGGAATGCCGACCCGCATCGGTCCGCCGCCGGGCGCGCCGGTCACCGACATCAGGCCGCCCATGCCCTGGGCGATCTGATCGAAGCCCGGGCGCTTGTGATAGGGGCCGTCCTGGCCGAACCCGGAGATGCTGCCATAGACGATCCGCGGGTTGATCTTGCGGATGCTCTCGTAATCGATGCCGAGCTTGGCCTTGACGTCCGGCCGGAAGTTTTCGACCACGACATCAGCCTGTTCGGCCAGCCGCTTGAACACCTCGAGCCCCTTGGGGTCCTTGAGGTTCAGCGTCATGGCGCGCTTGTTGCGATGCAGGTTCTGGAAATCGGACCCGCCGCGCGGGCCGCCCGGCTGCTCGCCACCGCCGTCCTCCAGAAGCGCATCGATCTTGACGACATTGGCGCCCCAATCGGCGAGCTGACGCACGCAGGTCGGCCCAGACCGGACCCGGGTCAAATCCAGCACGGTGAAACGGGACAGGGCTTGGGATGCGCGGGGAAAGGGCATTGAGACACCTCTTGTTGGGCGGGCCGCCAGGGGGCTTCAGCCCATCTGCCATAGACAATTTGGCAGGCCTTTCCAACTGTTACCCGGATCACAAACAGGGCTGGAAACAACCAGCCATGGTTCCGTGGAGATCGGCTCCTGCCTTTGCTGCGGCCCTGGTCTGGCCCTACACCTCCCCGCCGTCGGCCAACCCTCGACAATCACCGCGCCGGCTGCTAGCCCGTCGCCATGCCGAATGGGTTTTGCCCTTACGGAAGAGGCACTTGGGGCGTATCGGAGCGATGGACCGAAAGCGGGCATGGCGGTGAAAAAGGGTCCATCCCATCTGCTCGGTAACTCGGCATGGAACGCGACCGCCTTCGCGGTCGCGGTGCTGCTCAACCTCGCGATCCTGCCGTTCGTGATCTTCCGGCTCGGTCTCGCCGCGTTCGGTGTTGCGGGTCTGGTGACGGCCTGTGTCGCGCCCGCGCTGATGTTCAGTAATGCCCTTGGCCTTTCGACGGCGCGCGAGCTCGCGCAAAGGTTGGAACCGTCCGATCGCGACATGGCGCGGCGATTTTTCGCGACCGCTCTCGCGCTTGCCATCGTCCTTGGCGGCCTGATCGCGGCGTTGCTTGCCTTTGCCGGAGCGCCACTCGCACGACTGGGATTTCATCTGGGTGGCCCGGCCGCCGACGACCTCGGGCTCGCCTTCGCATTGGCCGGCGCCGGTTGGCTGTTCCAATGCCTGTTCGCCGTCTTCCTCTCGCTGTTCACGGCGCGTCAGGACTATCGGCGGATCGCGTCGATCAGCATCACGGGCACGGTGGTGACGACGATGTCGATGCTGTTGCTGATCCCCTACGCGCCGCGTGCCTCCACCTTCCTCGGCTGTCAGGCCTTGGGCTTTGCGACAAATCTCGTGATGGCGTTCGCCTGGTCGCGCCACGCCATCAGCGACTGGCTCGCGAGGCCGGCGCTCGATCGCTGCGCGTTGCGTGCGCTGGTCAAGCTTGGTGGTTGGCAGTTCGCAGCGCAAAGCGGCGCGCTGTTCGCCGGGCAGGCGGACCGCTATCTGCTCGGCGCGCTGTTGCAGCCGCAATTCGTCGGATTCTACAGCGTCGCGCAGCGGCTGGAGGAGGCGGTCTACATTGGCGTGTTGAAGATCGGCGAGATCTTGTTCCCCTTCTTCAGCACCCTGCAGAGGGAGGATGACGATCGCAAGGTCGACCTGCTGCTTCGCTCGTCCTGGATTCTCAATGTGCTTGCCGCGAGCGCGCTGGGCGGCCTGATCCCGGTCGCAGGCGCATTGCTGCATCGATGGACCGGCGCCGAGGTCGCCGCCGAGGCCCAGCTGGTGCTGGTGGTACTCGCGATCAGCGGAATATTGGGGTCCAGCGCCAACGTGTTTGCGTTCTATCTGCTGTCGCAGGGGCGCTCCAGTTCCAACGCGCTGATCTCGCTCGTCACGGGTATCTTCACGCTGGCGACCAGCGCCGTCGCGTTGCCGTATTTCGGCTGGCAGGCGGCCGGCTGGAGCTCCTGCGTCGGGATGGTCGCCCAGATGGTGATCACCGTGCTGTTGCTGCGGCGAACCTTCCGGCTTTCAGGTATGTGGTCACGGATGTTGCATTTCGTATTGATCCCGCTCGGCACGGGAGTAGCCGTCGCGCTGGCGCTGCGTTCGCAGCTCGGCCACGCGTCATTCGACCACGCGCCGTCATGGTGGTATGTGGTGTCGCTCTACGGCGTGTCGGCGGCGGCCATCTTTGTTGCCGCCGTCGCGATGTCGCAGCTCGGTCCCTATCGCGCCGTGTGCTGGCGGGATCTCCGCGTCATCAGCAGTCGCTTCCTGCCCTTCAAGGCCATCTAGACATGTGCGGCATCGCAGGCATCGTCAATCTGCGCGGCGCTCCCGTGGAGCCGGCCGATATCTCGCGGCTCACCAATTTGATCGCGCATCGCGGTCCGTTCGGCGAGGGCACCTGGTTCAATGCCAAGCGAAACGTCGCCTTCGGCCATCGCCGGCTCGCGATCATCGATCCCGGCGAGGGCGGCTATCAGCCGATGGTGTCAGGCGCTGGCCGCCATGTGATCGTCTACAATGGCGAGATCTACAACTTCCTCGAATTACGTCGCGAGCTCGAGGCAAAGGGCGCGGTCTTCCGCAGCCAGTCCGATACCGAAGTGATCCTTGCCGCCTGGCAGGCATGGGGCGAAGACATGCTGCTGCGCTTCAACGGCATGTGGGCGCTGGCGATCTACGACACTGCCACGGATGATTTGTTCCTGGCGCGCGATCGATTCGGCATCAAGCCGATGCTGTATGCGTTGTCATCCGAGCGGTTCGTGTTCGCGTCCGAACAGCGGGCGCTGGCGCGGAGCGGGCTGGTTGAGACGTCGCTCGATATCGACGTGGCGCGGCGGCTGTTGCTTGACCCGTTCGGGATCGAAGGCAGCGAGCGAACCCTGTTCGCGCAACTACGCCGCCTGCAGGGCGGCCACTGCATGTGGTTGCGCCAGGGGCGTGTGCAGGTGCGCCGCTGGTGGCGGACCGTGGATCACCTGCCGGCGATTCCGGATACCGAGGCCGAACGCGTCGAGCGCTTTCGCGAATTGTTTCAGGATTCCGTCGCGCTGCGGATGCGCAGCGACGTTCCGATCGGGACCTGCCTGTCCGGCGGCTTTGATTCGTCCGCGGTGATCTGCGCCATGGCGACCCATGAGAAGGCCGGCATGGGACCGCGTGACTCGACGGCCTGGCGACACGCCTTTGTCGCGACGTTTCCCGGCGCCAGCAACGACGAGCGGCCGATGGCTGAGGAAGCGGCCGCGTGGGCCGAGGTGGCACCGAGCTTTCTCGAGATCGGGCGCTCCGACGCGCTCACCGACCTTGACCGCATTCTCGACGACAATGACGACGTCTATATCGGGCTGCCGAGCGCGCCGTGGTTGATCTATCGCGAGCTTCGGCGCCAGAACGTCACCGTGTCACTCGACGGCCACGGGGCGGACGAATTGATGGGCGCCTACCTGCAGGAGGGACAGTCGGCCGCATTCCGGATCCGGAACGCAGCAGCCGCGCTCACCTCACGATCGCAGCTGGCGCAGCGCGGCATCGACTTCCTGCGAGCACAGATGATCAGGCGCGAGGGGCACTACTTCCTGCGCGGAGGCGCTGCGGCCGCCCCTGCGCCGCTGCCGCTGGTCGCCGAAAATGACGAACTGCCGAGTGCGTGGGGCGCGTTGAACCGGCGGCTCTACCGCATGTTCCATTCGACCACGCTGCCTACCATTCTGCGCAATTTCGACCGGCTCTCGATGGCGCACGGGATCGAGGTGCGCATGCCGTTCATGGACTGGCGGCTGGTCACCTACACGATGGCGCTGCCGGAAACGAGCAAGTCGGCGGATGGCCTGACCAAGGTGGTGGCACGGCAGGCGATGGCGAACCTGATGCCCGAAAGCATCCGTACCGCGCGCCGCAAGGTAGGCTTCAACTCGCCGATGCCGGAATGGCTGAACGGACCGTTGGCGGGCTGGACGGCAGAGCTGCTCGATCGGAATGTTCCGGCATTTGCCGAGTTCGTCGACGAAACGCCCCTTCGAAAGGCGGTCGGCCGCTTGACGGCGTCGCAGAGCTGGGATTGGAAGAGTGTCGGCCGGATCTGGCCTTATTTGAACATGAAATGGATGTTGGCAAGGTCCGCGTAACCAATGCGTCTGTTCCAGAATAGCGGTCTCTATCCGTCCTATTTGCCGAGGCTGAACCAGCTCGCGGCAAAGGCGTCAAGTTTCGATGCGCGCCGCGACGTGTTCCTGCATGATCGGTTTGGCGCCGCGCATTTTCTCAAGCCCGTGCTCGACGGCGCAGCGGAAGCCTTCTTCACGAATGGCGACGACGAGGTGCTGCAGCGCCAGTGGGCGCGTGAGCAGGGCATGAAGGAAGCGCCGACGCTCGAGGCCATTCTGCTCGCGCAGATCGAGCATCACAGAACCGAGGTGTTCTACAATCTCGATCCGGTGCGCTATCCGAGCGCGTTCGTCGCGAAGCTTCCCGGCTGCGTGAAGAAGACGCTGTGCTGGCGCGCCGCGCCCTCCGGAAATGCCGATCTCACCGCCTATGGCGCGGTGCTTGGAAACTTCCCCTCGATCCTTGAGGCCTGGCGCAGCAAGGGGTGCCGGGCCGAGCTCTTTTTTCCCGCGATCGACCCTGTCATGGAGCAGTACGGCCACGGCGAACGACCGATCGACGTGGCGTTTGTCGGTGGATATTCACGGCATCATAGCGCGCGGGGCAGGACGCTCGAACAGGTCGCTGCCCTGGCCGCTGATCGCAAGATCGTGTTCTGCCTCGATGCGTCGCGGCTGACACGGCTTGCCGAAAGCGCGGTCGGTCGATTGCTGCCGCTGCGCAAGCACCGGCGGCCCGACGTCATCGCGCGAATCGCGAGGTTGCCGCTGTTCGGCAGGGACCTTTACGAGCTGTTCGGATCGGCGAAGATCGTGCTCAACGGCGCGATCGACATGGCTGGCAACGATCGCGGCAATATGCGCTGCTTCGAGGCGATGGGTTGTGGGTCGCTGCTCGTGTCGGATGCCGGCAACTACCCGGAGGCGATGCAGGACGGCGTCACGATGCGCACGTACGACGCTCCCGAGCGGGCCGCCGAGGCGATCTCACGCAGCCTGCAGGATTGGTCTCAATGGGCTGGGATCGCCGCCTCCGGCAGGAGCCGTGTGCGGGAGACCTACAGCAAGGCTTCGCAATGGACGCAGTTTATCGATCTCGTCGCGCGGATTGGGCCGTGATAGGGCGTTTTCGAGCGAAGTGGGTGCCGGTTCGCGCAATGAAAACGCGTCAAAACAACAATCTGGAGCCTCGTTCCGATTCCATCGGAACGGAAAAGGCTCTAGACGGTGCACAGGGCCGGCCAGCGGGCGGGCGATCGGGCCGAGATGATGTCTGCAAGTGACTTGATCCATCAGCTGAAATGGGTGGCCGACGGGCTCGCAGTGCCGCTGTTCAGGTTGCGGCCGCGACCGTTCGGCCCGGGCTATCAGACGGTCAAGCGTGATACCATCACCGCGGCGATCGATGCGGGCCTGCTTCAGGCAGGAAAGGAGCTTCCGCCCGGCTACGGCGTCGCGATGGACGAGCGCGTGGTGGAATATCCCTGGGCCTATGCCCGATTGAACCATGTCGGCAAGATGCTGGACGCGGGATCGACCTTCAACCACGATTTCCTGCTGCAGCGGCCGCCGCTGCGCGGCGCGGATCTCACCATCATGACGCTGGCACCGGAGAAGCGGTGCTATTGGCATGACGGCTACTCCTATGTGTTCGGCGATCTTCGCAAGACGATGTTCGGCGATCAGGTCTTCGACACCGTCGCCAGCATTTCGACGATCGAGCACATCGGCCTCGACAATCAGATGCTGTACACCGGCGATCCGCGCGACGCCGAGACCGATCACGACGGCTTTGTGCCGGCGGTGAAGGAGTTCAAGCGCATCCTCAAGCCCGGCGGGACCTGCTTGATCTCGGTGCCGTTCGGCAAGCGCGACAATCTCGGTTGGTATCAGGTGTTCGATCTTGCCATGATCGAGCGGATCATCGAGGCATTCGGCGCGACCTCCCATCATGTCGATTATTTCGGCTATTCGCGGCAGGGCTGGTCGCGCCAGAGCGCCGAGGCGCTCGCCGACGCGACCGTTTTCGACATCCATACCGGCAAAGGGCAGGGCAATGACCTTGCGGCGTCGTCCCGCGCCGTCGCTTGCCTGCAGTTGACGGCATGAATTTTGATTACCTGATCCAGCGCCTGATCGGTCGCGCGACTTGCCGGCTGCAGCCGGACGCGGCGCTCGGCCGCTATGCCAGGATCAGAAATATCCGCGGCGATTCCGACAAGATCGTCGTGGGCCGCAATAGCCGCATTCTGGGCGAACTCCTGACCTTCGCGCATGGTGGCGAAATCAAGATCGGCGAATGGTGCTACGTCGGAGAAGGAACCCGGATCTGGTCGGCAGCCTCGATCGAGATCGGCAACCGCGTCCTGATCTCGCACTCGGCGAATGTCTTCGACAATCTCACGCACCCGCTGCGGGCGGCCGAGCGGCACAAACAGGTCCAGCAGATTTTCACGCGCGGGCATCCGAACGATATCTCGCTTGATGAGAGTCCGGTTAGAATCTGCGATGATGCCTGGATCGGCGCGGGTGCGATGGTCTTGCGCGGGGTGACGGTGGGCCAGGGCGCCATCGTCGCGGCCGGCGCGGTCGTGACCAGGGATGTCGCGGCGTTTTCGATCGTGGCGGGCAATCCGGCCGTATTGGTGAGGGAGCTTGGGCCCGATGAACGGTGAGCGCAAGTTTACCACCTGGGAGGACGCGGTGGTCTGGTTGCGCAATCAGCCGGACCAGCGCCAGCTTGTGCTCGATGCATTCTACGACGATCCGCTGGCCGGCGCTGCCGAACGCTATTTCCGGAGTTCCGAGTGGCAGGCGGTCGCTTCGCTGCTGGCCGGCCGGTCCGGCGCCGCGCTCGATGTCGGCGCCGGCCGCGGCATCGCGAGTTACGCGCTCGCCCGAACCGGCTTTGCCGTGACGGCGCTCGAGCCGGATCCCAGCGCGATCGTGGGAGCGGCGGCGATCCGCGATCTGGCAGGGCAGACGCAACTGCCGATCCGGGTGGTCGAAGAGTTTTCTGAGCGGCTGCCGTTCGCCGATGCGGCGTTCGATCTCGTCTTCGCCCGCGCCGTGCTGCACCACACGCGCGATCTCGAGGGAGCATGCCGGGAGATGTTTCGCGTGCTGCGGCCCGGCGGCATGCTGATCGCGGCGCGCGAGCATGTCATCAGCAAGGAGGCGGACCTTCCCCAGTTCCTCGCGCAGCATCCGTTGCATCATCTTTACGGGGGCGAGCATGCCTTCCTGCTCGATCGTTACACCGGCGCGCTGACCGCCGCTGGCTTTTCCGCGATCGACACGCTGGCGCCGCTGCAAAGCCCGATCAACCTGTTTCCCTATACGCTGGAGACCCTGAAATCGGCGATCGTGACCAGGTTGACGCAAAAGGTTCCGGTGGCGCCGCTGTGGCGAACCGCGTTTGCGTCACGCCTTGTGTTCGGCTCGCTGCTGTCGATGGCCGAACGTTTCGACAATCGACCGGGCCGGCTCTACTCTTTTGTCTGTCACAAGGCCTGAGCGATGATCGTCTGGGTCACAGGCGCGAACGGGTTCATCGGCCGCCATCTCGTGCATGAGCTGGCGGGAGCGGGCCATGCGGTGCATGGCGTCGGTCATGGAGCGCTCGATGCAGCGGAAGCCCGGCGGCTTGGTTTGCGGAGCTGGATCAACGGTGAAATCGACGCGGCCAATCTCAACGCGCTTGCCACAGCCCACGGGCTGCCGGCGCAGATCTTTCATCTGGCTGGCGGATCGTCGGTCGGGATCTCGATCGAGCGGCCGTTCGAGGACTTTTCGCGGACCGTGGCGAGCACTGCGCGGCTGCTCGAATGGCTGCGCGGATCGGCGCCGAACTGCGCCGTGATCGCGGCGTCAAGTGCGGCCGTCTATGGAGCCGACCATGTCGGCCCGATCGCTGAAAGCGCAATCGCAACTCCGATGTCGCCCTATGGGCAGCACAAGTTGATGATGGAGCAATTGTGCGGGAGCTACGCGCAGTCGTTTGGCATCCGCTGCGCGATCGTGCGGCTGTTCTCGGTCTATGGCCCCAATTTACGCAAGCAGCTGCTCTGGGACATCTGCTCGCGGCTGGCGGCCAAGGAGCAGGTGCTCACGCTTGGCGGGACCGGCAACGAAATCCGCGACTGGACCGACGTGCGCGATGTCGCAAGGCTACTCGCAAGCGTCGCGGCACCGTCGTCGCCGGCGGCCTTCCGGGTCATCAACGGCGGGTCGGGTCGCGGGACCAGCGTTGCCGATATCGCAGCCGGTCTCATCCGGCAGTGGGGCAGCAACACGGTTGTGCGACACTCGGGCGTAAGCCGGCCCGGCGATCCCGTGAGCCTGTTGGCCGACGATGCCGTGCTGCGCCAGATCGGGTTCGATTGGCGCATTCCGCTCGATCAAGGCCTTGCCGATTACGTGGCCTGGTTCAAGGGGCAGGCTTCGTGACGCCCCGCCCATTGCGGTTCGCGTTCAGTCACATTTCGCGACGGCTTTGGGCCGGCGGCTACAATTATCAGCGCAATCTGTTCGCGGCGCTTGCCAGGTTTCTGCCCGGCGAATTCGTTCCGATCGTCTTTGCCGGGACCAGGGCCGAGGAGAATGAGCTCGCGGAGCTTGCCGCAATACCGGGTGTCGAGGTCGTTCGATCGGAAGCATTCGATGGACAGCCAGGGTTGGCCGCGGCACTCGGGCTTGGTCTCGATCGCGGAGCCGCGGCGGCGTTTCGAGACGCCGGGATTGATGTCGTCGTCGAATCGGCACGTTTCTTTGGTTGGCGGCTCGCGCGTCCGGCGGTGGCATGGATTCCGGATCTGCAGCACCGCTCTCTGCCGCAACTGTTTCCAGCGACGGCACGCTGGCGCCGCGAGCTTGGCTTTCGCATGCAAATCGCCTCGGGCCGAACCATCATGCTGAGCAGCGAGAGCGCGCTGCGTGATTTCAAGGCCTACTATCCAGGCGCAAGAAACAAGGTCTGCGTGGTTCGCTTCGCGACCCAGCCGCCGGCCGCGTTCCTGAACACCGACCCGTCGGACGTGATCGCGGCATATGATCTGCCTGCGAACTATTTCTACCTGCCCAATCAGTTCTATCGCCACAAGAACCACCAGCTCGTCGTCGACGCCTTGACGATCCTGAAGGGGCGGGCGGTCGACGTGGTGATCTGTGCATCCGGCAGCAAGGAAGATCGGCGCGAGCCGGGCTATTATGATCTGGTCAACTCCGAGATCCAGAAGCGCGGCCTTGAAGCGCACTTCCGCCACCTTGGCGTTATCCCGCTGCCGCATGTCTACGCGCTGCTGCGCGCCTCAACCGCACTGATCAACCCATCGCGCTTCGAGGGCTGGAGCACGACCGTCGAGGAGGCGAAGTCGTTTGGCGTTCCGATGATCCTGTCTGACATCGACGTGCATCGGGAGCAGACCGCCGGTAGCGCCCGCTATTTCGGCGTCGACGATCCGGTCGCGTTGGCGGACCACCTGATGCAGGCCGCGCAGGACGCTCACGGGCCCATCATACGGAACGTCGTCCCGCACCAGGACGACAACGTCAGCGCGTTCGCAGCGAGTTTTGCGGCGACAATGCGACAGGTCGCAGGTCGGGAGCGTGGTGAACAGATCGGAAGATAGACGTTAGTCAGCTCGCGCGAGCGCTCCTTCACCCGGTGAGGTTGACGTTCATCGCGTGAACGGGTTAGAGGTGAGCTCAGGCGCCGGATGGGATTTCAAGCCATAGCGGCTCGAATGCGTTTCCCGTCGCATTGTCCAAGAAACCCAAGCGGATATAGGTCAGTCACTCGTGTGCGGCATATTCGGCCTAGTCGCCAAGAACGGGCTCGTTGATGCTGATCAAGTCGATCGACTGACCGATCTCGTCGCTCACCGCGGTCCGGATGGACGCGGAGTGAGAGTCAATGGCGCGGTCGGGTTAGGGCACCGGCGGTTGGCCATCATCGACTTGACTGACGACGGCGCGCAGCCGATGCGCGATCGACTTCTTCCGATCTGGATCACCTACAACGGTGAGATCTACAACTATCTCGAGCTTCGTACAGAACTCGAAGCGCTCGGTCACGTCTTTCATACCGCCTCCGACACCGAGGTCTTGCTGGCGGCCTATATCCGCTGGGGCGAGAAGTGCCTCGACCGTTTCAACGGCATGTGGTCGTTCGCGATTCACGACGAGCGCGACAATACGCTGTTCTGCGCGCGCGATCGTTTTGGCGTAAAGCCGTTCTACTTCGCAAACACGGCGACGCAGTTCGCCTTCGGCTCGGAAATTCGCCAGCTGCTTCCCTTGATCGGGCGTTCGATCGCGGACGACGATCTCGTCAGGGATTTTCTCGTCTGCGGTTTGAGCGATCACACCAGCCGGACCTTCTTCAAGGGGATCGAGAAGCTGCCGCCCGGACACAAGTTGCGCGTCGACGTGTCGACGGGGCGGATCGAGATCGAGCGCTATTACTCGCTAGCGCCTCGTTTGACCGTGGGGAACGAACAGGATGCGGCCAGGTTACTGGCGGAGCTGCTCGACGACGCGACGCGCCTGCGCCTGCGCTCGGATGTTCGCGTCGGAACCTGCTTGTCGGGAGGTTTGGACAGTTCGAGCGTCGCGACGCTGGCCGCAAGGCACTACGCGTCGTCCTCCAATGGTCGCTTCTTTGCCATCACTGCGGTGAGCGAGCAGGCGGCGAACAACGAGGAAGCCTACGCGGCCGACGTCGTGGAAAAGGCCGAGCTGAACTGGTTGCGCACCAAGCCGAGCTATGAGGATTTCGCATCGACCGCGGAAGCCTTGCTCGAGGTGCAGGAAGAGCCGTTCGCTGGTCCCTCGATCATGATGCAATACGAGGTGATGAAGACGGCGCGCGCGAACGGCGTGATTGTGCTGCTCGATGGTCAGGGGGGCGATGAGACGCTGCTGGGCTATCATCGCTATTATGCGGCGTGGCTCCGCGACCAGCTGGATCGCTCTGGTGTAAGCGGATTTTTTACCGCCTTCCGCGCGGCCACACAGGCTGGCGTTTCGGCTCAACGCTTGCTGATGTACCTGTTTGGCGCCAGCTCGGCGGTGCTAAGGGCCACATTCTACCGTTGGCGATATGCCTTCCTGAAGAACCCGGACTTGCCGGAGTGTCTTCGCCGTTTTGCGCGGGAGACGAGGGACGCGCAGGAAATGCAGGTACTGGAGATCACGGAGACCAATCTGCCGATGCTGCTCCGTTTCGAGGACAAGAACTCGATGCGGTTTGGGATCGAGACGCGATTGCCGTTCCTGGATTACCGATTTGTTGAGTTTGCGTTGAGCTTGCCAACGCGCATCAAGTTGAACAACGGGTGGACGAAGTGGCCGCTCCGTGCAGCCATGCAGGAGGTTCTTCCGACCAGCATCTCCTGGCGCAAGGACAAGATCGGTTTCGCCGCGCCCGATCAGCTATGGCTCAATCGACACTCGCCTGCGATGTATGAAAAGGTGGCCGGCAGCGCACTGCTTGCTCGGTACGCGGACATGGCTGCGGTGAAGAGGAAATTTCACCGGCTCGACCTCGGAATGCGCTGGCGGCTCTATTGCGTGGCGCTTTGGGCTGAACGCTTCGGGGTTGAAGCTCCATGAAGATCTGCATGTTGTCGAGTGTCCATTCGGCCGATGACATTCGAATCGTCGAGAAGGAGGCGCGAAGCCTCTCCGAGGCCGGTCACGACGTGACTGTCGTGGCGCGATCACCCCGTCCGAGCGATCCAGGCCGCATTGAATTCAAGTTGATCGAGGTGCCGCCGGTTGCCCGATGGAAGCGCCCGTGGGTCGTGGGACGAGCGGCGCTCGCGCTTGCCCGCGCGACCGGCGCGGACGTCGTGCAATTTCACGATCCCGAACTGATTCCCTTCGCGCTGCGGCTGAAGAGTCGACGTTGCAAGGTGATCTACGACGTCCACGAGGATGTGCCGGCGGACATCTATTCCAAGAGATGGATTTGGCCCTGGATGCGGCCCGCTGTGGCGCGCGCGATGGAACTGGTGGAGCGGAGCGCCGCGCGCCGTTTTGATGCGATCGTGGCTGCGACGCCGGCCATTGCCGATCGCTTTCGCGTCTATGGTGCAGCCGTCACGCTGGTGCGAAACACCGTGCGACTGGGCGAATTCATCGAGCCGACGCCGACGACGAGGCGCCGGCGGCAGGCGGTTTACGTGGGCCGGACGAGTTTCGATCGCGGGTTGGTCGAAATGGTGGAGGCATGTGCCGCGGTGCGTTTGCCGCTCGTGCTCGCCGGGAGCATCGGCCGCGAAGAAGAAGCCTGGCTCGAGAAATCTTCCGCCGACGTATCATACCGGGGTAGGCTCGGGCGGGGCGAGATAGCGGCGCTGCTGAACGAAAGTCTCATCGGTCTCAATCTGCTGTTGCCCGAACCGAATTATTTGCTGTCACTTCCAACCAAGCTTTTTGAATACATGGCCGCCGGGCTGCCCGTCATTTCAAGTGACTTGCCGAAATCAAAGGAGATCGTCGAGGCGGCGGAGTGCGGATTCGTCGTGTCGCTCAACGATCGCGCGGCGCTGCTGAACGGCCTGTCCATGCTCGCGGATGACCCAGAACGGGCGATCCGATTGGGGCTGGCGGGACGGGCGGCGGTCGCCAGGAATTTTAATTGGCAGCATGACGCGCTGGAGCTCAACGAACTCTACCGACGATTTGCCTCGCTCGGAGCGGTGGCATGAACATCTGGCTGCTGCATCCTTTTGCAGGAGGCCCGGGCCTGGGGCGCCACTATCGTCCGTTCTGGCTTGCCGACGCCTGGAAACAGATGGGGCATCGGGTGCTGGTGGTCAGCGCCGCCTTCCATCATCTACACAGGCAGCCGCGCGTTCCGGGGCCGCAGCGGATCAACGACGTCGACTTCTGGTTTCTGGATACACCGCGTTATGCCGGCGGCAGCCTGGGGCGGCTTCGGAACAACCTGAGCTTTGGGCCGGCCTTCCGCTCGGCAGCGTCTGCAATCGCCGCGCAGTTCGGCAAACCAGATCTGATGATTGCGTCGAGCCCGCATTTGTTCTTCATCTCGGCGGCAGATCAGATCGCGCGGCAATTCGATGCCAGGTTCTGGCTGGAGGTCCGCGACCTCTGGCCGGAGAGCATCGTGGCGCTTGGAATGACCCCCGCCTGGCATCCGCTGATGAAGGTGCTCGGCTGGAAGGAGCGCTCAGCCTATCGCGCGGCAGATCGCGTGATCTGTCTGTTGGCCGGAGCTGAAGCCCATATGCGCGCGCGTGGCTTGCCGTCTGGTAAGTTCACGTGGATCCCCAACGGAGTGTCCGACGGTGAAATACAGAGCGCGCTGACGATCGAAAATCTGGGTCACCCTCTGATCGATCGCATCAATCTGTTGAAGCGGCAGGGCAGGCGCGTCGTTCTCTACGCCGGCGGCATGGGCCCTCCAAATGCCGTGGAGGCCATTCTCGACGCGGCTTCCATCCTCGGCAAAGCAAACCCCGAGATCCATTTCGTGATGATCGGTTCAGGGACCTCGAGGGAGGCGTTGAGACAGCGGGCGGCCACGCTAGCCAATGTGGAGTTTCACGATGAAGTCGATCGATCGGTCGTGCACGGCATGCTGCATGCCTCCGATTGCGCCGTCGTGGCCTTCCACAACAACGCGCTCTATCACCATGGCATCAGCCCGAACAAACTCTTCGACTACTGCCTGTTTGCCCCGCGGAGCGTCATCGCGTGCGAGGGCAGGGCGCTCGCGGGGCTTGAAGAGCTGGTGACGTCTCGATGTGCACCGGATGATCCGCCAGCGCTCGCCAAGTCCCTGGTCGCGGCGCTGAATGGCCCGGAGCGTTCGCGGGGCGATCGGATCGCCGCAGCCCGGCAGTACAGTTACTCGGTGCTGGCAGCGCGATACTTGACGCCATTGGATGACCACGCTTGACATTTGGTGGGGACGAGATGTCGGTTCATCCGATAAATTATTTTTAAAAACAATGACTTGATCTGTTCATCGCGTGAACGATTTGGCTTGACGTTCATCGCATGAACGCGCTAATGCACGCCTTGCAGGAATTGGCGCATGGCAAACACACTCCCGACGGACGACAGAGACAGCGACCGACTTGTGCTCGGTCTGCTCACCTCCGTTGAAATCGACGGGGCGCGCTCGCAGCGGCGCATCGCGGCGGAACTTGGAATCGCGCTTGGCTTGGTCAATGCCTATTTGAGGCGCGCCATCAAGAAGGGGTTCGTCAAGGTTGGCCAGGCGCCGGCCCGTCGATATGCCTATTATCTCACGCCCCAGGGCTTTTCCGAGAAATCAAGGCTCACCGTTGAGTTCCTCTCTTCGTCGTTTTCGCTCTTTCGAAGAGCCAAGGAAGAGTATTCGCGCGTGTTCGATCGCGCTCAGGTGCTGGGCTTCAAGCGAATTGTTTTCGCCGGGAAGTCCGATCTTTGCGAAATAGCCATCTTGTGCGCCGTGGACAGCCCGGTGTCCATCGTTGCCGTTGTCGATGCCGATGAAGCCGCGTCACACTTCTTCGGGATCGAAGTGGTGCCATCCTATGCCGAAGTGGCCGAGCCGTTCGACGCGGTCGTCGTTACACATCTCAACAAGGCCAGGGATGTGTTCGATCAGGCTGTCGATATGTTCGGGCCGGAAAGAGTATTGACGCCGGACCTGCTGGGGTTACGTCCGCCTGGCGTGCAGAGAGTGGAATGATGGCAACGGAAGCGCAGCTCGGCCTCAGCTGGTATGTCGTGCAGACGCACGTCAATGCCGAAGTGAAGGCGGCGGCCAATCTGGTCCGCCAGGGATTTGGTGTCTATCTTCCGCGCTACCAAAAGCGCCGCAGTCACGCACGCCGGGTCGACGTCGTCGCGCGGCCGCTGTTTCCGCGCTATCTGTTTGTCGCCATCGATCTCGCAACGCAGAGGTGGCGCGCTATTCAATCGACACTCGGTGTTTCCCATCTGGTCTGCTTGCATGGCAGGCCGGCGTCGGTGGAGAACGCCGTGGTCGGGGCGTTGAAGGCGCGTGAGGACGAAGCCGGTTTCATCGCGCTCTCGCGTCGGTCTCCCTTTGCACCCGGAGACAAGGTGCGGATCACCGAGGGGGCGTTCGCTGATAGTCTCGCGCTGGTGGAAGGCGTCAGCGATCATGAGCGTGTCGCGGTCTTGCTCGACCTGTTGGGGCGCAAGGTGCGTGTGATGGTCGGCGCCAATCTGATTGCCGCGGCCTGACGGCGTCTGCCGTCGGCAGGCGTGGTGGTAGAGAAATCCGGCTCGGGGTGGTGCTCGATTCACCCCGAGTGCGGTAGCTTGGAAAAATTGAACTTCGTTGGGAGGCGTGAGAAGCCAGATGCATTCGTTTGCGTTGATAGGAGCAGCCGGTTATGTGGCGCCGCGTCACATGCGGGCGATACACGCGGTAGGCGGAGATCTGAAGATCGCCTACGATCCAAATGACTCAGTCGGCATTCTGGATAGTTATTTTCCCAATGCCCACTTTTTTACCGAGTTCGAACGATTTGATCGCCACGTCGATAAGCTGCGGCGGCGTGGCGAGAAAATCGACTACGCGTCGATCTGCTCACCCAATCATCTGCATGATGCGCATTGCCGGTTCGCCCTGCGATCAGGAGCCGACGCAATTTGCGAGAAGCCGCTGGTGCTGAATCCATGGAACATCGACGGTCTCGCCGAGATAGAGCAGGATACCGGCCGGCGCATCTCAACCATCCTGCAGCTGAGGCTTCATCCCGCCATCATCAACCTGCGGGAGAAGTTCGGGACGAGCAACAAGCGCCACAAGGTGGAGCTCACTTATATCGCCTCACGAGGCCGCTGGTATTACACATCCTGGAAAGGCGAGGATGCCAAGTCGGGAGGGGTCGCCACCAATATCGGTGTGCACTTCTTTGACATGCTGAGCTTCGTGTTTGGTTCGGTCAAGCGCAATGAGGCGCATCTGCGCCAGCGCGAGCGAGCGGCCGGATTCCTCGAATGCGAGCGGGCAGACATCAGCTGGTTTCTGTCGGTAGACAGCAATGATCTGCCGTCTGATGTGCAAGGCAAGAAGACGACCTTCCGCTCGATCACCGTTGATGGTGAGGAGGTCGAGTTCTCGGAGGGCTTCACGGATCTCCATACGCGGAGCTACCAGGAGATTCTGGCAGGGCGCGGTTTCGGCCTTGACGACGTGCGGGCTTCGATCGACATCGTGTCTGCCTTCCGCCAGGCACCATTGACCACCGGGCATGAATGGCAGCATCCGTCCGCGCGTGGGGCGTCGTCCAAATGAGCGAGATGAAGGATGATCCCCGATTTCCGGGCGTGCTGATCCACGCATCCAGCTACGTGGACGATGGCGTGATCATCGGGCGAGGTACCAAGATCTGGCACTTCTGCCACGTGCTTCCCGGCACCGTAATCGGTCAGAATTGTTCGATCGGACAAAATGTCATGATCGGGCCGCGCGTAAAGATCGGCGCCGGGTGCAAGATTCAGAATAATGTGTCGCTCTACGACGGTGTCGAACTCGCAGACGACGTGTTTTGCGGTCCGAGCTGCGTGTTCACCAACGTCAACAATCCCCGTGCCGATGTGTCGCGCAAGGACGAGTTTCGAAGCACGCCCGTCGGGCGTGGCGCCAGCATCGGTGCCAACGCCACTATCGTGTGCGGCCATTCGCTCGGGGAATACTGCTTCATCGGCGCCGGCTCTGTCGTGACGAAGAATGTGCCGGCATTCGCCTTGATGATTGGCAATCCGGCGCGACGGGCCGGCTGGATGAGCCGAAGCGGAGAGCGGCTGGGCGCAGATCTGGTCTGTCCGCGAACCGGCGAGAAATACAAGCTCGACTCGTCAGGAGCGCTCAGCGCTGACGCCGGCTAGCGTCGTGCAATTCGAGGAAGTCGATCGACGGGGCAGACCAAGGCCCAAGGAGCTTCTTCTCCACCGCATCGATGAAGCTGATGGAAAATGAAATACTCATCAAATCTGAATGTTTTTCGACTTCTTTCGATCTACGGAGCGCGCGTCATCGAGGGGGTGGCTCACGACGTGCGCCAGCGTTATCTTGGATCAGTGGTTGGCATTGGTTGGGCAGTCCTTCTGCCCGCGATGCAGCTAAGCATCTACGCCGGATTGTATGCTTTCGTATTCAAGGTCCGCCCCAGCGGTCTCAATGAGTGGGGCTATATCCTGCTGGTCTTCTCCGGGCTGGTTCCGATCATGGCCTTCAACGAAGCGCTCACGAGCTCAATTTCCTCGGTCTCTGCAAACAAGAATCTGCTGCTCAACACGGTGTTTCCCGCGGAGTTGATCCCGCTGCGATCTGTGGTGGCGGCGCACTTCCCTCATCTGTTCGGTCTCGCAATCACGCTCTGCCTGGGCTTCGTTCTTGGGCGAACCGATTGGAAGGCCATCGTGCTCGTTCCCGTGTGTTGGCTCCTCCTGCTGATGTTTGCGACTGGAATTGGATGGATACTTTCGCTTGTCTCGTTGATTGCGAAAGACATTCAGCAGGTCATCGGACTGGTTCTTATGGTCATGATGATCATCAGTCCGTTCGCCTATACTCCGGAGATGGTTCCGGGTGTCATGAAGCCGCTGCTTCTCCTGAATCCGCTTTCCTACTTCGTGCTGACGTTTCAGCAGCTCATCTGCTACGGCAACTGGCCCGACCCCCGCATTTTCGGCGGCGCAGCTCTGATAGCGATCACGAGCTTTATGGTGGGATACTCGTTCTTCCAGCGCGCAAAGGGTGTGTTCTTTGACTACGCTTGAGCAGTTCGCGATCAAGTTCGAAGCGGTTTCCAAGATCTACAAGCTCTATGGAAGTCAAGGCGACCAGCTGGTCGACGTTCTTGGCCTGCAGCGCTTCGGATTTCGAACCCGTCAACAGCCGAAGATTTTTCCTGCGCTCAGCGACATTTCCATCGCGGTGCCGCGTGGCCACAGGATCGGGATCATCGGGCGGAACGGGGCGGGAAAGACCACGCTGTTGAAGCTCGTCTGCGGAAATTTCTCGCCGACACATGGATCGGTGTCGGTGAATGGGGAAGTTCAGGCACTGATGGCCGCGGGCCTCGGGTTTCATCCGGAACATACCGGGCGGGAAAACGTCGAAGCTTCATTGCAGTACAACGGCCTTCGCAAGGACGAGTATCGGGACGCAATCGAGGGAATCATCGAGTTCTGCGAGCTCGGCGACTTCTTCGATCAGCCGATCAAGACCTATTCGTTGGGCATGCTGGCGCGCCTGATGTTTGCCGCCGCAACCGCGATCCGGCCGGAGATATTGATCGTCGATGAAGTCCTCGGCGCTGGGGATGCTTACTTCGTCGCAAAATCGAAGGCCAGGGTGGAGGCCCTGGTGCGAAGTGGCTGCACGATGCTGCTTGTTTCCCACTCAATGCCGCAGGTACTCGAGCTGTGCAGCGAAGTGATCTGGCTTCACGAGGGCAAGATCCGCATGCAGGGGGATGCCTTCGCAGTGGTGAAGGCCTATGAGGAGTTCGTGCACGGAGGGGGCGATCAGCGCTTTCAGGCGCCCGTGGTTTCGTCTGCCGCCGGCGACGATGGCGCAGCGGCAAGGGCTGCTGGTTCAGTGTCGCTGCCAGCGCGATCAGAAAAGCCCGCGGATGGCAAAGCAACATTTGATCGAGAGGTCTTGTTGCAGGAGCCGCATTTCGCTCCACACGCGACGGCAGCTGTTTTTCCGGCGATCGAGCCGCCCCGGGATTTCAAGTTCGTCGCGCGTGGCGGGCTATCGAGATGGGCATCAAGCGGCGATTTGAAGCTGTCCGGATTTACGATGGTCACGGAGCGCGGAGAGACCAACAGATTGATGGCGCTGGCGCCGGCCAAGCTGGTGCTGAATGTGGTTGCCTGCGTGGATGGGGACTTTGAGTGCCGATACGGCATCGTCGTGCTCGACTATTTGGGAGCATGCCGGGCAAAGCTCATAAGTCCCCCCGACAAGTTTTCCGCGACGAAAGGACAAGAACGCTGCGTGGAGATGCTGTTTAATCCAGTGCAGCTCGGGCCGGGTGAATACGTTGTAAGCCTCAGTATCCATGGGGCCGATCACCTGGCAAAATTCAACGGCACCGTGCGTCACGACTTGTTGTCGCGAAGCTTCGATCTGATCGTTGAGGTTCAGGAATCTCTGGTTGACGTTTCCGCGGACTTCTTTCATTCGGCGGAGTGGCAGTTCGCTCCCGATCAGGACTCGGGTTTGAGCTTGAATCCGGAGGCTCGGCATTTGCTGGATACCGAGATTCGATGACAGGTCGAGTGATGCGGGTTCTGGTAGCCTATTCGGCTGCCGCGAATGTTGTCCCGACAACATTGGAATACCTTACTGCGCTGAAGGACCTTCCCGGCTGCGAAGTCCAGTTCGTGCATTGCACGGACGACGCACGGCTGAATTTTGACATCAATGAATTCGATGTCCTGATCAACAGCTACAGTGCGCGGCTCTGTTTTGATTGGTACTTGAACCCCGATTACGTGCGAGCCGTTCTGTCGTTTCGTGGCCTGAAGATCGCAATAGCGCAGGACGAGTACGATCGGACAGGTGTGCTGCGGAGTGCGATCAGGCGCCTCGGCTTTCACGTTCTGCTTACAAGCGTTCAGAAGGAATTCTGGCCGCTTGTGTACCCCGCGATGCAGCTGCCGGGTGTTGCTTTGAGGCAGGTGCTGACGGGATACGCGCCGGCCGCACATCCGGATCGCCGGATCAAGCCGCTGGCTGAGCGACCTTTTCCGATCGGTTATCGCGGCCGTCAAATCGGCGCGAGGTACGGACGACTCGGCTTTGAGAAATTCGAGATTGGCCGCTACATGGCCGCGCTTTGCGATGAGTTGGGCCAGCCGCACAACATCAGGACTGATGAAGCCAGTCGAATCTACGGCGAGGACTGGTTCAACTTCATCGGTGACTGCCGAGCTATGCTTGGCAGCGAGAGCGGAAGCAACGCCTTCGATTTCGACCAGGAGCTCGAGCGGGAGATTGAGCGATTCCGTGCCCTGCATGGCCGTGCGCCTGAATATCCAGAGCTGGCTGACTTCCTGGCGCCTTTCGAGCAGCCATTTGATACCGGACAGGTCTCTCCGCGTGTGTTCGAATGCGCTGCGATGATGACGCCAATGATTCTCTTTCGAGGACGCTATTCCGATGCGATCGTCCCGGATGTTCACTACATCCCGTTGGAGAAAGATTTCTCGAACGCCCGCCATGTTCTGGCACAGCTTGACAATCTTGAGTCCCTGCAGGGCTATGTGGAACGAGCTCACGAACATCTGATTGCATCTGGTAACTACAGCTACCGTGCGCTCACTTCGGTGATCGCGTCCGCGATTGAAGAGCTTTATCCAAGCGTCGTCACAGATCCCGAAAGGCAACATTGGCAGTCGGTTGCGCAGCCGTGGCGATCTCCCCATGATCCGCAGGATCCCTACACGGTCGCATTGTCGGAGGTGCCCACCGACGTACCTCAGTTGTCAGCCTATCTGTCTGCCAAGCAGGACCATCTAAGGCAGCTGCTCGAACCGAGGAGCGAGCCGCAAAATGATGCTGTGCCTCGAGCCGCGGATGATGTTCCGCTGGCCGAAGATGATGCTCGTCAGGCGGCGGAGCCGGTCGAGCCGGATATGAGTCCGGTTGGACCCATAGGGAAAATGTGGAGAGCGGTGCCTGGAAGGGTCAGAAGCCGGGTCAGTCCGCTGTTGGCTTGGTTGGCGAGGTAACTTCTCTGATCGCCACCGGCAAATGCCGAAAGGCGCTCATGTCAGGGCCGTCTCGGCTTCGTTGGCGCCGAGGTGAGTGTTGATCTCGTGGCCGGCAATTTCGCTGAAGGACCAACAAAGTGGCACGGCGGGCGTTTGACGTTTTGGGTCTCTACGTCAATTCGGTAGGAGCTTAGATCAATGTTGAGGCGAATAGGAGCATCTTTGGCGAACAAGTTTAAGGGCGGCCGCACGGTGCTTGCGGCTGCGACCTCGCCTCACACCGAGGCCGATCCCTCTTCTGAATCTTACTGGAGCGACTTCAACGTCACGCTCCATAAGAAATTCTCGTCGCCGGCCGAGTCTCTCGACTATATGCATTGGCGAAACGACCAATATGTCGACTACATCAAGTTTCTGCCGGTTTCGTCTCACGATGGCGAGGTGATCGTCGATTACGGCTGCGGTCCCGGTCACGACCTGGTTGGGTTTCTAACGTATTCCCGCCCTGCAGCCGTGTATGGCATGGACATTTCCCGTCCGTCGCTGGCGGAGTCGGCGGATCGCCTGCGCGTTCACGGGTATGATTGCAAGCTTATCCACGTATCCGAAACTGACGATCGCATCCCTCTTGATGATGGAACGGTCGATTATGTGCACTGTTCCGGAGTGCTCAATCACGTCCCGAGCCCGGAGAAAATTCTGAAAGAGTTTCGGCGAATCCTGAAGCCGTCGGGATACGCGCGGCTGATGGTCTACAATCGCAACAGCATTTGGGTTCATCTGTTCGTTTCTCACGTCTTGCCGGCGAGCGACGCAAAATATCGCGGTCTTTCGCGTGAGGAAGCCTTCAGGCGATCTACCGATACTTTCGACTGTCCGATAAGCCGAAATTGGACGACGCAAGAGATGAATGAGCTTGCGGGCATTTCGGGGTTCAGTGCCAAGCACATCGGGAATGCGGTTTCCATCTTCGAAATGTCGTTGCTGCCGCAGCGGTTCACGCCGATGATGGATCGATCCTTCGACGCTGAAAGTCGTCAGTTTCTCTCGAGGCTGGAATTTGATGCCAGAGGTGTGCCGTATGTCGACGGACAGGCCGCCGGAATTGACGGCTGCTACGAGCTTCGGAAAGTGGAATGACATACTCCGTGTACTCGAAGACACTTTCCATTGCTCGTTGCGGTAGTCGCGCGAGTGGGCCGAGTGTCCTGACTCAGATGTCGTATCGCTGATGTGCGGCATATTCGGCGTGTTCGATCGCGGTGGATTCCGCATGCCACCGAGGGATCTCCTCAAGGGGTTGTCCGTTGCTGCGCACCGTGGTCCTGACGGAGAGGGGGCCGTCTGGTTCGATACGCGACAGGGCAGGGGGAAAGTCATTCCCGACGGTGATTTGTCTGCAAATGGAGATGAGGCCAATCTCCTTCTTGCGCACCGGAGGCTCGCCATCATCGACCTGTCGGACTCCGGCCATCAGCCGATGGCGTCCGATGACGGGCGACTCTGGATCACCTACAACGGCGAAATTTATAACTATCTTGAACTGCGCGCCGAACTGGAGGGGCGCGGGGCTATATTCCGCTCTCATTCCGACACGGAAGTCATTCTTCGAGCCTATGAGGCATGGGGACCTGATGCTTTCACCCGCTTCGTCGGAATGTGGGCGCTCGCAATCCTCGATCTTCGCCAACGTCACCTGATTCTGTCGCGCGATCGTTTCGGGATCAAGCCGCTTCACTATGCTGCGGTCGGCGACCGCTTTGCGTTTGGTTCGGAGATCAAGCAACTGCTTGAAGTCCCGTGGGTGCCACGGACGCTCAACACCCGAGCGGTGTACGATTATCTTCAGTACGAGATTTCAGACGTCAGTGACGAGACGTTTTTTGCCGGTATCAGCAAGCTCCGTCCTGGAAGGACGCTCGTATTGCCCCTGGACCAGGGCGGGCTGGACGAGCGGCGGTACTACACCCCCGCCGCGGGTCCCGTGCTCGAGGGCATTTCGCCGGAAGAGGCGGCCCGACGATTCCGCGAACTGCTTCGCGAAAGCGTTCGCATCCATCTACGCGCCGATGTGCCGGTGGGTACCTGTCTTTCGGGCGGACTGGACAGCGGCGCCATTGCGGTGCTGATGCGGGATATTTCACAAGAATCGCAATTGCCGGTCGAGAGGCACGCGTTTAGCTGCCACTTCGACATCGCCGTAGCGAATGAGTTGGAATTCACCCGGCAGAACATGGCTGCAGCCGAGGTGCAGCCGCATTTCATTGAGCCGGGCGACAGGGACATTGAGGCGGACCTGCAAGCTCTCATATGGCATCAGGACGAGCCCTTTGGGTCGACCTCCATCTTCGCGCAGTGGTCGGTGTTTCGCTTGATACGTGATAGGGGCGTGAAAGTGGTGCTCGACGGGCAGGGGTCGGACGAGATGCTCGGAGGCTACGCGAGCACTGTACCGCACTTCTTCCTGGAGATGGCTGCGAAGGGGCGATTCCTGAAGGTATTGCTTGAGAGCTGGCAGTGGTCCCGCATGCAAGGAACACCTTGGCATACGACTCTTCCATGGAGCCGGCTGCGCGGGATATTCGCCGCCCTGGCTGGCGAGAAATCGCCACCAGCGAGCGCGCCTCAGCTCCCCTGGATGCGGGCGGATTTCGAACGAGCATGTGCTGACGCATCGCGGACCAGATTGCAGTCTTTTGAGACCAAGTGGGACGCCAAGGCGCCATTCGCGAGCGTGCTTCGCCGCTTCTTCTTCGAGAGCAACCTGCCGGCGCTGCTGCGCTTCGAGGATCGAAACTCGATGGCTTTCTCGGTTGAATCCAGGGTGCCGTTTCTCGATCATCGTTTGGTTGATTTTGCATTTGCGCTTCCGTCTGACATCAAATTCCGCGGCGGCTACGCGAAGCGTGTGCTGCGTGACGCGATGGATGGAATTTTGCCGGAACCTGTCAGGATGCGCGCTCGAAAGATGGGCTTCGCAACGCCGGAGCTGCACTGGCAGACAACCGTGTTGAGTCCTCTCATCTCGGATGCCGTAAACTCGGATGCTCTTGCCGATTTCATCGACCGCGACGGCGCCCGCGCCGCTTTCTCGAATATCAAGGAAGCCGGCCGTCTCGACTTTTTGCCTTGGCGTTGGCTCAATCTCTATATGTGGCGGAAGCAGTTCAATGTCTGATCGCTCTCACGTATTTTCGTTTCTTGTATCGTGGAAGCCCGGACTCCCGAACTGCCTGATTGCTGGGTGAAGAATCGGATGAAGGACGTGGACCGCAGGCCCGTTGTTGTTTCGCTAACGCCGCTGCCATTGTCGGCTGACAGCCGGACGCTTAAACAAGTCACCTCGGTGCATCGGTTTGGATTCAAATCGATTGTTATCGAGGGGGCGCCGAGTCGCCTTGCCGATGAGGCAATCCCATTCGAGATCATTTCGATCGGCGCCCGTGCTCAACCTCAAACGTCCACTGATGCTGCGCCAGTCGCGTCCGAAGCGGTCGCAGCTCCACATCCCGAGGCTGAGGAGAAATTAGCTGCCGTTGTTCCAGATCCCGTTGGAATTCAGGATATCAAGAGCCTGTCGATACTGCACCGATGGCCTATTGGCCGGCTTGTCCTTCGTATTCCAGGCTTGAGGCGTGTCGCGCGCGCCCTGCAGCGCAACCTTCTTCGAGCGCTTGTTTCCCTGAATGGAGGCAAGCAACTCCAACAGCGTCCCTCTATCGCGCAGATCATTTTCGCTCTTCCCTACGCGATGATCCTGCTTGCCAGGGAAGTCGTGGGGTGGTTGCCCACTCGAATTCTTCCTGCTGGAATCTCCCAATCACTCCGTGCTGCTGCCATCAACCCTCTGGCCTTCGCTAACTATCTCGCGACATACCTTGATCAACACGTCTTTAAGGTCCTTTCCGTCACTCCTCGTGCCGATCTCTACTATCTTCACTCATTCTATCAATTTCCTGCGGTTTTCCTGCTCTGCCTTCGGTATCGAGCCAGGATGATCTACGACGCACATGATTTCTATCAGCATCAAAAGGAAGACCCCACTGTCTCTTCCTATTGGAAGAAGTGGGTGATTCCGTTCGAAGGCGCGATTGAGGCCGCATGTATCCGGTTCGCCTCCGACGTCGTGACGGTGAATGAGGGTATCGCAGCCTTGATGCGCGAACGGTTTGGGTGCGAGCCGGTGATCCTGCGCAACGCGCATGATTTCCGGTTGGATCGTCAAGTTCCCCGGACAATCCGCGACGCGATTGGTCTCGCGCCGGAAGCGTTCCTCGTCGTGTTTATCGGAAACTATAAGTCGGGCATGACCCTCGAAGGCGCCTTCGACGCCTTGGTATCCCTGCCGAAGCACGTTCATCTCGCATTCCTGGGCGGACGCTATCCCGATTGCAACGACGCGCTAGCGACGCGTGGCCTGGAAGGCCGCGTGCACTTCGTTCCGCCCGTGCTGCCACAGGAAATCGTCCCCGTCGCTGCGTCAGCCGACGTCGCGGTCCTGCTCTATTTCAAGAGGACTATCCAATATCCCAACATCCTGCCGAACGGCTTCTTTCAGTCGGTGGCGGCAGGGTTGCCGCTGGTTTATCCCGATCTCGAGCAGATCCGACGCGTTGCCGAGCGCCACAAGCTTGGAATCATGGCCAATGCGCAGGATGCCAACGAGATCAGATCAGCGCTCCAGCTGCTGGTCGAGAATGACGAAGTTCGCGAGACCTTTCGGGAAAATGTTCGGGTAAGCCGTCAGGAGCTTTGCTGGGCGTATGAGGAGCGAACGCTCGAGCCGCTTCTTAATCGACATCTCAGCAAGTCGGCTCCAAATGTGTCGCGCATTGAAGACAAAGTTGCGCACTGACCGAGAAGTAACAAGGTGACAAAGAAGAAAGTTCTTTTCCTCGACCAAAACGGAACCGGGAAGGTCGTCCTGACGGCTGCGACGGTGCTGCGTGGTGTTTTTGGCGTAAAGGCAGGTGCTCAGCCTCCCGGCCCGCTCCAGCGCAGTGCACTGGTACGCAACCTCTATGCGCATTTGTATGACTTTAACCAGCGCCTCTCATACGTTAGGGACTGGCGCGATGCGTTTTGCCGGTCTCCCAAGCTCGATGTAACGGTTTGCGACATCAACAACCTGGTCGATCTTGGACGCCATCTGCTGCGCATTCGATCTTACGATCTCATCATCGTGTCTCATGTCGCGGCCGGCGACGACCTGTCGCTGATTAGCCGAGCGGCTCCATTCCTGGCCCGCCGCGCTTGTCCCATCATAGTATTCCTTGGCAACGAGTATGATCTGCTCGATCAGAAGCTCGAGTTTTGCCGGGAGGTGAAAGCCGAATTCCTCTGCAGTCAGCTTCCCATTGCGGCGGCCGAATATCTCTATGGCGAGTTGGAAGGAACGCGCATCCTTGCGACGCCGCACGCGCTCAATCCTTCCGTATATTCACCGCAGCCTGATGCGCGTCGTGATATCGACGTGGGGTTTGTCGGTGACATCTATTGGCCCTTTGTTGGAGATCGAGAACGAACCGATCTGATTGGGTATTTTGAAAAGCACGGCGAGGAGCTGGGCATTCGATGTGACATTCGAGGTGGCCGCTCGTCGCGAATGCCGCGCGACGATTGGGCTGTCTTCCTCAATCGCTGCCGCACCTTGATCGGCGCGGAATCTGGGACCTACTACCTCAATGAAAAAGGCGCGCTTCTCGATCGCGCCAGAACCTACAACCTGAAGCAGAACCAGGATGCCAGCTTCGAGGAAGTGTTCGAGAAGTTCTTTATTGGCGTCCCCCGCGGCGTGTCGGGCAAGAGCATCTCGTCAAGGCACTTCGAAGCGATTGGTACCAAGACCTGCCAAGTCCTGATCGAAGGAGGCTATAACGGCATTCTCAGGGCCAACGAGCACTATATCCCCGTGCGGTCCGACCTGTCGAACGTCGACGAGGCTGTCCGTGCGCTCCGGGACGAGACGCATTGCCGCGAGATTGCGGAACGTGCCTATGATTTGGCGATGTCCGGGCACACCTACGATCATCGCGTGGCCGACATTTTGGCACGCGCTCTTTAGCCAATGGGCAGATAATTCAAGATGTGCGGAATCGCGGGAATCCTGAATTTTGATCGGCAAAGGCCGGTTGATCGCGAACTGGTCGTGGCGATGACGAGAGCTGTCGCTCATCGAGGTCCGGACGCCGAGGGCATATGGGTGAACGGCCCTGTGGGGCTGGGTCACCGTCGCCTTTCGATCATCGACCTCTCGGTGGCCGCCGAACAGCCGATGGTCTCCGACGACGGACAGGTCCGCATTGTCTACAACGGCGAAGTCTACAACTTCGTCGAACTGAGGCGCGAACTGCAAAAGAGAGGCTATGCCTTCCGAACCTCGTCCGATACCGAGGTTATTTTGCAAGCCTATCGATGCTACGGCGTGGACTTCCTGACGCGGTTGCGAGGCATGTTCGCGCTGGCGATCTGGGATGCCGGGCAAAGGACGCTGCTGCTCGCACGCGACCGGATCGGGATCAAGCCGCTTTACTATCATATTGGCCAGGACTCCGTATCGTTCGCATCGGAGTTGAAGTCACTTCTGGCAGACCCGCGCACGCCGCGTGAGGTCGATCAGGCGGCGCTGGCGGACTTCCTTCATCTCCTCAGCATTCCGGATCCGCAATCAATTCTGAAGGGAATTCGGCGGCTCGAGGCCGGTCACGTGCTTATCGTTCGCGGACGCGATGTGCAGGACCGCGAGTACTGGAGCGTTCCCTTGCCGGCCGCTCCGCGCGCTCTTTCACTCGCCGACGCTTGCGCTGAATTCGATGAGCGTTTTGGAAGCGCCGTTCGAAGCCATCTTGTCGCGGATGTACCGGTGGGGGCTTTCCTAAGCGGTGGGGTCGATTCGAGTTCGGTCGTCGCCTTGGTAGGGCCGCAGGCCAGCGCCGGCATGCGAACCTTTTCTGTCGTATTTCGCGGAGATGAGGTTTTCGACGAGGGACCTTATGCCAGGGCCGTGGCGGAGCGCTATGGTACCGCGCACCGGGAGATAGACCTCGGCGCGGAGGCGGGCGACTTTCTTCCCGCGATGGCGTGGCATTGCGATGAACCCTTTGCAGTGTCATCGGCGCTCGGGATCTACTTTCTGGCCAAAGCGGCGAGGGACGACGGAATCAAAGTCGTTCTGACGGGCGACGGCGGCGACGAGGTGTTTGCCGGATACACTTGGAGGCACCAGGACTTCGTGCCGCTGCTCGGGCAAAAATACGGCCCCCTGCAGCGGCTTCTCGCTCGGACTGGAGCCATCGGCAATCGAATTGCTCCGGGCCACCGGTTGTGGCGCGCAATGAGCAGGGATCAGCGAGAGTCGGGGCGCTATATCGACAGTTATGCGTGCTTCCGAGACATGGACCTCGTGGATTTTGTGCACCCTGATCTCTGGCCTCATCTAAAGGAAGCGTGGTCCAACAATGTCACGGCCCAACATTACGATGCGACGATCGGTCAGCCGGAGCTGACGCGCAAGCTCTACACCGATATGAAGTCATCGCTGATCGGCGAGATGCTGACCAAGGTCGACAGGCTCACAATGGCCGCTGGCGTTGAGGCGCGCGTTCCATTTCTGGATCACGAACTGGTCGAATGGGCATTCTCATTGCCAGGCGATCTCAAGATCAAGGGAAGCGAGGGCAAATTGATCGTGAAGAAAGCCATGGAGTCGCGTCTGCCAACCGACATTCTCTACCGCCCCAAGGCAGGCTTCAATCTGCCGCTTGGCAAGTGGCTGCGGACTGGGTTGAAGGACATGGTCTATGACCTGCTTTCGCCAGCAAGCGTCGCGCGCAGGGGATATTTCAGACCCGATGTTGTCTCGACAATGGTGGATCGTCACATGAAAGGCGGCGACGATATCGGCAACCGGCTGTTCGTGCTGCTCATGCTCGAGCTTTGGCACCGGCAAGTTCTTGATCCCGGCCATTCTGCAATGACCGTCGGTTCGGCGGCTTAGCGGGACGAAGGTGGCAGCTTCGATGACCCGTCCGTTGAAGATTCTGGCGATTGGTTACGCTACGAGTACCCACGTCGTGAACCGGGTGCGCTGTTTTTCCCCCTTGGGGCACAAGGTCTACCTGCTGAGTGCTCCTCCCGCCGCCGGACTGAGCGAAATCATAGAACTCACGCCGTCTGTTCGCCCTGGACAGGATGAATGGATCTCGCGCCTTGTGCGTTTGGGCAGCAAGCTGGCCCGGCGGGATCTGAGCGGACTGTCCGATATGGCGCGGCTGTTCTTCGATTTCCGTCGGCTCGTCAGGACGACAAACCCGGACGTCATCCATGTGCACTACGCATATAGCACCTGGGCGTGGCTGGCAGGCGCTCTGGGATTTCGACCTCTGGTGGTCAGCGTCATGGGGGGCGACGTCCTCTACGAAGAGCAGGGGGCGCCGACGCGACGCGGAATTGCGTTGACCAAGAGACTCTTTGCGGTAGCCGACCGCATAACGGCAAAATCCGACTTCCTGATCGGCAAGCTCAATGAGCTCGGCGGCTACGGCAGCAAAGCGACGCGCGTGGTGTGGGGAGTTGATCCACAGCAGTTCCGGCCGATGGATGCGTCAGCGCTTCGCGCCGAATGCGGAATTCCGGAAGGCGCCCGGGTCGTGCTCAGCCCGAAGATCCTTCAGCCATTCTATAATATCGATGTCCTTGTCGAAGCCATGGCGTTGGTGGTCAAGCGGGTTCAGTCGGCGCATCTGGTTGTCACGGAATATGCTGCCGATCCGCAGTACCGCGCAGAACTCATGGCGCGGATTGAAGCGCTCGGCCTCGCGCGCCATGTCAGCTTTGTTGGCCGCATCCCCCATGACCAGATGCCGATGTTCTATTCCATTGCGGAAGTTGCTGTCGGAATCCCGCGCTCGGATGGCCTGCCGCAGACGCTTCTTGAAGCGATGGCCTGTGGGGTTCCAAACGTCGTCGGTCGGCTCGATCGCTATGGTGAGATCGTCAAGGACGGCGAAAGCGTATTGTTTGCCGACATCGATCCCGCGGACGTCGCCGACGCGATCCTTCGCCTGCTCGAGGACGAGGCCTTGCGTGAGCGCATCGCTGCCAGGGGGCGGGCTATCGTTGTCGAACAGGCCAACTTCCCCATCGACGTGAAGCGTGTCGAGGCGATGTATCGGGAATTGGCCTCTAAGCCTCGAAAGCGCGCCTTCTATCGTCCGCTCATGCTGGTCGATGTGGTCCGCTATTGGCTACGCGTCTGACATGAGCTTGCGCCCCCGCTCCTGGACTCCCGACCTTATTTCAATTGGATAACTCGCCAGCATGAAGCCGATCGTTCCACTCATCTGCCCTGAGACGGGTGAATCACTGCAGCCATTGCCGATGTCCGACGACATCTCCAACCAGACAACGGCGCTAAAGGCATCCGGTGGTCGTACGTATCCCGTCGTCGGAGGTATTCCGCGCTTTGTTGCGCCGGAGAACTACGCCGCAGCTTTTGGGCTGCAATGGAAGACTTTCCGCAAGACCCAGTTGGACTCCTTTACGGGAACGTCGATCAGCCGGGATCGGCTGGAGCGATGCCTTGGCGGCTTCGATGCTGTTCGTGGCAAGAAAGTCTTGGAGGCAGGTTGCGGCGCGGGGCGGTTTACCGAGGTGCTGCTATCCGAAGGCGCGGAGGTGTTTGCGTGCGACCTTTCGACCGCCGTCGAGGCAAACCTGGAGAACTGCGGGGGAAAGCCGGGCTATTTCGTTTGTCAGGCCGATATCCGTGCTCTTCCGGTTGCACCTCAATCATTCGATGTCGTGATCTGCCTTGGAGTCATCCAGCATACCCCCGACCCCGATGAGACCATCAGGGCCCTTGCGGCTCACGTTGCCCCGGGGGGGCTTCTGGTGATCGATCACTATCGATACAGCCACGAGGACATGACCAAGACGCGCCAGCGGCTGCGCAAATTCCTTATTCGGCAGGATGCAAAGCTTGCGATGAATTTCATCAAGACGCTCGTTGCGGTCCTGTGGCCCTTGCACCGCCTGAGCTGGCGCTACCGAAAGCTTCCGCTCGGCAGCAAATTTCGGCAGGCCGTCCTCTACTACTCGCCCGTTCTCGACTATCACGACTATTATGGACAACTGGGACCCAAGCTGCTCTATGCTTGGGCTGTCTTGGATACTCATGACGCGCTCACCGACCGGTACAAGCACAAGAGGTCGACAGAGCAGATTGCGCAAGCGCTCGATGCGATCGGCCTGGTTGGAGTCGAAGCGAGCTACGGTGGGAACGGCGTAGAGGCGCGAGCTCGCGCGCCCGAGCTGTCTCCCGGAAGAAGTTGAGCTATCGAGTGTGGCCGCCGCGCCATGCACAGAGGTAGCTTTCGGATCTCAGGACACTGCTTTCATGGCGTGGGATTGAACGGTCCGGCGCAACCGTGTGATTGCGCCCATTCCTGAATTCGAAATAGCTTAGGGTTATCGTATGTGTGGAATTGCCGGCTTCCTGTCGCTAGGCTCCGATCCTTTTCCCAAGGGAGAGGCAGCGCTGCGCGCAATGTCCTCGCTGATCAGTCATCGCGGTCCCGATGGGGCCGGCGAGTGGACATCGAAGGACAAGCGCGTGGGCTTCGTCCACCGACGGCTCGCCATCATCGATCTGTCGACGGGTGGCGCGCAGCCGATGATTGCGCCGAACGGCACCGTCATCACGTATAACGGTGAGATCTACAACTACATCGAACTGCGCAACGAGCTGTCGTCAGGATGGGCGTTTCGTTCGACGTCAGACACGGAAGTGATCCTTGCCGCTTATGACAAGTGGGGAGACGATTGCGTTTCTCATCTGAGGGGAATGTTCGCATTCGCGATCTGGGATGAGAGACGGCAAAGGCTGTTCGCCGCGCGAGACCGTTTCGGGATCAAGCCCTTCTACTATACGGAGCAGGACGGCACTCTGTTCTTTGCATCAGAGGCCAAGGCCCTGTTGCCCCTGCTGCCGGAGATTCGCACTGACTCGACCGCGCTCGCGGAATATCTGACGTTCCAGTATACGATTGGTGCCAAGACGCTCTTTGCGCATGTCAACGCACTCCTGCCTGGGCATGTGTTCACAGTCGACAATGGAAATGTTCGCGTTCAACGCTACTGGGACGTGCAGTATGTCGTCGATTTCGACCACAGCCCGAGATATTTCGAGGAACGCTTCAGGGAGTTGATCGCCGACTCCATGAATGTCCATTTGCGGGCTGATGTCCCGATCGGCGGCTACGTGTCGGGAGGACTCGACTCGAGCCTCGTCGCGCTTCTGGCTTCGAGTCACGATCATCGCAATCGTCTCGCTTTCCACGGCCGCTTCACGGAATATCCGGGGTACGACGAGAGCCGCTATGCGCAGGAAGTGGCCAACCGGGCCGACATGACGGTGCATATCGCGGATATCACCGCGGAGGATTTCAGACGCTCGCTGCACGATGTCATCTACCATCTTGATTTCCCGGTTGCCGGCCCGGGATCCTTTCCGCAATTCATGGTGTCCGCGCTCGCTGCGAAGCATGTGAAAGTCGTACTCGGTGGGCAGGGCGGGGATGAGCTTCTTGGTGGTTACGCGAGATATCTCGTCGCCTATTTTGAGCAGTGCATCAAGGCGGCCATGGACGGTACGTACCGGGAAGGAAATTACGTCGTTACGATCGAGTCCATCGTTCCGAATCTTGGCTTGCTGCGAGAATACAAGCCGATGATCAAGGAGTTCTGGCGCGAGGGGTTGTTCGACGATCTGGACAAGCGGTATTTCAGGCTTGTTGACCGCTCCACCGACATGGTCGGTGAAGTCGATTGGAAGTCGCTCGACAAGCCGCGTGTCTTTGAGGCGTTCCGCGAAATCTTTAACAACAAGGACAATGTGAGGAAGGAAGCCTATTTCGACAAGATGACTCACTTCGACTTCAAGTGTCTCTTGCCGGCATTGCTGCAGGTCGAAGATCGAATGAGTATGGCGCACGGACTCGAGAGCCGGGTGCCTCTACTCGATCACCCACTGGTCGAGTTTCTGGCGACCGTGCCCGCCGACGTGAAGTTCAAGGGCGGGCAGATGAAGCAACTGATGAAGACCGTCTATCGAGATATTTTGCCCGAGGGCATCTTGAGGCGGCGGGACAAAATGGGCTTTCCGGTTCCGCTGAAGGAGTGGTTTGAAGGGACGCTTCAGGAGTTCGTGACGGATATCTTCGATCAGCAGCGAGCGCGCCAGCGCGACCACTTCAACAGCGGCGTGGTGCTTGCGAACTTTCAGAGTGCTTCGCGCTTCTCGCGCAAGACCTGGGGGCTGTTGTCGCTGGAATTGTGGCACCAGCGCTTCCATGACCGGGCTGCCGAATTCAGAGCCATGGTTCGATCGTAGCCAGACCGAACGGCAGAAAACCCGAGTGATGTTTGACAAAGGCGACTGCCATGTTATCGCATCATGCCGAATGCTCTCCATAGGCTTGGGGCCGCGCCAAGCTTAAATCAGGATCGAAAATGAGACACGGACGCAACATCGCTGTAATTGGGTTGGGCTATGTCGGTTTGCCTGTAGCCGTGTCGTTTGCACGATCGGGCGTGCCGGTGGTCGGGTTCGATATTGACCAAAGGCGCGTTGCGGAGCTCACGGCCGGTAACGACAGAACGCGAGAGGTTGAGGCGCACGATCTGCGTCAGCCGTCGCTCGTCTTCTCATCCGATCTCGAGGCAATGGCGGGCTCCGATTTCTACATCGTGACGGTACCCACGCCGATCGACGAGGCGAGGCGGCCGGACCTGGGCGCCATGATCTCCGCATCGCGATCAATCGGCCGCGTGCTGAAGAAGGGCGATATCGTCGTCTATGAGTCAACGGTCTATCCCGGCGCCGTGGAAGAGGAATGCATTCCGGTCCTGCAGGCGGTATCGGGGCTCAAGGCGGGCGAGGACTTCACGGTCGGCTATTCGCCGGAACGAATAAACCCGGGCGACAAGCAGCACCGGTTCGAAACCATCGCCAAGGTGGTTTCGGCGCAGGATCAGCGCACGCTCGATGTCGTTGCCGAAGTCTATGGATCGGTCGTGACGGCCGGTATTCATCGCGCGCCGACCATCAAGGTGGCAGAGGCAGCAAAGGTCATCGAAAATACCCAGCGCGATTTGAACATCGCCTTCATGAACGAACTGTCGCTGATCTTTCAGGCCCTCAACATCGATACTGCGGACGTGTTGTCCGCCGCACGGACCAAATGGAATTTTCTGCCGTTCCAGCCAGGGCTCGTCGGTGGTCATTGCATCGGTGTTGACCCCTACTATCTGACTTATCGCGCAGAGAAGGCCGGCTATCATCCGGAGGTCATTCTCGCGGGTCGGCGGATCAATGACGGCATGGGGCAGCGGGTGGCGCGGGAGTGCGTCAGGGGGCTGCTGCGACGCAAGGCGCAAAGCGGTGTAGTCACGGTCCTTGGACTCACATTCAAGGAGGACGTCCCGGATACGCGGAACTCGCGGGTCGTCGATATTGTGCGCGAGCTGCAGTCGTTCGGCTTGGTGGTGCAGCTGCATGATCCTCTCGCAGATGCAGCCGATGCTGAGGAAGAATACGGGGTCAAACTCTTGCCGCTCAACGAGCTGCAATCGGCGGATGCCGTCGTTCTGGCGGTAGCCCACAACGAATACGCGACCGGCGGGTGGCCGCTGATTCAAGTCGGATCGTAGCCATGTCGTTCTGTGAGCCAAGGAGTTGCCAGACATATTTGTCTTCCTAAGACCGCTTGG
>NZ_JASAUT010000055.1:0-52288 GCF_029952935.1 Bradyrhizobium sp. Mp19 | reverse complement strand
CAGGGTTGCAGCAGCAGCTGCTGCAACCCTGCAAGGAAGCGTGACCGATCTCTTGCCAAATCCGCGGCTAGAGACCCCGGTCTCGCCGACGGGCAGGGTTGCAGCGCAGTGCTGCGCTTCAACCTCAGTCCCTCAGGAGAATGACCGTGAACATGCTGAACCTTTCCCAGAGCGAAGAGTCTACGTCAGGCGGCTTCCGCGTGGACGTATCGCGCGGCCAGCGGATTGGCCGCGTATCGTCCGAGTGGTTTGCGCGTCCGGATGACGAGCGGTTTCTAAATTTGCCGAACCTCTATGAGGTCGTGCGGAGCCGCGCCGAACGCGCGCAGGCGCGGACGGTGGAGACCCGGGCCATCCGGGTAGAGGCGAGGCGGGATAATTTGGAGCGGCTGGCCCTGACCGTGCCAGGAGGCGACGGGGCGGTGACGCCGACGCATTGGAGCTTTGGTCAGTTGTGCACGCTCGTTGGTGCGCCGACATCCTATCTGCGGCAGCTTCCTGCGGCGCTGGCAGCGATCAACCTGCAACACGGCTTGCTCTCGCACCGCGCCGAGCTCGTGAAAACCTTGGAGAGCAACAGCGGATGCGTCGAGCTTCGTGCTGTGACCGGGCCGGACTATGGCCGGATCTGGGACCACGAACTTGTCGCCGCGGTGATGACGATCGCGGGTAACGGCACAGGCGATACGCGGTGGAAGGTGCCGGGCGTGCTGGATTGGGCGACCATGACCCATAATCCCTTTGTAGACGTGACCAGGGACACGACGACGCTCTACGCCAGCGACCGCGACGTGTTCCTATTCCTGGTCGACGACACCAACCCGATCGAGGCGGGGCGTTTAGCGGACGGATCGCCGGATTTGTACTTCCGGGGATTCTATTGCTGGAACAGTGAAGTCGGCAGCAAGACGCTCGGGATTGCAAGCTTCTATCTCCGCGCCGTCTGCATGAACCGCAATCTATGGGGCGTGGAGAATTTCGAGGAAATCACGATCCGGCATTCGAAATTCGCCGCGCAACGCTTTGCGCGTGAAGCGGCACCCGCGCTGACGAACTTTGCCAATTCGTCGCCCGCGCCCTTCGTCGCAGGGATCAGGGCGGCCCGGGAGCGGATTGTTGCTCGCACTGACGAGGACCGGGCGAGCTTTCTGCGCAGAGGCGGGTTTTCCAGATCCGAAATCTCGAAAATCATCGAGACCGCCCTCGGCGAAGAAAATCGCAAGCCGGAAAGTATCTTTGATTTTGTGCAGGGCATCACCGCGCTTGCCCGCGGCAAGGCGCATCAGGATGCTCGGCTTGAACTGGAGGGCAAGGCAAGGCGCCTGATGGAACGCGCAATTTGACGACATGAGCTGCGCAACCAGTTGCCGGTTGCGTGGCCTTGTCGGCCTGGTGCATCGTCGCCGATTTCGGCAAGCCGGATCGACGACGATGACGTGTCCTCCGCGCCCGACGCTCGCCCGGCCTTCGGCCCGGCTCGCCGCCAACAGTGCCGCACTATCGGGCCCAGATTATCCATCGACCATGGCTCATGTTTGGCGCTTGAGAAGATCGGCTGCCCAGAGGCCATCAGACGGCGTTGTCTCGCGGAGTATTTCACCACGGAGACGTTCGGCGGATGGAAGTTGCACCGTGGTCGCTGATGATGAGTCAGCTGTGCGATCACACCTTCGAAGATTTCTGCAGGATATGCACGAAACCCGCGCTGCCCAGGCCAGCGTTTTGTTGGAGCCCGGTGCGAGCTCCTTCAACCTGGCGCCGACCAGCGATGCCGCGAAGCTGCCATGTGAGTTCCGCGATCTGGGCCAGTCCTGTAGCCCCGAGCGGATGGCCCTTGGACAGCAGGCCGCCGGACGGATTTACGACAATGTCTCCTCCATAGCTGCCCCGGCCTTCGATGATGAATCGTTCGATCTCGCCTTCGGAGCAAAAGCCAAGCGCTGAATACATCAGCGCCTCGTTGCTGGTGAAGCAGTCGTGCAGCTCGACGACGTCGATGTCCTTCGGCCCGACCCCGGCATTCTCATAGGCCTTATCTGCAGCGTCCCGACCGAGCGCACGGAACATAAGATCCAATGGATCGCCCGAAAAATGTTCAGTGCGATCGCTTATCCACCCAGATCCGATAACGCGCACATTTCTCTGCAAGCCGTGCCGCGCTGCGAACCTTGGCCCGCATAGGACCGCGGCCGCCGCGCCACAGCTTGGCGGACAAGCGAACAGCTTGCGCAGGCCTCGAAAGAGCAAAGGGCTCGCCAAGACGTCGTCTTCCTGTAACGGTGTCCGAAACAAGGCGTATGGATTGGCTGCGGCGTGACAGCGTGCCTTAACCGCAATCTTGGCCAGGGCTCGATCGTCGACGCCGCAACGCTGCTGCAGCAATTCGACCTGACAACCAAAGAGCTGGATCGCCGGCGGTTTTGCACGATCATCGACGGTCAGGTCCATCATTTCCGCCACACGGGCCAGGTGCGGGCCAACCGGATTGGGTCGATCAGCGAATACCACGTCCAGTGCGCCGGGAGCCATTTGCTCAAACCCCAGTGCCAGGATGCATGCGTCCGGCTGATTGCGGATCGTCTCGACCGCAAGCGCAAATGCGGTCGAGCCACTGGCGCAGTTATTGTTCACGTTGATGATCGGTATTCCAGTTGCGCCCAGGTGACCGAGCGCAGCTTGGCCGGCGCAGCTGTCACCATACACGTAACCCGCATAGGCCCGTTCAATGTCGGCATATGCGATACCGGCGTCGTCCAGAGCGGCGCGCGCGGCTCCGGCACCCATAAGATCGTAACTTTGATTTTGACCGGGCTTGGCGAAGGGGATCATGCCAACCCCAGCGATCAGGACTTCAGCCATGCTGCTCCACCTCAATTCACTGCGCGTGTCCGCCCGTGCCAATAGGTTGCCCTCAGCTCGGTCTTGAGCACCTTCCCGGCCGCGCTGCGCGGCAGGTTCTCGACAAAATCCACGCTCTTGGGTGCCTTCACGCCGCCGAGGGTTCGCTTGACCAGGGCGATCAGCTCCGCTTCCGTTGCTTTGGCAGCAGGCTTGAGCTGAACCACAGCCTTCACGGCCTCGCCCCACTTATCGTCCGGTACTCCGATGACCGAACAGTCTTGCACGGCCGGATGAGCGGTCAGGACCTGCTCAATCTCGTTGGGAAAGATGTTGAAGCCCCCCGAAATGATCATGTCCTTCTTGCGGTCGACGATCGTGACATAGCCATGCTCGTCCATCACCCCGACATCACCGGTGTGATGCCAGCCAAACCGGCGGATAACTGCAGTCGACTCAGCGTCGTTGTAATAGCCGGGCGTAACCAGGGGCCCGCGCACGCAGATTTCACCGGCTCTCCCGCGCGGCAACTCTGCTCCAGCGTCGTCGAGAATGGCGACCCTGTTCCATACGCCGGGTCGTCCGACACTGTGCAGGCGGTCGATGTCGATTTCACCTCCGGCGCCCAGATAGTCCCATGGCGCCTTGAGGCAGATCGCAGCCGGACATTCGGCCTGACCGAACGTTTCCGACAACACCGGCCCGAATGCTCCTATGGCCTCCTTCAGTTTTTCAAGCGAGGAGGGCGCCGCCGCCACCAGCAGATGCCGCAGCGATCCATAGTCGTGCCGGCCAAGGTCGGGGTGAGCCAGCACCATGTAGAGCACCGTCGGCGGAAGGAAGAGATGGGTGATGCGGTGTTCTTGAATCGCCTCGAGAATGGCGCCGGCATCAGCCTTTGCCATGATGACGTTGCATCCACCCCGGCTAAAATGGAGGCAGCCGAGAATGCCGGCCGAATGCGTCATCGGAGCCACGACAAGATGCCGCGCGCCCTCGTAGTAACCGAAGTGGCTCATGAAATTACTGAACATTGCCGCGATATTGCCGTGAGTGATCATCACCCCCTTCGGCTGACCGGTTGTTCCGCCTGTTGGGAAGATCGCAAACATGTCATCCGGCGCGTATTCGCCGGTGAGATCGCTCGCCTGCTCCTGACTCGTCCAGGCATCGAGCGAAGGACCCAGTAGGCTTTCGGCGTCGAGGCAGACAGTGGCGCGCAGTTCGGGGACTTCCGGAAGGATGTGTTGTGCGTCCCTCTCATGGATCTGGCTGAAGAACAACAGCTCACCATCGAAGCGTCGTAGAAGGTCAGCGTTAACCGCTGGCGGATTGCGGGGATTGAGCGGAAGCCAAGTTGCTTCGGCGCGCATCAGCCCGATCAGGGTCACGAATGCAATGCTGCTATTGGGCGCCAAGATGCCGATCTTGGCGCCCTTACCAAATCCATGTTCCCGAATTGCTGCCGCGATCCGGCGCGTCAGACGATCAGCCTCTCGATATGTCAACATCTCGCCGCTTGCGAGATCGTGGAAAGCGACCTCGTCGGGATGATAGGCGACGCCCTGATCGAAGTGATCGATGATTCGCATAAGAGCTCACTGCTTAAGGTCGACAAGATTGGTACCATATTGTGCTTACTGGTACCATCGGGGACTTGTCAACATGGCTCTGGGTTTTCCGCCGGGTGGCGCGCTATATCGGAAGACCTGCAACGAGGAGAGATATGGATGGGCCAAGGCACGCGCCGGAGCGAGGACCGCCAGCATGGGCGTCATAGGGAGATCCTGGATGGGCTCGAAGAGATATTCCTAACTGAGGGGTTTCAGACACCGACCGTTGCTGATCTTTGCGCGCGATTGCACTGCTCGAAGCGTTCGCTATACGAGATCGCGCCCACCAAGCCTGAGTTGTTTCTACTGATTCTGCGACGGGTGCTCGATCGTATCCGGCGACTCGGCATGCGCGGCGCGCTTGAGAAGGAAGATCCGCAGGCGCGTATCCTCGCTTATTTGCAGCCGGGCATCACCGAAAGCTCCCGAGCGACCCAACGCTTCAATGAGGATTTGAGAGCTTTTGAATCTGCGCGGCTGATGCTTGAGGAACACCAGAAGGAGCGGGTAGCGGTATTGCGCGATATAATTGAAGACGGCATCAAGAAGGGGCACTTCCGAACGTTGCATGCGCACTTGGCTGCCGAAATCTACTTGGCCGCGGCGAGACTAACCAACCAGCCCGAGGTACTTGCCGCTGCTGGACTCACCATGAGCGAAGCCTTTGCGGAGCTCCCGGACTTGCTCTTCCACGGGCTGTTCAAGCGCAACGACGACGCGCCTCGGCGCGCGGCGCCCAAAAGCCGTTAAGGTACCTTCAGCTTTCCGAATGCGGATATGGACGGCGGCGAGCTCGACTCGAGGGCCGCTGGCGGCCGATTTTTGCACGCCCTTGACCGATTTGCTGCGCTAGCCGCTTGACAGCGGGTTGGTACCGAATTATCGATTTTGGTACCAAGAATGCGTTGGGCAAGTGCGAGTCAACGTGACGATGGGGAGGCGGCGATCGCGGAACGGACGCGACCTCGTGTTGGTCATCCGCGCGCCGGAGCTCTCCTTACGCCTTGCCGGAAGAGAGGAGACACCATGAGGCGCTTTGTTGTTGGAAATGATGGGGGCGGAAGGTCAGATGTTCTGGCCGTTGATGATATTTCAGATCTGCCGCACCTCGGCTTTAACGTGTTCGGTCGTGATCTATGGATCACCCACGAGACTCCAGCAGATCTGTCCTGTTCGCGAGACCCCACGGTCGGCGCGACGATCCAGCACGAGCCCCCGGACGGAGGCACAGTTTTTCGCGTTGTTCGTTTCAGGCCCAATCCGGAGCCCCACTCGGCTGCGGAAGTCGAGGCAATGCATCGATCGATCCAAAGTGTGCATGTGCCGTCTCGCGAAGAGATCGAAAGGGCGAAGCACAGCTCCATGCACAAGACCGACACCCTCAACTATTTCATGATCGCCTCCGGACAGGTCTGGATGTTGACCGAGGGACGGGACGTTCTTCTTCAGGCCGGCGATGTGGTCGTGCAAAACGGTGGGATGCATGGCTGGCGCAATGATGGTCCCGACGATTGCGTATTGGTCGGTGTACTCGTCGATGGAAAGGTCTCGGCATGAGGCTAGTCACCTTCAGCGTCCAGAGCAGGCGTTCAGTTGGGGCACTCCTGGCCAATGACAGGATTGTCGATCTTACCGCGTCAACTGCGGCGGATTCTCGGGCCTCGGGCTGGTTCAGATCGATGCAAGACATGATTGAGGGGGGCGCGGAGGCACTTAGCCTCGCGCGACAAATCATCAGCCACCCTTCTGCCGCGGCCATTGTGCCGATGGTCGAGGCGAAGCTGCTCGCGCCATTGCCGCGCCCCGTTCGCATGCGCGACTGCAACATGTTTACGGAGCATGTGGAACGTTTCTTTGAGCGCAAGGACCAACTCGAAGCCGAGGCCGCAGCCGGCTCGGATCAGGCGGCAGCTCAACTCGCCGTTGCCAAACGGCTACGCTTTGATCTGCTCCTTGAGCGGCTGACCTACTATACGGTCGACCCTTTGTCCGTATCGGGCCCGGATGAGGATATTCAATGGCCCACTTATTCGATGGCTGCGGACTTTGAGCTGGAGTGGGCCGTCGTCATCGGGACGCGGGGCAAGGATATTCCGCTGAATGCGGCGAGAGACCACGTCTTCGGGTACACGATCTTCAACGATTGGAGCGCCAGAGACGAACAACTGATCCACATGGAAATGGGGATCGGGCCGGGCGGCGGTAAAGATTTTGATGGAGCGGTAACTCTTGGGCCGTGCATCGCGACCTCAGACGAGTTTCGCGACATGTCCGACGTACGCATGATTGCGAGAGTTAACGGCGAGGAATGGACCAACCGGTCCTCCCGGCATATGCGGTTTACCTTCGAGCAAGCAATCGTCGAGATGAGCCGCTCCCGCACCATTTTCCCTGGCGATATCTTCGCGTCCGGTACGGTTCTCGGAGGTAGCGGTGTCGATCACGGCCGCTCACTGAAGGACGGCGACGCAGTCGAGCTTGAGGTCGAGGGCATCGGTGTATTGCGAAATCGCGTGCGCATAGCGACGCGCGGCTCGGGCTGATCGGAGGCGATGAACTTCGAATGGGATGGACGCTCGAACTCCTCCAACCTTGGAGAGACGATATGGATTGATCAAATGGGTCCTGTTCCGAATTGCCATTCCAAAACTGTGATCTGACCTGCATCGCATCTTAGTCCGGAGCGTCGGTCGAACTCCGCAAGTTCGTTGCGATGTGAAGCACCGGGGCACATGATCAGCAGCACGTCTTGATCGTTGGCGAACGCGCCTATCTCTTGGGCTGCAACGCTCCAACCCGCCACCAACGCGAAGAGCCACCTCTCCGACGGTAGTTCCGTCGGCGAGGAGAGCTGCGCCGTTTTGTGAGATCTCAGCGCGAGCCAGCCTGGGTTCTCACGATAGGTGCGGCAACAATTTTGAGGTGTCTGCAAGAAGCAACGAAAAACACTTATCAGAGGGAGGATGGAATGAATCAACGTCTAGCAGTTTCCGGTGATCAAACTATAGCGCCGCCAAACCGGGATCAACTGCATCTGCGCCGGTATCGAGCACTTTGTCTGGGCTCGTTGAGTCTCGTTGCTCTTGCTGTGAGTGACGCGCCTGCTCGGGCAGATCTTGTCGAGCACAAGGCGAAGCCTGGCGAGATCATCACTAAGGGACAGAACGCACGCGCGGTTCCAGTCGGGAAAATGTCTGCCGATAATCGAAAGCGCGCATTGCGGCAAAAAGTTGCGTCGTCCGCGGACGGCAATGATCGGAAGATGGTTGAAGCGACTGCGCGCGGTCGTAAGGATCTTACCGAACTCAATAGGCGCTATGGAGTCAAGGGCTGGAATATTCCGTTCCCTTCCTACGGCGATTCGCTTCTGCGTGATGAAGGCGGCTGGCGCTCCGCATTGGCCTCAGCGGGCTTTGGTTTCCAAGCTTATAACATCGCGGTCTTTGAAGCCAATATGCTGGATACACCGCGGCAGGTGCCGAGCAATTATCCGCCTTGCACGTCACGCTATTCTCAAGCAACCGGCGCGATCTGCGCGGGCAACCAGACCTATTTCGGTCAACGTCCCAGCTATATCAATGAAACGATCGCTTGGCTTACCTACGATATGAGCCGCTGGGGTGTTCCCGACGGACAATTGATGGTGGCGGGGCTGTACAGCGCGGGCAACGATGTGGGGTACCTGCCAAATTCTCTCCAGCTCTATCAGCTCGCCTGGTATCAAACGTTCCTCGACAAAAAGCTGGAAATCAAGTTCGGCTATGTGACCAACACGACGGAGTTTATCGGCACCTTCGTTGGTTCGAATCTTGCCAGTACGTTCGGGCCCAGTGGCTCGATCCCCATCCAGCTGGGTATGTCGATTAGTCCGACCCCGAGTTTCAGGACAACCTGGCACGTCACGGATAAGATTTATAATCAAGCTGCTGTGCAACGCAGCCTGCCGATAAATAGCGTCACCGGGAACGTCATCTTTGATGAAGCGCTGACGAACCCGGCAGGCATCAACTGGAATGGACCAAAGGGCACCAGGGAGCTCTTCATCGATGAGCTCGGCTACAAACAGCCGGCAAGCCCGGGCAATCCCCAGACATGGCTGCGGCTCGACCTTCTCTACAACACTTCAACCTTCCGCGATTTTTCGCACCTACCGGCAAATCCGGGCGCAACGCGCGACGGCAACTTCGGCGTGACCTTTCTGGCCGATCGACAATTGTGGCAGCAGGACCACTCGTCACCATTAGCCGCCGCTCGCGGCCTGTATGCCGGCATATCGGTCATGTACGCACCGCCCGAAGCGACCGGTATTTCCCAATACTATGAGGGGCGGGCGTACTGGATTGGCCCATTTGACAACCGTCCGACCGACATGTTTTCCCTCGTCGCCGCTCGCAACGTTGTGAGCCACTATCTATCGGACGCAACCAACCGGTTCTCGGGGCTTACCGGAGTGTTTGCCGCCCGAACCTCCAATTCAGTCACGGCGACCTATACCGCGCATCTCATGCCCGGTCTCTGGGGTACGATTGGGGTAGGCTACACCGATCACCCAAGTCTCGCGTATTTCAAGACTGAGGGACCCTCATTCAACGTTCTCGCTTCTCTCCTCGTAAACATGTAGTGGCGCGTCATTTGATGCCATTGATTGGATCGCCAGATCTCGGGATCCAATCAATGGAAAACGTCGGCACCGTATGGCCAGGCCGGGCTGCGGAAACCATTGACGCAGCCCTGACGTGGAGTTGAGTGGGGCGATCGCCTGGCGGCCGGCGCTGCGCGATGGCGAAGGCCGCTTGCCGATGGCGTGTCTCGTGTTTCAGCTGGGGACCTGACCGGGCCGATGGCTCAATGATGACAGCGGTCGATCGTTTATTTCAGGAGTTCGTCGATGCTATCTGGACGGTAGACGACGAGCAGGGGTTCGAAAAGGTCGCAAGACGCCTGACCCAGCGGCTTGGATTTCGATGGTTCGCCTATCTGCAAATTACCAACGACGCGCCAACGCTCGTCTCCTCCTATCCGAAGGCATGGACCGGGCGATACTTCGAACTTGGCTATCAGAGACTTGATCCCGTTGTGCGTCGAGCTCGTTCGGAAAATGAAGTTTTCTGCTGGGGTGACGGTGCACCCAAACCTGTCGGGACAAAGCAACAGCGTAGTTTCTTCGAAGAGGCCATCACGTTTGGCATCAGGTCTGGCGTCACAGTCCCGATTAGGGGCGGCTACGGACGGATGGCGGCGTTCACGTTGGCCACTGACGAGCCTGCCGCCTCAACGAGCCGGCTTGTCGCCGGTTCCAAGACCGCTGTTCACCTTGTTGGGCTTTATTTTCATGCCCACGCAGCCGCGCGTCTGAGAATGCCGACGCAAGGCACCACCACTCTTACCCAGCGCGAGCGTCAATGTCTTGCCTGGGTCGCCCGGGGCAAGACTGTCGCGGATATCGCCGTCCTCGTTCAGATCTCACCGCGTACGGTGGTGTTCCATCTCGAGAACGCTCGGCGCAAGCTGGACGCCGCAACGATCGCCCAATGCGTCGGCGAAGCGCTGCGCCGGGGGCTATTGCCCTGATTCACTGCGCGCGGTCGGGATCACGACCCACACTAAATCGGGTCTCTTCCTCACTTGAGGAAGGGCATCTTCGATTGCTGAAATTGGCTCATTCTTGATAAGAGTGGATCTAGCTTCGCCTGTATCGGCTTCACACCTGCAAGATTCGACAGGCGCGCGATCCGTTCGCCTCTGGCTTTGTGACGTCCTGTTCTCAACCAGGAGGTCCTCATGCAAGTCGTTGCTCTCCGCCATCATCAGTTCGGGCATCATCTCGATCTGCTTGCCGCAATGTTTCGCCTGCGCCGGCGCGTGTTCAAGGACCGCCTCGATTGGACAGTGTCGGTATCGGGCGAGTTCGAAATCGACGTCTATGACGCGCTCAACCCGACCTATCTGTTGATTACGACAGAGACCCGGGACGTCGTGGCATCCGTTCGGCTGCTACCAACCACGGGGCCCACCATGTTGACCGACACGTTTTCATCCCTGCTCGCAGGCCAGCCGGCACCACGAAGCGAGCAGATCCTCGAAAGCTCCCGGTTTTGCGTCGATACCGCCCGCGCTCCCGAGGCGACGGAGGGCGGGCTCAATCGCACGACGTTCTTGCTGTTTGCGGCTATGATCGAGGGCATGCGGGCCGCCCGAGCGGATACGATCGCAACTGTTACCGACGTACGCATGGAGCGCATTCTCAGGCGCGCCGGATGGCCGCTGGAGCGGATCGCACCAGCGCAGCGGATCGGCCAAACCATGGCTCTGGCGGGCTTCCTGCGGAATTCCGATGCTACGCTAGCCGCGATGTACCGACATGCAGCTGTCGAAGGCCCTGTGCTTCGGGACGAGCCGCTGCCTCTCGCTGCCGCCTGACTCCGACACCTTTCCGCTCTCTATCGGTCATTCGGTCCATTTCTCAAGTCAAAACGATGCTGGCAGATCCGCGGCAAAGTCGTCTGGTCCTGATCAATCCCGGGCGTAACATGCCCGGGACCCTATCGGTTGAACGCGCTGATGCTCGGCAGGAGAGCATGGCGCTCCTGCCGGCGGTGTTCGAGGTTTTTGGGGTCACGGCTAACGTGCTCGGTGAGCACGAACCGCCATGGGCCAGCCAGTTTCGCGGTCTTGCTGCGCTACCCGAGGCGGATCCTCTGGAGCTCTGGCGCAGCGACAGTTTCATGGCGAGCCTGACATCCGCAGATACGAGCCTGGTCTTGGTTGCCGGAGCGTGGCTGGAGGAGGAAGTCCTGATCGCCGCGCTCGAGGGCACGAGGCTTGGTTACGATGTGCGAGTGCTTGCGGATCTCTCCCTCTTTCGCCGCGAACAGGAGCACCTGCATGCTCTCGATCGCTTGGCGCTGCACGGAATTCCGGCAACGACGATTCGCCAGACCATGCTTGAATGGGCGGCGTGCCTTGGTTGTCCGAGCGCAATACAGAAGGTGCGGCAGCTTCTCGCCAGTCCGGAATGCGGACCGTCTTGAGCGCGTCCACTTACAGATGGCGCAATTGACGCGCGGGTCGATCGAACGGTGGCGCCCGAGGTCCATCGCGGTCATTGCGGCGAGCAGCTGCGCGGACTAGATGGCATCCCGCGAAGACCCCACGGGCCCAGCTCGGAGAGCGTTAAGCGTTTGCTCAGATGCAACCGGGCCTGCCGGTTCGGCCGCCGTGGGCTCGGTCGCTTGTCGGGAGCTCCGAGTCGTGAATCAAACCATAACGCTGCAGGAAATAAGCTTGCAGCGCAGGCTCTGCGACTCAGGCTATGAGTCCGGCTCGATCCACGGAAGGAACTGGACGGAGCCGGCCCATGCCAAATGCATTCAGCATCTTTGTTGACGGCGGTGCCATGGTGAAGCGGTGCGTTGCGCAGTGTGTGGTCGGAGGGGCGACATTGACCGCGACGCTGGTGATGCTGGTGCGGGTCGTTTCCTCGCTGACGGTCGGGACGCCTTAGGGGGCGGACCGGACATATGGATCGGCTATCCCAAAGGATCACGTCAGGGCAGGGCATGCCGCCGGAATTCGTCGCGGTGCGGTTGGACCGGATTTCGGGATGGCGACGGCTTGCGGGCCGCGCATTCGCATTGCTTGTGATCGCCGGGGCACCGGCCGACCAGGCGCGCGCCGGCGACGTCGCCGGCCAGGCAAGCGTGATCGATGGCGACACCATCGAAATCCATGGCACGCGCGTGCGTCTCTATGGGATCGACGCGCCGGAGCACGACCAGCTCTGCAGCGACCGGCACGGCGGCCGCTATCGCTGCGGGCAGGTGGCCGCAAACGCACTGGATGCCTTCATCGGCCGGCAGGCCGTGGCCTGCGTCGAGGTCGACCGCGACCGGTACGGGCGCTCGGTCGCGGTCTGTAGCGCCGGCAAGGTCGACCTTGCGGAGTGGCTGGTGCGCGGCGGGCTTGCGGTCGACTGGCCGCGCTACAGCAAGGGTGACTACGCTGCGGCCGAAGCCTGGGCGCGCGGCAAGCAAAGCGGCATGTGGAGCGGACGATTTGTCGAGCCCTGGCGCTACCGCCAATGTATCGGCGCCGGGGGCCAGCCAAATGATTGCTCCGCCGAAGGGACGGGCGGACAGCGATAAGGCGAGGCGTCCAGGAGCTGATCGGCGGGACCGCCGCGAACGGCAGTCGCTGCAAAAGGACCGCCAGAGCAAAGAAACCGGACCCATGTGCATCAATCCATTGGCTGCTCGAGCCGTGTGCACATGGGGCCGGCCTGATCGTCGCCGCAGCCTCGCAAGAGCATCTTGCGATGCATCCGGTCGCCTCATCGCCATGATCGGCGCGACCGGCGATGCCGCGGCGGCCTGGGCGCGTGGAAAACCGCGCGCTTACTTCTTCATCTTCTTGGTCTTCTTGGCGACCTTCTTGGTCGCCTTCGCCGTCTTCTTCGCCTTCTTCGCTTTCTTGGCCATGTCGTCCTCTTGGTTTGGTTGGCTCGACGAATATGCGAACGCCGTGAATCTGCGCACGCACCATCAAGCTAATCTGAAACTAGCAAGATTGATACCACGTTGGGTTAACGCGTAGCCTGGCGTTGCGGACCGAGCAGCGATGCCCGCGTGCTGCTCTTGCTCCGCAGATGTTTTCATATTCCCTTGCCGGCGAGATGGCGCGCCGATTTGCCGACGAGCCGCAGGCCCGTCGAGCACGCCCCGCGTTCCGCATGCCAAGGCCCGGGAGCCGTGCTCTTGCCCCAATCGGCCGGAACGATCATAAGCGCAGCCTCAAGGCGTGGTGGGCTCTCTTGAATATGTCGCATCACAGGCGAGCTCGGCGCGACGCCGGCGAAGCGGCTTCCGGTCAGGCCTGCTTCGACGCCGCCGACTGGGCGTGGGAGTTCCTGCGGCGTAACGCCGACTATGCCGCGGACTGGCGGCGCTCGGTCCCGCGTCGTCTTCCGTGCCTCGCGCTGACCGACGGCACGCAATTGCTGCGGCTGCCGCGCCGGTTCCCGCAGGCCGAAAAATGGGGGCTGCTGGCCTTCTCGGACCCTGCGGTCGCCGCGCGCGATGCGCCGGTGCTGTGGCATGCGCGCGCGTTGAAACGCGTGGCGCGGCTCAAGGCGTTGCCGGCGCGCGAGGGCGACGAGGAACCGCCGAACGTGCTCGCCGACTTCAAGGTCGAGCGCCATGCGGTCATCGACGCCGACGGCCGGCCGCTCGTGCTGTTGAAGGGCAGGGGTGTCCACGTCGCGGTTGAGCTCCATGATCTCACGGTTCTTACCCGCAGGTTCCGGCCGGTGTTCGAGCTCGAAAGACTGTCGGAGCTTGCGGCCCAGACCGAACTCTTGAAGCGCTTGCAACGCTTCATGGTCAAAGAGACGGCGCCGCCCGAAACATCATCCTTTGGCGCCGACGAGCGGCTGCGCCAGGCGCTGCTTGCGCTGGACGAAAGCCTGAACGGCAAGACCTATCGGCAGATCGCGACCACGATCTTCGGTGCGAAAATGGTTGCCGATGAATGGCAGGGGCCGAGCCAGTTTCTCAAAGACCGGACACGGCGCCTGGTCGCCAAGGGCACCGAGCTGATGAGGGGCGGATACCGCGATCTGCTCGGCTGAGCGGGCGGCCTGCCTCACGCTGGACGAGACCTGCCCGCACGGGGTGGCAAACCGCGCTCGCTGATCTTCGCCACTCGGATTCCCGCGCGATCTGACGACGCTTCTTCTCGCATCCTGCGCGTTGCGCGGGCTCTCGCGAGAAGGAGTGCCGGACAACATGACGAAAATGGAAGACAAGCAGCCTGACAAGCCGTTCCTGAATACGGCGGAGGCGGCCGCCTGGCTCAGGCTCACCAAGAACACGCTGGAGAAAATGCGCGTGCAGGGGCGCGGACCGGCTTACCGAAAGCACGGCCGCTACGTCCGCTATCACATCGAGGACCTCGTCGAATTCTCGCAGGCCAGCAAGCGGAGGTCGACCTCAGATGCGGATTGATCCACGCCGTCGTTTCAGAAGGGCCGCGATCCTCGTAGTCATGTGCGGCGGCATCGTCACGCTGTGCATGGCCTTTGCCGACCGCGCGCCGCTTCTGATCTACAACGCCTCGGGCAGCGCGCCGCTCGGCTTCTACGCGCTCGAGCAGCGCTTGCCGGTGAGGGGCGAGCTTGCGGTGCTGAGGCCGCCGCCTTCGATCGAGCTTCTGATCGTGGCGCACGAGATCGCGCCTCAGGCGGTGCCGCTGCTCAAGCAGGTGGTTGCGCTCCGGGGCGATGAGGTCTGCCGCACAAAGGACCCGACGGACGCGATTTCGATGGGTGGCAAGGTCATTGCCGAAGTGCAGGAGAAGGACCATGCAGGCCGGCCGTTGCCGTCCTGGGAGGGCTGCATGCGGCTCGTCGACGGGGAGTATTTTCTGCTGCAGCCGCATCCTCTCTCGTTCGATTCCAGGTATTTCGGGCCGGTCCTGCGCTGCGATATTCTCGGCGTCGCTCGTCCGCTCTGGACGTGGAAGCCGGACGTTTGAGTGGCGGGTAACGGTGCGCGTTCCGACGGAGCGCGCGCCCTGCCTCCGTTTCTTTGGCCTGGCACGATCGGCGGCGTCCAGCCAGGCTCTTCCAAAGAGATCTCGCGCCGATCGTCTTGTTGAACGCTTCGCCATGGTGGATCGGATGGACCGCAAAATGCGGTTATCCAATCTCTGATCGTTTGTCGAAATCGAAGCCATCGAACTCGCCGGCTGAGCTTGACATCGAGCGGCGAGGTTAAATCCGGCACCTAGCTACTCGAATTAGCCAGTCTTGTTCAGAGTAATCGGAGGTTAACCTCTCTGGTCGAGACTTTGCACTCAGCCTGACCGGAGACGTGGAAGTTGTCCTTCCAGCTGACCGTCCTGAAAGTGCTGGCCGGCCAGCCCGCCGGGCGAGCCTCCGTTGCCGAAGTTCGGCACGCGGTCGAAATACTGATGAACAGCGGTAAAGACTGGACTGATCGCATGAAGCGATTGGCCGAACATGCGCCTGACCTGAATATCTTCTCGGCCAAATTTGTGGTTCGCGATGCGGAGGGTTGGGAGATCACGGAAGAGGGACGGCAATTCCTCGCCGCGCTTCAAACGGCGGTCGCTGTTCGAAGGTCGCCGCTTCGCCCAGTCGACGATCCGCCAACGAGCGAGCCCGCCGTAAGGAATGCGCTGAAATTGTCTGATCCTCCGCGCGGGCACCGGCGCAACGGGCCGCGGCGCCGTCGCGGGAAAGGTCGATCCAGTCGGCGTACAGCGTGAAGCATTACTCGCACAGCATCGATCTTATTTGCATTGGTTATTGATGGACATGGACATGAATGCTCTTCCGGACAGGCGAAAGTCCGTGCGTAATCCATCGCTAGACAATGCGTTGATCAGGTTTGGTGACCTGTCATTATGCTGTGTCGTGCGCGATATCACAGAGAGTGGCGCAGCGCTCAGGGCAGAAGATCCGCCATCCTCACTTCCCGAACAATTCACGCTTATCGTTCCGCCCAGCAGGACCTACTCGTGCAATGTCGTTTGGCGTAAAGGCGATTGGGTCGGCGTCGCGTTCGTTGTGTGACGACTACTTCCCAAATGCACGTGAACTGCGTGGAAAATCCAGGGCAATATGATCTACGTCACATTTGATCCTGCCTAATTGGCACTATCCTGCTGACTTCAGCGGGACGCCATGGACGACGACTTTTGCAAAGAGAGAGCGCGGACTGTGCGGGCGCTCGCCGAACAGGCTGATCCTGTCATCAGGAAGCGTCTGTTGCAGCTGGCCGATCACTACGAGCGGCGCCTCGTGATTCAGCCAGATGGCGCCGATCGCGCTCCAAGGCGAGACGCAGGACAGCGAACCACGTTCGCAGGCTGCGGAGCAGAACCGCAGGGACCACGTGACCGGCTCGGGTAGGCTCCAAGAACCGCGCGCCCGATGGAGCGCGGCCGATTTCATGGATACAAAGCGGCGACTCCCAACGTAAGCCCATCCTCCGATCAGGGGCGCGATCCGTCCGATCAACGCCGACTGCTGCAGCCCAGGGAGGCTGTGTCACGCCTCCAGTTGCATAGCCACGCGGCGAGGCCGGACGCTTCGATCGTCTCATGATGCCGCGCTTCGAGAGCGCGATCTGACGGATATTCTGGCGGTGCTGCCGGTTCATTCCCGCGAGAATGTGGCTGGGTTCCCCTTGCGTTGGTTCGGCTGCGTCCTCCCGGCGATTGATGCGCAGACATCGGCTTGTCTTCGGCCGATCCGGCCGTCTTCTGGTGCTGCGCGGGTGGCGGTTGCCATGGTCATCTCCGTCAGTTCCGTCATGAGCTCGCGTCCAACGCAGTCTCGATTGGGCTGATCAAGCCCGGGGGACGGCAAGGGCCTCGATCGCCTTCCCGCAACGGCTGCGCCTGCTTTTTTCCCCTGCCGCCAAGCCGCGGCATTCCTCGCGAAGGACAAAAAAGCAGGCTTATCGCCGTCCTCCGCTGGCGCTGCGGGCCTTTAAGGCTGCGGGCCGATCGCTCCCCGGGCAAGGGATCGCTATCGAGGCTGCGATGAGCGCGGCCCGAGCAAAACAGACGGAGATTATCATGGCGACCATCGGTACTTTCACCGCTTCGGACAACGGCTACACCGGCTCGATCAAGACGCTGACGCTCAACATCAAGGCAAAGCTCGTCGTATCCGAGAAGGACAACGACAAGGCTCCCGACTACCGGATCTTCGCAGGCGCAACCGAGTTCGGCGCCGCCTGGAAGAAGACCGCCCGCGAAAGCGGGCGCGAATATCTCTTGGTCAAGCTCGACGATCCGAGCTTCCCGGCCCCGATCTACGCCTCGCTGGTGAAGGTCGAAGGCGACGAGGGCTTCACCCTCATCTGGTCGCGCCGCAACGGCGACTGACCCAGACGGATCATCAGCCCCGCCTCCTCGGAGGCGGGGCTTTTTTGCGTTTCTTGCGCCGCCTTGGGAAGGGCAGAGCAGTATTTTCACGTTCAGAAGAGGGCTTTGCCGCCGGCCAAATACGATCAGCCGGACGGATTTCGTGCGCGGCGTTCTGCGCTGATTTCCCGGAATTCCATGTCGCTTCAGGCTCCGATTTTCGATCCCGGTGCGCGCTGTCTCGCCAGTTCGAACACCGGCCGCGCCCTGCGCGCGATTGCTCTCAGAGCCCGAATTGCTGGTCAGCCGATTGCTGAAGTCAAATCCCTCGTGTCACTTGCACCTTCGGACCCGTGGCGACTTGAGCAAAGTGAGAGACAGCAGGGCTGAGGACGGAGCAGGTGTGGCGCGAGGCAAGATTAAAGCACTGGCGTTCGACGAGCTCCAAGTCCTTGTCTGCACATCAAGGAGTTGGCGATACGACGCAACTGGATGTCGCCAATCGGGCTTCAAGGCGATGCCAGTGCTCGTCGTTTGCGTCTGCGACTTGGCGAGGGATCTTTGGCTTCACATATCCGCGGTCTTCTCAAGGGGGAGCCCGTGTCATGCATGGCATTGATGACGACGAACTCGAACCGAAGCTCGGCCGCATCGGCAACCGCAAGGCCAGAAGGCCGGCCGGATATCTTCGACGTGTTCGGCAGGCCGCGGAACGCGCCGGTCGCGCGGCTCATCACGCGTCGAACTTCTCGGGCGGCCGGATCGGCCGCGGATACGCGCAAGGTGCGGTGCTCGCCGACCGAGGCCGGAACAAGGGGCAGCGCCGGGTCGTGGTCAAGGCACGGATCGTGCGCATCAAGGCCGGCGACACAGGCGCCGTCCGCGCGCATCTGCGCTATGTGCAACGCGACGGCGTGACGCGAGCAGGTGAACCTGGCGAACTCTATGATGCAGCCAACGATCGCGCCGACGGCAAGGCGTTCACTGAACGAAGCGCCGGCGACCGCCACCAGTTTCGCTTCATCGTGGCACCGGAGGACAGCGCTGAACTCCCTGACCTGAAACCCTTTATCCGTGACCTGATGCGGCAGATGGAGAGTGACCTCGGCACCAGGCTCGACTGGGTCGCGGCGGATCATTTCAACACGGGGCATCCGCATAGCCATGTCGTGCTCCGCGGCAAAGATGACGCGGGGCATGACCTCGTGATTGCACGGGACTATATCGCCCACGGCCTTCGGACGCGGGCCTCCGACCTCGTCACCCGCGAGCTCGGCCCTGAGACCGAGATCGAGACCGCGCGCAAGCTTCAGCAGGAGGTCACGGCCGAGCGGTTCACGCGGATTGACCGGGCTATCCTGCGCGACGCCCGTGATGGTGTCCTTGAGCTTGCACAGGCCGCGCGGGATCCGGTTTGGCACACGATGCGCATGGGCCGGCTGCGGACGCTCGAGCGGATGGGATTGGCGGAGGAAGACAATCCCGGCCGCTGGCGCCTTGACGGGGAGCTCGAATTGAAGCTCCGGCGGATGGGCGAGCGCGGCGACATCATCAAGACCATGCATCGCGAACTGCGTGCGGCGGGCATCTCGCGGGCGGCAGCCAGCTATGCGATCTTCGATCCGCGGAGCGCGGGCCGGCGCCTGATCGGGCGGGTCGTTGGCGAAGGGTTTGCGGACGAGCTGACGGAACGCCGCTATGTGGTGATCGATGGGGTCGACGGGCTGACGCACTATGCCGAGGTCGGTGCTCTCGGCGCCAACGAAGAGCTGCCCGCGCGGAACACGATTCTGGAGCTTAGGCCGCGTTCGGCGGAGCTGCGCCCGGTGGATCGAACGATCGCCGAAGTGGCCGCGGCCAATGACGGCTCTTACAGCGAGCGCCTGCACCGGGAGCTGGATCCGCAAGCATCGGCCGAATATATCGGAACCCATGTCCGGCGACTGGAGGCGATGCGTCGGCAAGGGACGGTCAGCCGCCTTGCCGATGGCGGCTGGAAGGTCGGCCAGGACTATCTCGATCGGGCTTTTCGGTATGAGGAACTCGAGCGCTCGCGCAATCCGTTGCGCGTTGCGGTGTTGTCTTGGCAAAGGCTCGAAGAGCTGCCGCATGCAGTCGGTGCGACCTGGCTCGACCGGAAGCTCCTCGCAAGGGAATCCGATGGGCTCGCGCCAACCGGTTTCGGCGCGGAGGTCGAGACGGCATTGCGGGCGAGACGGCAGTGGCTGATCGAACAGGGGCTGGCGCGAGAAGAAGGAGGGTGGGCGCGCTATGCGCGGAACATGCTGCATATCCTTGAAGAGCGCGAGCTGGCGAAAACGGCGGCGGACATTTCCGCTCGCACGGGGCTCGAATATCGCAACGTCAGGGCCGGCGACAGCCTCAGCGGCGTCTACAAGCGGATGCTCACGCTCAGTAGCGGGCGGTACGCGCTGATCGAGCAGTCGCGCGAATTCGTCCTGGTGCCCTGGCGGCCGGTTCTGGAGCGCGCGCGTGGCCAACTCGTCAGCGGCAGCGTCGGCGGAGAGGGCATTTCCTGGTCGATCGGAATGAGGCGCGGCATCGGACGCTAGTCCAGAGCCTCCCGACTTCGACGGGGCTAGCCGGGTGCAAGCCCGACCCTGTACCGCTGCGCAAGGCGCCAGAACCAGTCCTGATCGAGGTCAGTCTGTCGATCGATTTCTCTGACCGAGCTGCGTGCGCGATCGAACAGCGCATAGCAGAGACCTTCGTCGTCGTGGCGGGCGTAATAGGCGATGCCGTCGGGATTGAGCGGATGGCTGAAAAGCGCCTTAGACCAGGCCTGCGGCACGTCGTAAGGCAGTCCGCCATGCACCACCTCGGCGGTCGCGCCGAGAATGGCGAGCGAGGGGCCGGCCAGTCTGGCCAGCGAAAGATCTGATGTGATCTCGAGGCGAGCATAGGCCTTGCGACTGAGCAGGCGGGGATCGAGCAGGGTCCGTCCCGGCACGCGGAGGAACGTCTCTGCGAAGGCGCCAAAAGGCTCCCGGGCCGCATAGAGGACGCCATAGCTCCCGTCGGGTGCGTTCAGCCGGCCGAGACGCGAGGTGTCGAAGAAGATCGGATCGTACCCGGCGGTGTAGAACCGGTGAACGACCGTACCCGCCCGCAGCCGGACCCGGCGGGGACGGCGGCGATCGAGATCGTCCGGCGGCAGCGGAGCGGTCACGCGCCTTGCTGAGCCATGCGCCGGGCGGCCTCGACCACAAGTTCAACCTTGCCCTCCCTCAGCAGGTCGATCGGCTTGCGGCCACCCAACCGGTCGTCAGGCTGGGCCAGGAAGTTCAGAACTGTCCAAGGGTTGTTGGTCGGCAGCGCCTCCTGGACGGACTTGAGACCTTCGACGACGGTGCCGTCGACGTTGAACTGAAGCGTCGGAAAGCTCCGGTGGTTGCTGGGACCCGGTACCGCAAGGAGGCTACCTTCCTGCACGCGCTTGTCGACGGCCTGCCGGGAGATTCCCCGCAGGAGCGTTCTGACCTGGTCCAGATCATACGCGCCGCCGGATCGCCGAAGATCCTCCTGCGCAATGCGGACGCCCTCAAGGACGGCGAGCGCGCGGGCATCGGGCGCGAATGCGTCCTTGTTGACGACAGCGGTTTTCTTCGCCGCCTCGGAGAAGAACCGGAATGCTTGCCCCGTCAGTTGCTTGTTCTGCTCACGCACCTTCTGCAGTGCGGTCACGCTTTTGGAAACGATGGCGACCTGCGCGTCGGCAGGGAGCGCGAGGCTCTTCAGGGCCGCGGGTTTCTGCTTAAGTACCATCATCACGCCGTCCTCGTGGACGGACAGATCCTCGGTACCGGAGCGCTTTGATTGTGCTTTGGACATGAGCTGAACTCCGCCTTCAATATCGGGATTGTATGCAACTTTGTCAACTTTAACAAACGACGTTGCCGGTATTATCGTAGTATAGTTAGCCCCGTTTTGGATCTCTGGGCATTCCCCCCGCAATCGTGCGGAGAATAGAACCGCCAGTCTCCGCACGGGCGTGTCGCGCGAGATCGATGGCCATTGGGCAGCCCGTCGCGCGGCGATAGTGCTTTCGTCCCCGTGCGCCCTTTTTCAAGCTGGCGGTCGATGCGACGATCGACGTTGAAGGCACAAGCGGCCTTTGTTCGATTCGTTCATTCGCTGGGGTGTGCGCATGCGCGATCACCAATCCTGGGCAAGGCCGAACCAGAGATCCAGTTTGATCATGCCGTTCACCTTCAATTGAGGAGCTTCCTCACCCACGCCGAGACTGCCGCAGCAACGATCTTGCTTCGATGGGTTTGATCGAGTCGGATCTCGTTGCTGGCGGCGATTTTTATTCAGGTTGAATGCGAGCCGTCATCCCGCTTTTCATCTCGCCGCGCTCGTTGCGAGCGTCAAGTGGGGCGGATAATGTTTCCGGCAAAAATCTACGTCGGTCAGATCACGGTCGTCTTCGGCATCGTCATCGCGTCGACATGGGGAGCGACGCAATGGACGGCGGCGGCGCTTGGATTTCAGGCGCGGCTTGGCGCGCCGTGGTTCGCCATTAGCGGCTATCCGGTCTATCTGCCTTGGCGATTGTTCGAATGGTGGTTCGCCTATGAGGCCTATGCGCCCGAGATATTTGAGGAGGGCGGGGCAATCGCCGCGGCTGGCGGCATTGCGGGCGCGCTGTTTGCTATCATCAATTCGGTGTGGCGGGCGCGGCAAAACCAACTGGTCACGACCTACGGCTCCGCGCGCTGGGCCAATGTGAAGGAGATCCGCGCTGCCGGCCTGCTCGCGGGCAGGGGTGTGTTCCTCGGGCGATTTGAAAATTACTACCTGCGTCACGATGGACCCGAGCACGTCATGTGTTTTGCACCGACGCGGTCGGGCAAGGGCGTGGGGCTGGTGCTTCCGACACTGCTGTCGTGGACTTCATCGGCGGTCGTGCATGACATCAAGGGCGAGAACTGGGAGCTGACGTCCGGCTGGCGCTCGACCTTCTCGCACTGTCTGCTGTTCAATCCGACCGATCCAGCAAGCGCGCGCTACAATCCGCTGCTCGAGGTCCGCAAGGGCGCGGCCGAGGTCCGCGATGTCCAGAACATTGCCGACATCCTGGTTGACCCGGAAGGGGCGCTGGAGCGCCGAAGCCACTGGGAGAAGACCAGCCACTCGCTGCTCGTCGGCGTCATCCTCCACGTCCTCTATGCAGAGCAACAAAAGACGCTGACGCGGGTCACCGAGATCCTGGCTGACCCGGCGCAGTCCTTTGAGAAGACGCTGCGGATCATGCTCGCTACCAACCATCTCGGAACAGAGGCCGAGCCGAAGGTCCATCCCGTCGTCGCCGCGACCGCGCGGGAGCTGCTCAACAAGTCTGAAAATGAACGTTCCGGCGTGCTGTCCACCGCCGTGAGTTTCCTTAGCCTCTATCGCGATCCGGTTGTGAGCCGCAACACCGAGAGCTGTGACTGGCGTATCGCGGATCTCGTCGGTGCGGAGAGGCCGGTCACGCTTTACCTGGTCGTGCCGCCGTCAGACATCAGCCGCACCAAGCCGTTGATCCGGCTGATCCTCAATCAGATCGGCCGCCGATTGACCGAGTCCTTGAACGTCAGGGCGGGTGATGCAAAGCATCGCCAGCTGCTCCTGATGCTGGACGAATTTCCAGCGCTCGGCCGGCTTGATTTCTTTGAGAGCGCGCTCGCCTTCATGGCCGGCTACGGCATCCGGGCCTATCTGATCGCCCAATCGCTCAATCAAATCGCCAAGGCCTATGGCGAGAACAACGCGATCCTGGACAATTGCCACGTCCGTATCGCCTTTGCGGCCAATGACGAGCGAACCGCGAAGCGCATTTCGGATGCGCTCGGCACCGCAACGGAACTTCGGGCACAGCGGAATTATGCCGGTCACCGGCTCGCTCCCTGGCTAGGCCATGTCATGGTCAGCCGCCAGGAAACCGCCCGGCCGCTGCTTACTCCAGGCGAGGTGATGCAGCTGCCCCAAGATCAGGCCATCGTGCTTGTCTCGGGGCTTGCGCCGGTGCGGGCTCGCAAGCTCAGGCACTACGAGGACTCAAATTTTGTGACGCGCTTGCGTCCGTCACCGCCCCTCGGCGCCGGCGAATACCGCGATCGCCCGGCTGCACGTCCGAGCGATTGGGGGCGCCAGATCCGGGCGGTCGATCTCAGGTTGGCAACGCTTCCATACCGCGACCTCATGCAGGCGGGCGCGGAGGAGGGCGGGCTCAAACAGCAACTGCCGCTGTTTGAGGAAACGGTGCCCCAAGCCGAGGCGACGCGGTTTGCCGAGGAGCGGCTGCTCGACGACGACGCAGATGTGGCGGCGGATCGCAACCAGATGCAGCGCGCGGCGAACGCCTCCAGCGCCATCCGCAGCGCTCATGCCGTCACGCGCGATGACGACGATCTCCTTCCTGCATTCTGAGGAGCACTCTCAATGAAACCAAAGCTATCCGCCTATGTCTCCGACAGCGTGGCGCAACAGCTCGAACTCGCGGCCAGGCGGCCGGGCACCAACAAGTCGGCGATCGTCGACGCCGCCCTCGACCGCTTTCTCAATCCGGAGCGGGATGCAAGCGGAGACGCAGCCCTGATCCGCAGGCTCGACCGGATGAGCCGGCAGCTCGATCGGGCAGACCGTGATCTCTCGATCATGGTGGAAACCATCGCACTGTTCGTTCGCTACTACCTGACGATTACGCCTCCGCTGCCCACCGGAGACCAGGACGCCGCGCGTGCGCTCGGGCGTGAGCGGTTCGAGATGTTCGTCGCGCAGGTCGGCAAGCGTATCGCCTCGGGCGGCCGGCTGGTTGCCGACGTCATGGAACAGGTCTCGACATCAAATCCGGACCTCTTCATGCGGCATCTGGAGGAGGGCGCGCCGCTCGGCGCCGGTGAGGCCCAGACCACGACAACAGAATCCCGCTCGCACCACGCGGCGGGCCAGCAGCCGGAGCCGTCTCCGGCTGGGCGAGAGGAGGTCGGCAATGTCTGACCTTCTCTCGCCCGAAACCCGCGAGCGCCGCCGCGGCATGCTGCGGACCGCGATGGGGCCGGCGATCGCGCTGGCGCTGGAAGAGGCCGAGGTTGTCGAGGTGATCGTCAACCCGGACGGCAGGCTCTGGCTTGAGCGGCACCGGTCCGGACGTACTGATACCGGCGTCATTCTGACGCCGCAGGAGTCGGAGCGGATCATCCGACTGGTCGCAAGCCATGTCCGGGCCGAGGCCAGTGCATCCTTCCCGATCGTCTCGGCCGAACTTCCCGAGACCGGCGAGAGGTTCGAAGGCGTGCTGCCGCCGGTCTCGCTCGCGCCGTGCTTTGCCATCCGCAAGCCCGCAACGACGACGTTTCTTCTCTCCGACTATGTCAGGGCGCAGATTGCCTCGCCCCTGATGGCCAAGGTGCTGGCGGCGGCCGTTGTCGAAGGCCGCAGCATCCTGGTTGCGGGCGGCACCGGATCGGGCAAGACCACACTCGCCAATGCGCTCCTGGCCGAGATTGCGCGCCTCGATGAGCGTATCGTCATCATCGAGGATACCCGCGAGCTGCGCTGCGAGGCCAAGGACGTCGTGACACTGCGCACCAAGCCGGGCGTCGCGAGCCTTGCCGATCTCGTGCGCTCAACGCTTCGCCTTCGACCTGATCGCATCATCGTGGGCGAGGTGAGGGGCGCCGAGGCCCTCGACATGCTGAAGGCCTGGAATACGGGCCATCCCGGTGGGATCGCCACGGTTCACGCCAACTCGGCGCGCGCCGCGCTCTATAGAATTGAGCAATTGATCCAGGAGGCTGTCGCCACCGTGCCGCGCCGGCTCATCGCCGAGGCGATCGACCTCGTCGTCTTCATCAGGGGACGGGGTCCTGCGCGCCGGATCGAGGCGATCGCCGAGCTCAAGGGCCTCGATCCTTCCGGCGATTACCTCCTGGAGAACCCGCCAGGCCTTCCAAACGCTTCGCATCGTCCCTGATCTACACGGAGAATACGACATGTCTGGTTTGCCCCGTTCAACGGCGCATTTCTGCTTTCGCCGAATTTACAAGCGTTTCCTCATCGAGCTGGGAGGAGGCCTCGCGTGCATGCTCCTAACGGGCCCGGCTGCGCACGCCGCAGGCTCGGGCATGCCGTGGGAAGCGCCGCTCGAGCGCATCCTGGAGTCGGTGCAGGGACCGGTCGCGAAGATCGTAGCCGTCATCATCATCACGGTAACCGGGATTTCGCTTGCGTTCGGCGACACCTCGGGTGGCTTCCGCAAGATGGTCCAGGTCGTCTTTGGCCTCTCCATCGCTTTCGCGGCGAGCTCTTTCTTCCTGTCGTTCTTCTCATTCGGCGGCGGAGCGCTGATCTGATGCGTCCCGACGGCTTTGAACTCGTGCTCCATCGCTCGTTGACCGAGCCCATTCTGCTCGGCGGTGCGCCGCGCTCTGCGGCCATCCTGATCGGCACCCTGTCGGCCGTGCTGGCGCTCGGGCTGCGGCTCTGGCTCGCAGGCGTCGTGCTCTGGATCGTCGGGCACGCCATCGCGGTGTGGCTTGCCAGGCGCGATCCCGCCTTTGTCGAGGTCGCAATCCGTCACACCAAACACAAGGGCTGGCTCGCATGCTGAATTTGAGAGAATTCCGTCCTCATGCCTATCGTCTGGCCGACTGGTTGCCCTGGGCGTGCCTCGTTGCGCCTGGCGTGATCTTGAACAAGGACGGCAGCTTTCAGCGCACCATCCGCTACCGGGGCCCGGATCTCGACAGCGCGACCGAGGCCGAGCTCATGAGCGTGACCTCGCGGGTGAACAACGTCTTAAAGCGCTTTGGCTCGGGTTGGGCCCTGTTCTTCGACGCTACGCGGATTCCAGCGTCGGAGTACCCGCGCTCACGTTTTCCGGACGCGGTGTCGTGGCTTGTCGATGAGGAGCGGCGGGCCGCCTTCGAAAGCCTGTCCGAGGCCTCCTGGGACGATCCGTCGCGTCCGCGCGGACAGCATTTTGAGAGCGCGTTGCATCTCACCTTGATGTACCTGCCGCCGGCCGAGCGCGTGTCGCGGCTGGAGGGACTATTCCTCGAGCGTTCGCGAGACGAGCAGGGCCCGGGACGGTCACGCCGTCAGCGGCATGCGCAGCATGCTTCCGAGGCTGATCCAAAAAGCGGCCGGCCGGACGATCCAGTCGCCACGTCGGCTCGTGAGACTGACCAGCCCCTGCCGTCGCGGGAGCACAGCTATCGTGATCATCTCGAGCGCTTTGTCCAGGAAACGGACCGGGCGATTGATCTTCTGTCTTCGGTCCTGCCCGAGATCTGGCCGTTCGATGACGAGGAGACACTGACCTACCTGCATAGTTGCATCTCGACCAAGCGACACCCGGTCGCCGTGCCCGAGATTCCAGCCTATCTCGATTGCTTCCTGAGCGACGAGCCGTTGACTGGTGGATTGTCGCCGGCGATCGGCCGAAGCCATCTTCGTGCGCTGACCGTGCTCGGCTTCCCGCACGTGACCTTTCCCGGATTGCTGGATGAGCTGAACCGGCTTAGCGTTGCCTATCGCTGGGCCACCCGATTTTTGCCGCTCGACCGCACGCAGGCGCATTCCTCGCTGTCGCGGTATCGCCGCCAATGGTTTGCCAAGCGCAAATCGCTGGGAGCAATCGTGAAGGAGGTCATGTTCAACGAGCAGGCGGCGCTCGTGGACACGGACGCCAGCAACAAGGCTGCCGACGCGGACACTGCGCTGACGGAGCTCGGCGATGATCTCGTCGCGTTCGGTTACATCACGACGACCGTCACTGTCAGCGACGAGGACGCGCGCGTCGCCGACGACAAGATCCGGCTCGTCGAACGCGTGATCAACAGCCGGGGTTTCACCACGATCCGGGAAAGCGTCAATGCGGTCGAGGCGTGGCTTGGCAGTCTGCCAGGACAAGCCTATGCGAATATCCGCCAACCCATCGTGCACACGCTCAATCTGGCGCATATGTGCCCGTTGTCGGCGGTGTGGGCTGGCCCAGCGCGATGCGAGCATCTCGATGGACCGCCGCTTCTGATCGCGAAGACCAAGGGCGCAACCCCCTTCCGGCTTTCACTGCACGCCGGTGACGTTGGGCATTGCATCGTTGTTGGGCCGACCGGCGCCGGCAAGTCTGTGCTGCTCTCGATGCTGGCCCTGCAGTTCCGGCGCTACCCGAATGCCCAGCTGATCACATTCGACAAGGGCCGCTCCGCGCGTGCGACAACGCTTGCGCTGTCGGGCGCGTGGTACGAGCTCGGCGCCAAGGGTGGCATCGCGTTCCAGCCCCTGAAGGATGTTGCGGAGGAGGGGGCGCGGCTTTGGGCGCTCGACTGGCTTTGCGGCGTCCTTGCCCACGAGCGGGTGAGCGTGACGCCGGAGGTCAAGGAAACCATCTGGTCGGCACTCAAGAGCCTGGGTACGGCGCCGGTGTCCCAGCGCACGATGACCGGGCTCGTGGCCTTGCTCACCCGAGACGCCCTGCGTCAGGCGCTCCAACCCTACACGCTGGAGGGACCTTACGGCCGCTTCCTCGATGCGGACGCCGACCGGCTTTCGAGCGCCGACGTCCTAACCTTCGAGATGGAGGAGTTGATGGCGCTGCCGGGGCTTGTCGCCCCCGTGCTCACCTATCTGTTCCACACTCTGGAGTCGCGTTTCGATGGGCGGCCGACCCTGCTGGTGCTCGACGAGGCCTGGGTGTTCCTCGACGACCCGCTGTTTTCGAGCCGGATTCGCGAATGGCTGAAGACGTTACGCAAGAGGAACGTGGCGGTGGTCTTTGCCACGCAGTCGCTTGCCGATATTGCGGACAGCGAAATCGCGCCCGCGATCATCGAGTCTTGTCCGAGCCGCATATTCCTGCCCAATCCCCGGGCCCTTGAGCCGACCCAGACCGAGACCTATCGGCGCTTCGGCCTGAACGACACGCAAGTGCGTCTGATCGCCGAAGCCTTTCCCAAGCGCGACTACTATCTGCAGTCTCGTGCCGGCAACCGCCTGTTCGAACTTGGCCTTGGACCGGTGGCGCTTGCGCTCGTCGGGGCATCCTCGCCGGACGATCAGCGCATCATTGACGATGTCCTGGCCCGTTCGGGGCCCCACCATTTTGCCGAACGCTATTTCGCTGAACGCGATCTGCACTGGGCGGCCAACCTGATCAGCACCTTTGAACAGGCCCACAAGGCCTGACCCGATCTCAATCTCCGGAGTCTTCCATGCTCGAATGTGTCGGCCTCTTGGGCGCGCGTACAACTACAAGAATTATCGTCACGGTAGCGCTATCTGTCGTCGTCGCTGTGAATGGATCGCGGCGGGTCGGGGCGTTCGACATCGTGTTCGACCCCTCGAACTACAGCCAGAATCTTCTGACTGCCGCTCGCGCGCTCGAGCAGATCAATAACCAGGTCAGAAGCCTCGAAAATCAGGCTCAGTCGCTTCTCAATCAGGCAAAGCATCTGGCAAGCCTCCCGACCAGTGTCGTCGGCCAGCTCACTTCGACCATAGGTCAGATGAACAGCCTCATTGCACAGGCAAAAGGCATCTCGTTCGACGTTCAAAAGACCCAGCAGGATTTTGCGCAGCTCTATCCTCAGCAGTATGGCGCCGCCACCTCCTCGGACAGGATGGTCCAGGATGCAACCGCACGCTGGAATAACAGCTATGAGGGGCTCAAGCAGGCGCTCACAATCCAGTCGGCCATCGTCAGCAACCTGGATCAGGACGGCCAGACGCTTCGCACACTTATGGCGAGTTCGTCAGCCGCGGCCGGCTCCTTGCAGGCCCAGCAGTCCGGCAACGAGCTGCTGGCTTTGCAGATCAAGCAGGCATTGCAGACGCAGGCGCTGCTGGCAACTCAAGCCCGCGCCGACACGTTGAGGGCGGCTGAGGAGCGCGCGTCGGCGGCGGCCGCCCAGGAGCGCTTTATCCGCTTCATCGGCGATGGCCATGCCTACGCCGGCGGCAGATAGGAGGGGGCCATGGCTGATCTCTCCGTCATCGATCGCTTCACCGAGACGTTTTCGCGCTACATCGATTCTGGCTTTGGTCTTCTGTCAGGCGAAGTCTCGTTCCTGAGTTCGACACTCGTCGTCATCGACCTCACGCTTGCCGGGCTTGCCTGGAGCGTGCGGTCCGACGACCAGATCCTGGTGACGCTTGCCAAGAAGATCCTCTACGTCGGTGCATTCGCCTTCATCATCGGCAACTTCAAGAGCCTTGCCGACATCATCTTCAACTCGTTTTCTGGCATCGGCCTGAAGGCGTCCGGCGGCACATTGAGCCCGGCTGATCTGGCCCGGCCGGGTTTTGTTGCCGCCGCTGGGTTCACTGCGGCGCATCCGCTTCTCGAGGAGGCGAGCCAGTTCTCGGGCTTCGATGTGCTGACGAACCTGCCGACGATCGTGATCCTCTTGTTCTGCTGGATCGTGATCGTACTCGCGTTCTTCGTGCTGTCGATCCAGCTGTTCGTGACCCTGATCGAGTTCAAGCTCACGACACTCGCGAGCTTCATCCTGGTGCCGTTCGCGCTCTGGGGCAAGACGGCCTTTCTTGCCGAAAAGACGCTCGGCAATGTCGTTGCCTCAGGCGTCAAGGTGATGGTGCTGGCGATTATCGTCGGCATCGGCTCGACTATCTTCGGTCAACTCGCGAGCACTTTGACACGGCCGGTCGATATTGCGTCGGCCATGAGCTTGCTACTTGCGGCGCTCGCTCTGTTTGGGCTTGGAATCTTCGGTCCGGGCATTGCTGCGGGTCTCGTGTCCGGTGCACCTCAACTGGGGGCCGGGTCGGCGGCGGGTACGGTGGCCGGTGCTGCTGCTGTCGCAATCGGAGGCGGAGCGGTCGCCATGGGCGGCCTTCGCATGGCCGCCGGCGGATCGATGACGGCGGTCCGTTCCGCGGCGTCGCTGAGTGCAGCATCGTCGATTGGCGACGGTGCGGCCCGCGCGGCCGCGGCCGAGCAGCCGGCAGGCGGAGGCGTTGGACGAGCGGGCGGAGCCGCGGCCGCCAGCCCTTCGCGCGCAACTGCGACCCCCGCCCGACACGCCAGGGAAGCCGCACAGATTACTGCCCATACCCTGAAGGAAGGGGACAAGGGCGGTCATTCCTCGGGTCCCAAGCTTGGGGAGGACTGAGATATGGCCGGTCATCCATTTCAACGCGTTTCGGTTCGGTACGGAGAAACGCCCGAGCCCGTGACGCCTTACCAGAAAGCGGGACAGGTCTGGGACGAGCGGCTGGGGTCCGCGCGAGTTCAGGCGAGTAATTGGCGGCTCGCTGCGCTGGGTGTCACTGCAGTGAGCGTTGTTCTCGGCTTGACCCTGCTTGCCGTGATCGGCCGTTCAGGGATCGTCCCCTATGTGGTCGAGGTCGACCGGTTGGGTGAGGTCCGCGCAGTTGGACCTGCGCTGGAGGCGTATCAGCCGTCGGATGCGCAGATCGCGCACTTCCTGGCGCGGTTCATCGAAAACGTGCGTTCGTTGTCGATCGATCCCGTGATCGTCCGCAGCAACTGGCTACGGGCCTACGACTTCGTCACCGATCGGGGCGCGCAAGTTCTGAACGACTACGCGCGCGAAACCGATCCGTTCGCGAAAATCGGGTCCAGGACGGTCACCGCGGAGGTGACCTCGGTGGTGCGTGCGTCCCACGACAGCTTCGAAATCCGCTGGAAGGAGAATTCTTTCGAGAACGGCTCGATTGCCAAGACCGAGCGGTTCACGGGTCTCGTAACCACGGTTCTCAAGCCGCCGGTGGACGCCGAGACGCTGCGAAAGAACCCGCTCGGCCTCTACGTCCATTCCCTCAACTGGTCGCGCGACCTCATCGGAGATGCGAAATGAATTCTACCGCCCCCGCCAAGCTTGCGTCGGCCAGCATCCTGACCCTGTCGCTCGTGCTCGGAGGATGCGCCACAAAGCTCAACCTCGAAGCGCCCTATGACGAGATGACATTCGAGCAGGCTCTCCCCGAGGCGGATCCGCCGAAGCCCGTCGAGATTGTTGAAAGGCCCAAGGTCTTGCCTCTGCCTGGCCAACTCAAGCCTTATCCAAAGAAGGGCGGCAAGGAAGAACAGCTGCCACCGGAGCAGGCGATCGCCAAGGCGAACAAGGCCGCGCGGATGGAGCCGACCCGGGCGGGCTACATCAATGCGATCCAGGTCTATCCATGGACCGAAGGAGCCCTCTATCGGCTCTATGCGAGCCCCGAGAAGGTCTCAACCATCGCGCTTCAGGCCGGCGAGGAATTGATCGATGTCTCGACAGGCGACACGGTTCGCTGGGTGGTCGGCGATACCTCGAGCGGTCAGGGTAGCAACCGGCGTGTCCATATCCTCGTCAAACCGACGCTGCCGGACATCCAGACCAATCTGGTGGTCCTGACCGACCGGCGCGCCTACCACCTCGAGTTGGTCTCAACCAAGCAGACCTACATGGCTTCGATCTCCTGGACGTACCCGACGGATACGCTGGTTGCACTTCACAAGCAGAATGCGATCGCCCAGGCAAACGAGGAGCGGGTCGCCGATCGCGGCGTGCGGCTCGATAGCCTGAACTTCCGCTACCGTATCGAAGGCGATGACCCACCATGGCGACCAGTGCGTGCGTTCGATGACGGCCGCAAGGTCTATATCCAGATGCCATCCGGCCTGTCGCAGGGCGAGGCGCCGCCCCTGTTCGTCGCGGGCGCCGATGGCCGTCCGAATCTGGTCAACTATCGCGTCAGGGGCTCCTACTACATCGTCGACCGCATGTTTGGCGCCGCCGAGCTCCGTCTCGGCGAGGATCCCCAGCGCATCGTCCGGATCATCCGCATCGATGCGCGGCCGGTGTCGCAGGCCGTCAGCAGTGGGAGCGCCTCATGACGAGTGGGGTGGATCGGGAGCCGCCGGAGCCTCTGGAGCTGCGGGCACGGCCGCGGTCCATCCGGCGGTTGAACAGGCGCGCGCTCATGATCGGCTGCGCTATCACTGCACTGTTCATCGCCGGAGCGACGATAGTTGCGCTCCAGCCGCTGCGGCCTTTGAAGCACGCCGACCGCGCAGAGCTCTTCAACACCGACCGGAAGCAAACGGCGGACGGCCTGAACAAGCTGCCGAGGTCCTACGAGGAACTTCCGCCGTCAACGCCACGGCTTGGACCGCCATCCCCGGGCGATATTGGACGAGCTTTTGCCGAGAACGAAAAGAAAGTCGGCATCGCGCCATCATTGGATCCAGCCTTCCGCAGCAACCCGGAAGAGGACGCAGAAAGGGCGGAGCGCATCCGGCAGGTGCGCATCGCGCAGCAGGCGAGGGAATCGGGCTTGTTCTTCCGACTGTCGGAAAAGCAGGACAAGCGAAAGCAGGCCGGTGTCACGGACGTGGCAGCCAGCCAGCCGTCCCCGTTTCGGCCGCCGGCGGCCGATTCCGGGCCGTCCGCAGCGGAACTTGCGAAAACCGCGCGGGCAATGGTCGATCGATCGGACGAGATCGTACCCTCGTCGCAGGCACGAAAGCTCGCCTTTGTGGGAGCGAAGGCCGACACCGAGACCACCAATCCGCACGCGGTCGTCGCCGCGCCCTCCAGCTATGCCGTGATGGCTGGGTCGATTATTCCAGCGAGCCTGGTGACGGGGCTGAATTCGGACCTGCCGGGAGCGACGATCGCTCAGGTCACGGAGAACGTCTATGACACGGTAACGGGCGAGCATCTGCTGATCCCACAAGGGACGCGGCTCGTGGGCAAGTACGACAGCGTCGTCGCCTTTGGCCAGAAGCGGGCACTGGTCGTCTGGACGCGACTGATCTTGCCGAACGGAAATTCGATCGTGATCGAGAACCTTCCGGCCACGGATGTTGCCGGCTATGCCGGGCTCGAGGATGAGGTGGATTTCCATACCTGGCAACTGCTCAAGGGCGTGGCTTTGGCGACGCTGATCGGGGTGGGTACACAGCTCTCGATCGGAAATGACGAGAGCGATCTCGTGAAGGCGTTGCGGGAAAGCACGCAGCAGACAACCAATCGTGCGGGCCAGCGCCTGGTGGAGCGCCAGCTCGACGTGCAGCCGACAATCACGGTCCGACCGGGATGGCCGCTACGGGTGATTGTTTCTAAGGATCTGGTGCTGAAGCCGTACGAGGACGTTCAGACGGTCGCGAAGGGCAGGTGAAATATGAAGCTTGCGAAACTGCCTGATCGAACACCCGTGAGGATGAATCTTGTATTGGCGCCGAGCTTAGCGAAGCGGCTGCGGGAGTATGCTGATTTTTATGCGGAGACTTACGGCAGCAAGGAGGAGGTTGCCGAACTGATCCCGTTCATGTTGGAGGCATTTCTCGATAGTGACGCGGATTACAAATCGAGGCAAAAGGATGACAAACGTAAAAAATCGAGCCGACTGGACTGCTTGCAGGGCTTGCGTGAACCGGCGAACGACTCGGCCTGAGGGTTTAGGTCGTCCTTGCGAGAGTAGTCAGAGCTGAGGCTCCGCCGGAGCCCGCGTCTCCGCTTGATTCAACCCCTGCTGATGGGTCACCTCCGCGCAGCTGTTGTAGTCGAGTCGGACCCGTAGCTAACGCGGAAAGGCCCGGCAGCGATGCCGGGCCTTTTTTTCTCTTGAGCGCTGAACGGTTGGGCTCAGAAGTCCATGCCACCCATCCCGCCGCCTGGGGGCATCGCGGGACCGCCGGCGTTCTTCTTCGGCAGTTCGGCGACCATCGCTTCCGTGGTGATCAGGAGCGCGGCAACCGAGGCAGCGTTCTGGATCGCGGTACGGACGACCTTGGTCGGGTCGATGATGCCCTTGCTGACGAGATTGACGTACTCACCGGTCTGACTGTCGAAGCCGAACGCGTACTGATCCTTCTCCAGGATCTTGCCGACGATGACGGAACCATCCTCGCCCGCGTTGATCGCGATCTGGCGAGCCGGAGCCGACAGCGCCTTGCGCACGATCTCGACGCCGGTCTTCTGGTCGTCGTTCTTGGTGCGGATGCCCTTGAGATGTTCGGAGGCCCGGAGCAGGGCGACGCCGCCGCCCGGCAGGATGCCTTCCTCGACAGCCGCGCGGGTCGCGTGCATCGCGTCATCAACGCGATCCTTGCGCTCCTTCACCTCGACCTCGGTCGCGCCGCCGACGCGGATCACCGCGACGCCGCCTGCGAGCTTGGCGAGACGCTCCTGCAGCTTCTCACGGTCGTAGTCCGAGGTGGTCTCCTCGATCTGCGCCTTGATCTGGGCAACGCGAGCGTCGATGTCGGCCTTCTTGCCGGCGCCGTTGACGATCGTGGTGTTCTCCTTGTCGATCATCACCTTCTTGGCGCGACCGAGCATCTGCAGCGTGACGTTCTCGAGCTTGATACCGAGGTCTTCCGAGATGGCCTGGCCGCCGGTCAGGATCGCGATGTCCTGCAGCATGGCCTTGCGGCGATCGCCGAAGCCCGGAGCCTTGACGGCCGCGACCTTCAGGCCGCCACGCAGGCGGTTGACGACGAGGGTGGCGAGGGCTTCACCTTCGACGTCTTCGGCGACGATGACCAGCGGCTTGCCGGTCTGCACCACGGCCTCGAGCAGCGGCAGCAGCTCGTTCAGCGAGGAGAGCTTCTTCTCGTATATCAAGATGTAGGCGTCGTCCATCTCAGCGCGCATCTTGTCGGCGTTGGTGACGAAGTAGGGCGAGATGTAACCGCGGTCGAACTGCATGCCCTCGACGACGTCGAGCTCGGTCTCGAGCGACTTGGCTTCCTCGACCGTGATCACGCCCTCGTTGCCGACCTTCTTCATGGCGTCGGCGAGGAACTTGCCGATCTCGGCATCGCCGTTGGCCGAAATGGTGCCGACCTGGGCGATCTCCTCGTTCGAAGTGACCTTCTTCGAGTTCTTCTGGAGGTCCGCAACGACGGCTTCGACCGCGAGGTCGATACCGCGCTTCAGATCCATCGGGTTCATGCCGGCGGCGACCGATTTAGCGCCTTCACGGACGATCGCGGCAGCCAGCACGGTCGCGGTGGTGGTGCCGTCGCCGGCAGCATCCGCCGCCTTCGACGCCACTTCGCGCACCATCTGGGCGCCCATGTTCTCGAACTTGTCCTCAAGCTCGATCTCCTTAGCGACGGCAACGCCGTCCTTGGTGATGCGGGGCGCGCCGAACGACTTCTCGAGGACGACGTTGCGGCCCTTCGGGCCGAGGGTGACCTTCACCGCATTGGCAAGGATGTCCACGCCGCGTAGCATGCGATCGCGGGCATCGACACCTAGTTTGACCTCTTTAGCTGACATGTTTGTCCTCCCTGAATTGAAATTCGTCTCTCACCTGCGAGGCAGCATCGGCAGGCGCTCCTCAGAGGTGAGCGTTTGCGGCGGTCAGCGTTAGGCCGCCTTCCTGGAGCCGGCCACGTTGGTGAGAACGCCCATGACGTCGCTCTCCTTCATGATCAGAAGCTCCTGGCCGTCGATCTTGACCTCGGTGCCGGACCACTTGCTGAACAGGACCCGGTCGCCTACCTTGAGGTCAATCGGGATCAGCTTGCCAGCTTCGTCGCGACCACCGGGACCGACGGCGATCACTTCCCCCTGGGAGGGCTTTTCCTTGGCAGTATCCGGAATGATGACGCCGCCAGCGGTCTTCTCTTCGGCGTCGATGCGCTTGACCACGACGCGGTCGTGAAGCGGACGGAATTTCATGCGATCCTCCTTGGCTTTTTGATTATTGCTGGGTTGGCAGTCGCAATGAGCGAGTGCTCACCGGTCCTCACATAAGTCCGTGACACTCCGGCGCAAGGGGACCCACGTCGCCTGTTGGTCTTGGTGTCGAACCGCGCCCCTCACTTTGACTACGGCTGTTCGCGGGAGATCGGACGTGGTTGCGGGCATACCAAATCGACGCGAGTGACCCGACGCGGAAGTCGGTCCTAGTACAACGCCGGCTCAATATGCTTTGATGCGCGGGTTAGGACTGAGATAGATGGGTGGCTGATGTACATGTTCATTCGAAAGTACACCAACGTTCGCTCGGTTGCTGACGCTGCTCGCCGCGCCAAAAGTGGCATCGGTCAGATCCTAAGGGAATCGCACGGATTCAGATCCTATTACGTATTGGATGGGGGCGATGGCGTCGGTGTAGCTGTGATGATATTCGAGGACCGCGAAAGCGCCAATGCCGCGAACGATAAAGTTCTGGATTTCGTTCAAGCAAGCCTGCATGACCTTAATCTTGGAGACCCTGAAATCATTGCCGGGGAAATTTTGGTGAAAATAGAATCTGATGCGTAAGTCTTCCGCGCGTCGGTTGTCGCGGGAGGATCGTGCGCGGCGGTGCTGACGGACAATGTATCCGATTGCATCATCGCGGCTGCGTTGGCCGCATCCCAATCCGCTAACGAGATCGAGGTCGCTTTCGGAGACCAAATACGTATCTCCCGAACCAGACGGGGTATTCCATTGGTCTGTGCAGTCTATCGCAATTCAGCATGCCAAGCTCTCTCAAGGTGTCGCACGACGTCCACCCGCGCGGAAGGCGGACTGACATGTGGTCGCACCCCATGCGGGTAAGACTGAGTCGGGTGCGGTGGCCGCTGCGGCGCCGTTTGCTGAAGGAACTGTCCCGCCGCCGCCGTCTTTCATACTCCTTCTCGAAAGCGTATTGTTTCGATCAAACGAGCTCACTCTGCAGCGCGGTCGTTCAGAGTATCTTGTTCTTCGATTCAAGAAGCTCTCAGCAACGAAACGCGGGGAACGCTCATGACCGGCGCAAGGCTGAAACATTACGGCTGGGGACGGGAAGGCGAAGGCATGAGCGCGGAAGAGCGGGCGTTTGTCCTCGGCCGCTACCATGCCAAGTTTGGCGCCCGCGAATTCGACACGGTAACTGTTCCCGGCCTTGAAGAGCTATCCTTGCGGGAGCCGCGCGTGGTGCTGCCAGCTTCGCTCACGCCGTTCTGCACGACCGAACGCTACGACCGCGCCGCGCACACTTACGGCAAGTCCTATCCAGATTACGTCAGGGCCATGCTCGGCGATTACGGTTGCGCGCCCGATATCGTGGCCTATCCACGCAACGAGACGGAGATATCGGCTGTCATGGACTGGGCGGGGTCCGTCGGTGCTTCGCTGACGCCGTTCGGGGGCGGATCCAGCGTGTGCGGTGGCGTCGAGCCGCTGGCCGATGGCATCAAGCACAAGGCGGCCGTCACGTTAGACCTGCGCAATCTCTCCAAGGTCGTCGAAGTCGATCCGGTCTCGCGCGCCGCATTGATCGACGCCGGCACCTATGGGCCATCGCTGGAAAACCAGCTCAAGCCGCACGGCGTCACGCTGCGGCATTTTCCGCAGAGCTTTGAGTATTCGACCTTGGGCGGTTGGATCGCGACACGATCGGGCGGCCACTTCGCCAGTCTCTACACCCATATCGACGATTTCGTTGAAAGCCTGCGTGTCGTGACGCCGGTTGGCGTCGTGGAGACGCGCCGGCTTCCCGGCTCGGGCGCGGGGCCGAGCCCCGACCGCATGTTCATTGGCTCGGAAGGAATCTTAGGCGTGATCTCGCGCGCATGGATGCGATTGCAGCCGCGTCCAAAATTCCGCGCCGGCACATCGGTTCGCTTTCCCACTTTCTTCGATGCCGCGCGCTCGGTGCGTGCGGTGGCACAAGCCGGCCTCTATCCCTCCAATTGCCGCATCCTGGATCCGCAGGAGGCGTTCAACACCGGTGCGTCCGACGGCAGCTCCGCCATCATGGTGCTTGCATTCGAATCGGGCGATCATTCCCTGGACGCCTGGTTCAAGCGTGCGCTCGAATGCTGCGCCGACCACCGCGGGACACCGGAGCCCGCAGAGGCCGGCGACGCGCATCTCGAAGGCGCGGCAGGCATCTGGCGCAACGCGTTCATTCGCATGCCCTATGCGCGCGAATTCTTGGCGCCCGTTGCTATCATCAACGATACGTTCGAGACCGCCATCACCTGGGATCGGTTCGAAAGCTTTCACGATCAGGTCAAGGCGGGAACAGAACAGGCGATTCTGCAAGCGACCGGAGTGAAGGGTGAAGTTACCTGTCGCTTCACCCACGTCTACCCGGACGGGCCAGCGTCCTACTTCTCCTTCCACGCACGCGGTCGGCACGGTGCGCTGCTCGCGCAGTGGAAGGCCATCAAAGACGCGGCGAGCGACGTGCTAATCGCGGCAGGCGGCACCATCACGCATCACCATGCCGTCGGCCGCGATCACCGACCCTGGTACGACCGGCAGCGGCCACAGCTTTTTGCCGCCGCGTTGCGGGCCGCCAAGCGCGAACTGGATCCCCACGGCATGCTCAACCCGGGTGTCCTGATCGATCCTTAGGCGGGTGCCGTTGACGCGGGTGTGGTGACCTCAGGATCTACTTGGACGAGAGAGTTGGAAGGCAATTTTGATCGCCGTGCTAGGCGTGGATATTTTCGCCGAAGCGTGGCTCAAACGCTCGGTCCGTGGTTCGCTAAGGCCCGCAGTCTGTCGGCCTCACGCTGGCGCGTAGTCAGCGCCACGACTGCGCCAGTTGTGGCGAGGACCTGAATCGTGGCGACCCATCAGGAGTCGTTTGCGCGGGTCGGTTTCATCGGCAAGGAGATATCCGCATTGCATTGCTTGGCGCCTATAGCGGACATACCAGCCAGTCGGATTGATGTCCGCCTTCAGAGGCGAGCACACATCCTAGCTCGCAACCAGCGTAGCCATGAATTGATCTATTGAGGGCTGCGCAGCCTTTTGCATTTTATGCAGGTCTTCAGGTTTGAGATTCGTATAACGCCGGAGCATGCGCCAGTCCTTGTGGCCGGTCACCATAGCGACTTGCTGGATTGAAAATCCGGCTTCAAACAGTCGGCTCGTCCCTTCATGGCGGAGGTCGTGAAAGCACAGATCATCGATATCGATTGCCTTGCACGACCTGTGGAAGGCGGCACCAACCGATTTTGAATGGTGAGGAAATACTCGCCCAACGCCGCGCGTGACGATCCGTTGCTCAAGAACGAGTTGCCATGCGTCATACCCCGTCGAATTGAGTAACGGGACTTTCTGATGGTTTCCGTCCTTTCGTCGCGGATCCTTGCGGTCCCGAATAGTGACTGTTCGCTTCGTTAGATCGACGTCAGACCACTCTATCCGGCTAATCTCGGCTTGGCGCATTGCAGTCGCTATTGCGAAGCGAATAATTCGACCGAGCGGTAGAAATTGTTGAGGGTTAGACTCCGCATACCCGATCAATCGATCCAATTCGTCCTGCGTAGGGCGACGATCACGCTCGTTCGATTTTCCCACGAGATTGAGGTGTTTGAGCGCAGCTTTGGCCAGCTGAACGTTCTCAACGGAGACGTCGATGCCATGGACCGCCGCAGCGTGGAGGAGGATCGCTCGAATAAACGAGAAGTCGATCGCAAGAGTGGCTGGTCCAGCGCCTTGCGAGGCTCGCTTCCGTCCAAATTCGATCAATCTCTCACGGCTTAGGTCTCTCAGGTTAACGCGTCCAAGAGAAGTTTTGAGCGCCTTAAGCACCATCGACTTCGATCGTCGAACCGGCTTGCCAACCTGGGCAAGATCGTCGAGGTGCAATGCGATCAAGTCGGAAAAGATGCGCGGTTGCTCGCCAAACTTGGAACGTCGGACCGCGGTTCCCCGATCGATGGAACGCTCGGCTTCGATTGCCCACTCTTCAGCGTCGCGTCGCCTAATGAACGTATTTGCGATGTACTGGCGTTTTCTCCTGACCTGGACCCGCCAGCTTCCAGACCCCAGCTTCGTATAAGTCGGCATTTGCGTGTGCACTCCGTCCGTATTTCGTGTGCTCTACGTGTGCACCGCGAGGTCAAATGCGGTACAAACCAGCGCAAATTTGGCTAGTTTGGAGTGCACACAGAGGGGGTATGTTCCTCTTCTAGTCCTTTGAGAGTGTAGGATAACTTCTTGAATAATCAAGATTATCGGTTTTGTACCGCGCCCATGATGGACTGGACCGATCGGCATTGCCGGGTCTTCCATCGGCTGATGTCGCGGCGGGCGCGGCTTTATACGGAGATGCTGACGACCGGCGCCATCATCCATGGCGATCGGGCGCGGCTGCTCGGCTTCGACGCCAGCGAGCATCCGGTGGCGCTGCAGCTCGGCGGTTCCGATCCGCGCGATCTGGCGACCGCCGCAGAGATCGGCGAGCAGTTCGGCTACGACGAGGTTAATCTCAATGTCGGCTGTCCCTCCGATCGGGTGAAGGATGGCCGCTTCGGCGCTTGCCTGATGGCCGAACCCGCGCTGGTCGCCGAAGGCGTTGCGGCGATGAAGCGTGCGGTGCGAATTCCCGTGACGGTGAAATGTCGGATCGGCATCGACGACCAGGATCCGGAAGTCGCGCTCGACACGCTGGCCCGCGGCGTGATTGCCGCGGGCGCGGATGCGCTTGTCGTGCACGCGCGCAAGGCCTGGCTCAACGGATTGTCTCCGAAGGAGAACCGCGACATCCCGCCGCTCGACTACGATCGGGTCTATCGCCTCAAGGCGGCGTTGCCGCAGGTGCCCATCATCATCAACGGCGGCATCACCAGCCTCGCCGAGGCAAAGCGGCATCTGGCGCATGTCGATGGCGTGATGCTGGGGCGGGCGGCCTATCAGGAGCCATGGCGGCTGCTCACCGTCGATTCCGAGCTGTTCGGCGAGACGCCGCCGCACGCCACGATGAAGGACGTGTTCGCGGCGATGCTGCCCTATATCGAGCGGCAACTGGCCGAGGGCACCCGGCTGCATTCGATCACGCGCCATTTCGTCGGCGCTTTCCATGGCGTCCCCGGTGCGCGTGCGTTCCGCAGGTATCTCGCGGAGAACGGCGTTCGGCCGGGGGCTGACATCGACGTGCTGCGCGAGGCGATCGCACGCGTTGACGATCGCGCGCCGGCGGCGGTCGCGGCCTGAGGGCTCTAGATTCCTTGTCTTGACGCGTTTTCTTCACGCGAACCGGTATCCACTTCGCTCGAAAACGCTCTAATGCTTGCGCTGACGCCGCGTGACGTCTTGTGCGACCTTCAGGAAATTGAACAGATGCGGCATCCGGTTGTCGCGCCGGTAGTTCAGCGACAGCGCAGTGCCCGGATTGTGTCCCTCATAGGCGCGGTAGGCGACGCCGGGCCGCTCCGCCTCCGAGACCGATTTCGGCACCAGCGCGATGCCGACGCCGACCGACACCAGGCTGATTGCGGTCTGGTAGTCCTGCGCCAGCACCTGCGATTTCGGAATGAAACCTTCCTCGAGGCAGATATTGAGGATGTGGTCGGCGAAGCTCGGGCGCGGCTTGCGTGGGTAGAGGACGAACGTCTCGGCCTTCAGCGCCGCCAGCCGCGGGACCTTTTGATCGAGCAAGGGCGAAGTGTCTGAGAGCGCGAGGATCAGCGGCTCCTGCAGCAACGGCTCCGACTTCAGCTCCTCGTCGTCGAGCGAGGGTCGGGCGATGGCGATATCGATCTCGCGCTGGATCACCGCGCGCTTCTGCTCGGCGTTGTTCATCGCCGACAGCGCGAGCTCGACGTCAGGATAGGCCGAACGAAACGCCTGGATCACGCTCGGCAGCACGCCATAGGTCGCCGATCCGACGAAGGCGACGCGCAGGTGACCGGAAAAGCCTTCGCCGATCCGCTTGATCTCGCGGTGTGTCCGGTCGAGCCGCTCCAGGACGTCGCGCGCCCGCTCCAGCAGAACGCTGCCGGCCTGGGTCAGCCGGATCTGGCTGCGGCTCCGGTCGATCAGCGTGACGCCGAGATCGCTCTCGAGTTGCGCGATTTGCCGGCTGAGCGGCGGCTGCGCGATCGCAAGCCGCGACGCGGCACGGCCGAAATGCAATTCCTCGGCGACGGCGACGAAATAGACCAGCCGCCTGAGATCCATGACATCGTCGCGATCGGTCACGGCTAGCCGAACGCTTGTTCGCGCGCTTCCAAGGAAGCCGCGGAAAAATCCTGCCGGGTTCGATATCGCGTGGTCATCAGCGCACGATCGAGATGGTTCCAGCACGAAGACTGGGCGTGGGTCCCTGGATTGTCAATTGCCCGCGGGAACGACGCCATCCGGCTAGTCCTTCCGGGCAAAGGTGCGGATCTTGTCCTCGTCGACCTCTACGCCGAGACCGGGGCCATCAGGGACACAGATCTCGAACTCGTCGAATCTGATCGGGTTGACGACCAGATCCTCCACGAGGATTCGCGGACCGAAATGTTCGGTGCCCCATTCGAGCCTGGGCAGGGTGGCGAAGGCGGCGAGATGCGCCGCTGCGCCGATGCTGCTCTCCAACAGGCAGCCGCCATAGAGCTCGAGCCCGTGCGCGGCCGCGACCGCAGCGGCGCGCTTCATCTCGAACAGGCCGCCGCTCTTCACGAGCTTCAGCGAGTAGACGCTGCCGCAGCCCATCGCGCCTGCGCGCGCGATGTCCTCCTTGGTGAAAGCCGCTTCGTCCACCAGCAACGGAATCGAGGTGCGGGCCGCGACACGCGCCATTGCTTCCAGTTGCAACGCCGACACCGGTTGTTCGATCAGGGCAACATCCAGCTCCTCCAGCGCGGGCATGAAACGGATGCATTCGGCCTCGGTCCAGCCCTGGTTGACATCGACGATCAGGCGCACCTCGTCGCCGAGGCCGTCGCGCAATGCTTGCAACCGCTTCAGATCGGCCTGCGGCCGGTTGAAGCCGAACTTGATCTTGAACTGGCGGTGTTCGCGGCGCCGCAGCTTCTCTTTCGCTTCTTCCACCTCCTGGCCGCTGTCGCCCGAGGCCAGCGCCCAGATCACCTCCATGCGTTCGCGCACGGCGCCGCCGAGCAGCGCGCTGGCGGGCAGGCCCAGCGTCTTGCCGGCGGCGTCGAGCAGGGCGGACTCGATCGCGCCCTTGGCGGCGAAATTGCGGGTGGCGGCCTTGCTCATGCGCAAGGCATTGGCTTCGAAGGCGAGGGCAGGCTGTCCGAGCAGCGCCGGCGCCAGATAATTCGTGACCGCGGCCTTGATCGATTCCACGCTCTCCTCGGCCCAGCGCGGCCCGCCGAGCGTCGAGGCTTCGCCGATACCCGTCACGCCGTTATCGAGCAGGACGCGCACCAGCACGTAACCCTGATGCGTGACTTCCGTGTTCGAGAGCTTGTGCCGGCGGCGGGTCGGCGCCTCCACGATGGTCGCGCGGATACTGCGGATCGCAGTGTCCTTTGCGTGAGCCTGCACTCGCTCCACGGGCTCGGCGATTTCGATCACGGCACGACTCATATGTCCTCGCAGGTCAGTTTAGAATGAGCCCTGCCAGGCTGGTGGAGCCTGGCAGGACGTAACGGGCATTATTCGGCGGCGACGAGCCGTTCGACGGCGGCTTTCTTGAGCTTGAAGTCGAAGCTGAGAACCAGATCGGTGTCGGCGCCGGCGGGGGCCTTGGCGAACTTGCCGATCAGGCTCTGCTTCACGGCGAACACCGAGTCGTTGTCGAGATACTTGGTCTCGGAATCGTAGATCTGCGAGATCAGCGATTGATAGCCGTCCTTCGAAAGCATGAAGTGGATGTGGCCCGGACGCCAGGGATGGTGGCCCATATACTTCAGCAGCTCGCCGCCGGCGCCGTCATAGGGGATCGGGTAGGGCTCGGGGCGGAGCGCCACGAAGGCATATTCGCCGTTGGCGTCGGTCGTGAAGCGTCCGCGAAGATTGTAGGCCGGCTGTTCCGGATCCTGCAGGTCGTAGAGGCCGTTCGGCGCGTCTTCCCAGACGTCGATCGTGACGCCCTCGATCGGCCGCCCTGCCGTGTCGCTGATGCGCCCGCTGACTTTGACGGTCTGCGCGTTGTCGAACGTCTTCTTGATGATGGAGGCGCCCTTGGCCAGCACCGGCGGATTCTCCCTATAGAACGGCCCCAGCACGGTGGATTCGCTCTCGCCGTCGGTGACCCGGTGATCGAGCATGTCGACCAGCACCTCGACGCCGAGAATGTCGGCGATCAGGATGAACTCGTTGCGCTTCTCGTCCGAGATGTCGCCGGCGCGGCGCAGGAATTCGCACGCGGCGAACCACTCTGCGAAAGTCAGGTCGACCTCCTTGCAGAAGTCGTGCATGTGGCGGATCAGGCTCGTCATGATCTGACGGTTGCGATCCGGAATGTCCTTCGAGAGCGCGGCGATCACGTGGTCGGTGATGGTGTCCTTGTTGACGTTCAGCATGGTCGTTTCCTCCTTTTCTTGCAGTTTGCTCAAACTTGCATCCCCGTTTTCGGGAATATCGGTCGCTGGTCTCACCAGACAAATTCGTAAGCGGCATTCTCCAGCGTCGTGGGCGCAGGGTGCGGATCGGCAAGGCCGCCGAAGCGGCCGCGGAAGAACAGCAGCGGCTTCTTGCTGGGCTCCAGCGACATCTCGCGGACGTGGCCGAGGAAGATCGTGTGGTCTCCGGCGACGATCTCATCGGCGAGATCGGTCACGAAATATGCCGCCGCGTCAGCGATCACAGGCAGGTCGTTGCGGCGTTCGAAGACGTCGCAGAGGTCGAGCCTTGGCTTGCCGGCGAAATGCCAGGCGAAATCCTCCATGCCCTCGGCAAGGATGCTGACCGCAAAGCGGCCGGTCTTCTGGATGTTGCCGAGCATCTTCGCGCTTTTCGCGATCGAGATCGCGACCAGCGGCGGATCGAGCGAGACCGACATGAAGGCGTTGGCCGTCATGCCGTGATCGCGGCCCTCGCAATGCGTCGTGATGATGGTGACGCCGGTGCCGAACTGGCCACAGGCATTGCGCAACTCTCGCGGATCGATGGCGGTCATCGGCTTGCGACCTCAAGTTGGGCCAAACCGGATCGGTCGGCCGGTGGTGCGGTCACCATATCCCGCCAGTTTTCCAGCGTCGCCGCGGCGGCGGCAAGGCCGGATCGTCGCAAGGCGCGGATCCGGCTGCTGGAGACGATCTCGCCATTGCCACAGCGCACCGGCGGCAGGATGCGCGTGTTGAAGTGCTGCCGCAGCAGCAGGGCGGTGCCGCCCTTGCAGGACCCGAAGCGGAAATCCTCGCCGACCATCACCTCACGCGGTTGCAGCTTATGCAACTCGGCGAGGAAATCGAGCGCGGTGCGCCGGACGTAGATCTGGTTGAAATCGGCGACGACGACGTGGTCAGGCGCGAATGTTGCGATGCGCTCGAGCTTTTCGCGAAGCGAAATCAGCGGCTCGGCCTGGCCGAAATACACCTTTGGCGGCGGATCGAAGGTGTAGACCACGGCTGGAATGCCGCGGCGCCGCGCTGCCGCGATGGTCTGCCGCAGCAGTTCCTGATGGCCGCGGTGAACGCCGTCAAATGCACCGATGGTCACGACGCAGGCGTCGAGGGCCAATTCCCCATCGCGATGGAAAGCGACAGCAGCGCTGTCAAAACCCGTGCCTAAACCCGTGGCCATGGCTCGCTCCGGTTTCGCTCCCTTGCCGTGCTGCGCATGGCTGCGTCAGCTGCGGCGTGCGCCGGCCGAACGATCCTTGCCATCCGGTCCGTGCCATCGAGTCATAGCCCGAGCCGGGCCAGTCCGCGCGGTATGGTGTGATACCTTTCGCCCGCTCCGGGTGAGCGCGTAGCGTTTCCTCCGATGTCACGCCGTCCAAGAGCGTGACGAGATGGTCTTGGGGCCGGCGTGACAACGCCGCCGGTCCAACGACACAAGCGGAGGAGAAACCCATGACTACTGCAGCAGCCCTGCGGGCCGACGTGCCTGCGCCAACCACCAGCGTCTATACCGGTGCGGAATTCCTGGACAGCATCCAGGACGGCCGGGAAATCTACATCTACGGCGAGCGCGTCAAGAACGTCACCCAGCATCCCGCCTTCCGCAATTCGGCGCGGATGGTGGCGCGCTGGTACGACCGCTTCCATGAGAAGAAGGATCAGATCGGCGTCCTGACCGACACCGGCTCGGGACAGCTGACCCATCCGTTCTTCCTCGGCTCGAAAACGGCCGACGACCTCGTCAAGGGCCGCGATGCGATCGCCGAATTGCAGAAGGTTGCTTTCGGCTGGATGGGCCGCTCGCCGGACTACAAGGCGTCGTTCCTCGGCACGCTGGGGGCGAATTCGAGCTTCTATGGCGACTACGCCGGCAATGCGAAAAAGTGGTATGCCCGGACCCAGGAACGTCTGGATTTCTGGAATCATGCCATCGTCAATCCGCCGATCGATCGCGACCGCGCCATCGAGGAGGTGGGCGACGTCTTCATGCATGTCGAGAAGGAGACCGACGCCGGCCTGATCGTTTCGGGCGCAAAGGTGGTGGCGACCGGCTCGGCGCTGACGCACTACAATTTCATCGCGCATTACGGCATTCCGATCAAGGACAAGTCGTTCGCGCTGATCTTTACGGCGCCGATGGATGCCAAGGGCATCAAGCTGATCGCCCGCTCGTCCTACGAATTCACCGCGGCCGCGACCGGCTCGCCGTTCGACTATCCGCTGTCCAGCCGCTTCGATGAGAACGACTCGATTCTTGTGTTCGACAAGGTGCTGGTGCCCTGGGAGAATGTCTTCATCTATGGCGACGTCGACAAGATCAACCAGTTCTTCCCGGCATCGGGCTTCATCCCGCGGTTCACGCTGCATGGCGTGACACGGCTTGCCGTCAAGCTCGACTTCATCGCCGGCCTGTTCTCGATGGCCGTCGAGGCGACCGGGTCGAAGGATTTTCGCGGCGTGCAGACGGCGGTGGGCGAGGTGATCGCCTGGCGCAATCTGTTCCACGGCATTGCCGATGCGATGGTGAAGTCGCCGATCGCCTGGCAGGGGACCGATGGCTACAATCTGCCGAACCTGAACTACGGGCTGGCCTATCGCGTGTTCGCGCCGATGGCCTATCCGCGGATCAAGGAATTGATCGAGCGTCATGTCGCGAGCGGCCTGATCTATCTGCCGTCGAGTTCGGCCGATCTGGAGAGCGAGGCGATCCGGCCCTATCTCGACCGCTTCGTGCGCGGCTCCAACGGCTATGCCGCGATCGACCGGATCAAGCTGCTGAAGCTGCTCTGGGACGCGGTCGGCTCCGAGTTCGGCGGCCGGCATGAGCTCTACGAGCGCAACTATGCAGGCAATTACGAGAACCTGCGCGTCGAGACGCTGATGGCCGCGAGTGCCACCGGCGACCTCGGCGCCATGCAGGATTTCGTCCGCAATTGCATGAGCGACTACGACGTCTCCGGTTGGACGGCGAAGGACCTCGTCAACCCCGACGACATCAACCTCGTCAGCCGCGGTCTGGTGCAAGGCTGACGACAAGGCTGACGATCTGATAGACCGATCAATGGAGCCGCCGCGATCTTGCGGCGGCTCCACGCCGTTTCACCCCATTGCTGAGAGAGTTCATCATCATGCTGTTCCACGTCGAAATGGATGTGCGGATTCCGCACGATCTCCCGGTCGAGAAGGTCGACGCGCTGAAGGCGGCGGAACGGGTCCGCGCCATGGAATTGCAGCGCACGGGGGCCTGGCGTCATCTGTGGCGGGTGGCGGGGCGCTACGCCAATGTCAGCATCTTCGACGTGTCTGGCGCGCAGGAATTGCACGACATCCTGTCCAGCCTGCCGCTGTTTCCGTTCATGGAGATCCAGGTCACGCCGCTGTGCCGGCACCCGTCGTCGATCCACGACGACGACCGGTAGCATCGGGTTGATGCCTCCGGAGCGATTGCGTCGGTTTGGCTCCCGTTCAGATCATCCAGGGCGGGAGCGGGAGATTCTTCTTGCGGAGGAAATCCGGATTGAAGAGTTTGGACTGGTAGCGCTGGCCACCGTCCGCAAGGATGGTGACGATGGTCTTGCCTGGACCGAGGTCGCGTGCAAGCCGCATCGCTCCCACGATGTTGATCGCGCTCGAGCCACCCAGAACCAACCCCTCATGCGCGACCAGGTCGAACAGGACGGGTAGTGCCTCCTCATCAGTGATCTGGTATGCCATGTCGATCGGCGTGCCCTCGAGGTTCTTCGTCACACGGACCTGGCCGATGCCTTCCGTAATCGACTCACCCTCTGTCGTCAGCTCGCCCTTTGTGAACCAGTTGTAGAGGGCGGCGCCCATCGGGTCGCTGAGCGCAATCTTCACGCCGGGGTTTCGCTCCTTGAGGGCGAGCGCGATGCCACCCAACGTCCCGCCGCTGCCGACGGCGCAGGTGAAGCCATCGATCTTTCCATCCGTCTGTTGCCAGATCTCGGGGCCGGTCGTGCGATAGTGGCCGTCGCGGTTGGCGACGTTGTCGAACTGGTTTGCCCAGAATGCGCCCAGTTCCTCGGCGAGGCGACCGGAATAGCGTGCATAGTGGTCCGGATGGGAAGATGGCACGGCGGGCATCAGGCGCAGATCGGCGCCGCACAGCCGCAGCATGTCTTTCTTTTCCTGACTTTGCGTATCGGGCATCACGATTACGGATCGATAACCGCGCGCATTGGCCACGAGCGCAATGCCGATGCCGACATTGCCGGCCGTGCCTTCCACGATGACACCGCCCGGCTTGAGCCGGCCGCGCTGCTCGGCGTCGTTGATGATGGCGAGGGCTGCACGATCCTTGATCGAGCCGCCCGGATTAAGAAATTCGGCCTTGCCGTAAATGTTGCAGCCCGTGCTCTCCGATGCCGCGCGCAGCCTGATCAACGGCGTGTTGCCGATGGAGTCCAGAAAACCGGATCGAACGTTCATGGTTGCCCCGCCTGGCCAAACAGTAGCTTGATGCTGTTTTCTCTTTATCTCGGAAATTTCCTTGCCGCGTGGCATGCAGGATCGGAAATTCTAGTCTCTGACCGTGTCGTCATCAGATACGTCGCGTGCCGACATGCCGGAGCAGATAGTGAAACTCAGTAGAGCCAGTTTTCGTGCACCGTACAATCTTCGTTTCGACAGTGCGACTGCAGATCACTCATGCGGTCGGTTCGTTGCGTCATCTCACTGCGGAAGTTGATCCGCATCGCACACGCATCGGACATCGAGCGGCCATCAGGTGTGATTTGTGGATCTGCGCCCCGGAGAGCCACGTGCTTGCGGAGGAGACGGTATCAAGCCGCTCCTGGCCTTCGTTGCGTGAGCGCTAGCGTAGCCTAGTCGACGGCCGTACGCGGACGCCGGTGGCGGCTTGAGGTGTTGATACTGCCGGTGACGTCGGGATAGCCGGTTAGGCTCAGCGTGTCGGCGCGGACGCCCCAGCTCTCGAGCCGGTCGAGGAAGCTCATGCCGAGCAGGTTGGTCTTCATCTGCCCGCGCTGCACCACCAGCGCCGGCACCGATTTCTCGACCAGCTTGCCGACCGCGAGCCGGTCGAGCGTCAGCCGCGCCGCCTTGGTGTGACCGCCGGCGGTCTCGAGGTCGACATTGTATTCGAGCATATCGATCGGCAGTCCGATCGCTTTCGCGGTTTCCCAGGTGAGCACGACCGAGGTCGCGCCGGTGTCGATCACCATCGGGGCGCTGACGCCGTTGATCTTGGCGCGGAACGCGAACTCGCCGCCCTGGCCGCGCGCAATCTGCACCGCGGGGGCGGAGCTGGAGGTCGAGGCTGAGGCGGTAATGCTGCGGCCGAAGATCTGGGTGAGATTTTCCCTGGCGCGGGCGATCTGCTCGGGGTCGCCATAGGCGACGACGGCGCCGGCGGTTGCCATCAGCAGCACGATGACGAGGAGGATACGGGTCACGGCGCAACCCCCGCCGCAACGCCGATCACGCGCGCTTCGGACGCGGCTCCATGCGCTCGAGCCCAGCCTCGGCCATGCGCGCCGGCAGCGTCGCCATCACCGACAGCCGCTCCGTGCGGTCCATCTTGTGCCAGCGCGCGATCTCCGGAAGCGTGCGGCCACAGCCGAAGCAGAGCTTCGTCCTGGGGTCCATCATGCAGACTGCGATACACGGCGTCTCTGAGCTCATTGTTCAAGTGTTGAACGGTTTCGGCGGCCGGTGCAAGCCGGCTGACGTGGGATGCTGCATCACGCCTCGGCTTTTTGTCGCGAGCATGGTTCTGGCGCGAACGTCTTGGGTTTATTGCCAAAGCGTTTTCGAGCGAAATGAAGACCGGTTCGCGTAAAGAAAACGCGTGAGAACCAAAATCTGGAGCCCCGTTCCGAATCCATCGGAACGGAAAGGGCTCCAGCGATAACCGCGTCACGATCTTCCGCGACATGCTCTACAATCCGGTGCCGGCACTCATGATCGACTTGCGGCGCACACGTTTCCGGTCGGCGCCCATCGTGGGCTCGGCGGGCTCCGGCGGCTGCATCGGCGGCGCTTCTTCCGCCATCGGCGCCAGCGCGCTCATCACCCGTTCCGGCGGCAAGGTCACGATCACCTCGGTGCCGATGCGCAGCTTCGACTTCAGCGTGAAGGTGCCGCCATGCATGTCGATCAGGCTTTTCGCGATCGGCAGGCCAAGGCCGGCGCCCTGTTCCGCCGACTTGATCGAGTTAGAGCCCTGGCCGAAGGAGGCCAGCACAACCGGGATCTCGTCCTCGGCGATGCCGCTTCCGGTGTCCTTGACGCTCAGATATTGCCCGCCCGACGCGGTCCAGCCGACCTTCAGCCAGATTTCGCCGCCCTGCGGCGTGAACTTGATCGAGTTGGAGAGCAGGTTGAGCACGACCTGTCGGATGGCGCGCTCGTCGCCCCAGATCCTGGGCATGCCGTGCTCGAACACCTCGTGGATGGTGATGCCGCGGCTGGAGGCGCGCAGCTTCAACAGGTGGTGGCAGTCGGCGACGACATGCACCAGCGCCACGGCCTCTTCATTCAGCTCGTAGCGACCGGCCTCGATCCGCGACAGATCGAGGATCTCGTTGATGAGATTGAGCAGATGCACGCCGGAATTATGGATGTCGGCGGAATATTCCTTGTACACGGGAACGGTATGCGCGCCGAAGATCTCGCTCTTCATCACCTCGGAGAAGCCAAGGATGGCGTTGAGCGGCGTGCGCAGTTCGTGGCTCATCTGGGCGAGGAAGCGCGACTTGGCGACGTTGGCGGATTCGGCACGGTGGCGCGCCTCGTCGGAGATCGCCTTGGCCTGCTCCAGTTCGCCGATCAGCGCATCCTTTTCGGCGCGGGCCTCCAGCGTCGCCAGCGTGGTCGAATGCAGGCGGTGCGCGAGCAGAGCAAAATAACCTTCGGCGGCAAGCGCGAGCAGCGCCAACACGTAATTGTCGAACGCGCCGTTGAGCACGAGGTCGAGCGCGATCCCGACCGTCACCGGAACAGTCGCCGCAAGGGCTGCGATCGGCAGGCTCGCGGCGAGCATGCTGGAGACCGCGATCACCAGCAGCATCAGGAACATCATCAGCGTGTTGGAGGCGAGATCGCGCCCGGCAGGGTGGATCAGGATCGCGGTCCAGCACAGGCCGTAGAGCAGGTCGAGCAGCACGAAGCGGGTCCGCCATTTGCGGGTGACCGCGACCGAGGTCGGTTCGGCGAGGAAGCGGGAACAGCTGCGGATGATGGCGAGATGGACGCAGAGGATGCCGACCGTCCAGGCGCCGGCCACGATCGGCTTCATCCAGAGGCCAAACAGCACGCCGGTTGCCACCACGAGCAGCATCACGACGTAGGACGCCGAGATCCGGGTCTGGGCGTATTGACGGAGCAGTTCGGCGTCGAACGCCGGGCGGGTTCCACTGGTTGACGTTAACCGATCCCGCGCCTCGCGCACCCGCTGCGCGGCGACGCGCCGGCTGTTCACCGGCACCGTCACCTGAGGTCCTGCCGGAAGCGCTACAACTTCAGGCTTTTCTGCGGGATTACTCATCAACAACACAAATCCTGCCCACGAACCGCGCGGGCTTTTTGCATTGTCTATCTGTGACGCTAATTCATTAAGCGTTACCTTAAAGAGCTAAAGAAAAGCGTAAACGGGGAGTTAGGGTCTGTACCTAAATAGCGCCACGTGATTCTCTTGCCTACGTGTTGATTCGGGGGCGAGAGAATGCGCGCTGGT
>NZ_JASAUT010000054.1:0-53166 GCF_029952935.1 Bradyrhizobium sp. Mp19 | reverse complement strand
CTCCTCAACTCAGGCCAGGAGCAAAATAAATGAGGCAACTGATCGCGCCCGGGAGCATCGATATGTGAGGCAATACGTCTTCCCACCCAGATCGTCGCGCTATACCGAGAGCCCGGCCCAACGAACTCAATGGTGATTGGCTCTCTGACCCGGCGATTGCGAATCTCCGCTTCCGCGATCAAGCCTCGGCAACACGCCGCGCTCACGAGAGTCGTTGGCCGTGTCTGTGATCCGCCGCCGCTTGGTCGATGCCCCTCACAATGACCGCCACGAACCTGCCTGTCTGCGATGATCGGTCGAGCCTCGACGCTTAGGTCGCTCTCAGTCCAGCTTCAAAGACGAGGACCGCGAGCACTCGGGGTGCCTGATCCAGTCCAGCCCCTTCGGTGTGACGCTAGCAGCTCCGCGGCAAGATCTGCCCTGTTGGCTAGGGCGCGGTCAGCCCGTGAAGTGGATGAACGCCGTGGTGCTGACGGCAATCGTGCAGACGGCCGCAGATATTGTGTACGAAGTCGGTGAAGGCATCGCCATCTGGACGATTCCATACGTGACGCCGTGCCGGCGTCGGTGGCGGGCTCGACGTAACCTCACGAATACCCTTCGTGACACGGATATCTTATACCGGACAGGGTGAACGCGCGGATGGAACAGTGTGTGATCGCGATTGATTGGCGCGACATTCAAGAGCGACGGCCGCAAAAGGTCACATTTTCTTTAAGAACCAAATGCAATCTGTCGCCTGATCGTCACGGCCGGATGTACGCCGTGGCATCACGGGGCCCCGGCTTTCATGCCGGGGTTTTTCGTTGTGTGCCGAGTATGAGCGACAGCTTGGAGGTGGAAGTCCTCTATCCAGCCTGATGGCGGCGAAGGATTAGCGAAGCGCAAGGGCGTCATCGTGAGGTGGGGTCTGAAGAAAGCGTGGAGCAAAGCCGCGGCCCGATGGACAAACACCGGATAACGAGGCCTACCCGGCCGGACGAGCGAGCAATTGATCGCGAAGTCCAAGGTCATCAAAGGTCGGGGTGGTAAATTCGGCGGGCGTGCGGTGAAGGCGGTCGGTCTTACCTCGGGAGGTCTGCGCTGTGTCTCGGCAACGAGACTGAGACCGTCGCAAGACGGCCTGACCGCAGCGCAGAAGTCAGCCGAGGGCGTAGTAGGCGGCAGCGCGCCGCTGAAGGCCTGAACGGTGGAAGTGGTCAGTAGAGCGGCGATCTCGTGCGAGCCATGCGGCAGAAGAATCAGGTCGAGCTGAACTTGAGCCCCGGAGCGGAGGGTGAAGCCCGAAGCGCCGGCGCCCGAGAGCCTGAAGCGCGTGCGGCGGAAGTCTGTCTCGAACGCCCGGCGGTCGCAGGACCGTCGATGGAAGACGTTGTCGAGAGTGAGAATCTGAAGGCAGCGTTGGCGCAAGTAAAGCGCAACAAGGGCGCGGCGGGCGTCGACGGGATGACCGTCGGCGAGCTGTCAGCCCACCTGAAGGAGCACTGGCCTGCGATCCGAGCCCAGTTGCTTGACGGCACCTACAAGCCACAGCCGGTGCGGCGGGTGGAGATACCGAAGGCGTCGGGCGGCCTGCGGCCGCTCGGCATTCCGACGGTGCTCGACCGCTTGATCCAGCAGGCGGTGATGCAGGTGCTGCAGGCGGATTGGGATAGGACGTTCGCCGAGACGAGCTTCGGCTTTCGGCCGGGGCGCTCGGCACATCGGGCGGTGGAACGGGCGCAGGCGTACATTGCGGCCGGCCACAGCATCGTGGTGGACATCGACCTGGAGAAGTTCTTTGACCGGGTCAACCACGACATCCTGATGGGACTGGTTGCCAAGCGGGTTGCTGACAAGCGCATCCTGAAGCTCATCCGCGCCTTCCTGAATGCGGGTGTGTTGGAAGGAGGGCTGGTCAGTCCGACGGAAGAGGGCACGCCGCAGGGCGGTCCGATGGCTCCCTGAACGCAAAAGATAACTTCCGCTTTGAACGCGTCATCGTCGGCTGGCGTGATAGAGCCGTTGTTGATTTGAGACGCAAAAGGTAATACCGTTATGTCATATGATTCGATCGACGCAAGCGCAGAAAGCCGAGCGGCTGAGGGCGGCGCGACGCTTGCTCGCGAAGAAAATCGGCATGGCGGAGGCGGCCTTGGTGCTGTCGCGCGAAAGCGGCTTGTCGCTGCGGCAGGCCTATCGCTATCTCGAAGTGGCCAAAAGCAGGGAGCGGCTCCTTCCCGCGCCGCAGCCATCAGTGACGCTCTCCCTGAAGATGCCGGCCGATCTTGCCCAAAAACTCCAGACGCATGCGACGGCTTCCAGGCTTTCGGCAAGCGAGGTGATGCGCCGAGCGGTGGCCGCTTATCTCGCGTCTGTCCGCGAAGATGGCTGAGCGGCGAAAAAAACGCGACGTTCGACTCGAATTTGCGTTCGATCGCCTCGTCGCCGTCAAACTTGAACAGGTTTACGAAATTCTCGTTCCAGATCAGGTGCGCTTCGCGCGCGCTGGCGCCGATGTGACGGGAGGCGAAGATGAAGACCGCCGCGATTTACGCCAGAGTGTCGTCGGACAAACAGAAGGAGGAGAACACGATCGCCAGTCAGACGAGCGCGCTGATCGCTTTCGCGCGCGAGCAGAACTGCGACGTGCCGGCGGAATGGGTGATCGAAGACGACGGCTATAGCGGCGCGAGCTTGTTGCGCCCCGGACTTGAACGACTGCGCGACCTCGCCGCAGAAGGGCGGATCCAAGCCGTGCTCGTCTACGCTCCCGATCGGCTGAGCCGGCGCTATGCGCATCAAATCCTTCTTATCGAAGAGTTCGCGCGCGCCGGCGTCGAAGTCTTGTTCATTCGCTCGAGACGGGCAGCGACGCCGGAAGACGAGCTGCTGCTGCAGTTTCAGGGCATGATCGCCGAATATGAACGCGCGCAAATCCTGGAACGGTCGCGGCGAGGGAAGCGCCATCGCGCCCTTCAAGGCCAAGTGAGCGTGCTTTCCGGCGCTCCGTTTGGCTATCGCTACAAGCGCAAGACCGATCACTCTGCCGCCTATTATGAGATCGACGAGCGACAGGCCGGTATCGTGCGCTGGGTCTACGAGCTTTACACCGCAAAAAGCCACAGCATCGGCGCCATCACGCGCCTGCTCAATGAGCGCCAGATTCCGACAGCCAAAGAAACAGGCCGCTGGGAGCGCTCGACGGTCTGGGCGATGCTGCGCAATCCCGCGTATAAAGGAACGGCCTGCTTTGGCAAGACGCGGATCGCGCCGCGCATGCGTGTGACGCGGCCGTTGCGATTGCGCGGCGGCGTCGCTCCTCGCAATAGCGCAAATCATGAGCTTCCTCGCACAGAGTGGATCGAAATCCCTGTGCCGACCATCATCAGCGAAGAGACCTTCGCATTGGCGAACGAGCTTTTGGAAGCCAACAAGAAGCATGCCCCGCGACGCACGATCACGCCGAGCGCCCTGCAAGGATTGTTGAGCTGCGCCAAATGCGGCTATGGGCTCTATCGCACCTCGACCAGGTCGAGCGCTCGAACCATCCATTACTACCGCTGCTTGGGCTCGGATGGCTGGCGCCGGCTCGGCGGGCCGGTCTGCGACAGTCGCCCGACGCGCCAGGATTTGCTGGACGAGGTGGTATGGAAAGAGATCGCGCGTTTACTTGAAGACCGACAGCTCATCGAAGACGAACTTGAGCGCCGGCTCAAGGCGGCGCGCAACTCCGATCCCACACAGCGCCGGGAGGAAACGCTTCGCCGCGATCTTGCGCGCTCCCGGAAAAGCATCGAGCGTCTCCTCACGGCCTATCAAGAGAGCCTTCTCTCACTTGAAGAGCTGCGCAGTCGCATGCCCGATTTGCGTAGCCGCGAACAGGCTTGCTTGTCGGCGCTGCAGGCGATCGAAGACCAATCGCAGGAGCAGGAGGTTTGTCTGCGTCTCGCTGAATCCGTGACTAGCTTCCTCGAGCGCCTCCGCTCGTCCGTCGGCGCGCTCGATATAATCGAACGCCAACGCGTGCTGCGCCTTCTCGTGAAGGAAGTCCTCGTTGGCGACGACAAGATCGTCATCCGCCACTCCATCCCCCTCCCACCCACCCCTCCCGGTGGAAAGGCGCCCGGCGCCGCCAATAGCTCCGTGACCGCTCCCCCACCGCAAAGTTATCTTTTGCGTTCAGGGAACCATCTCGCCGCTGTTGTCGAACCTGATGCTGGATGTGCTGGACAAGGAACTGGAGAAGCGCGGCCACCGCTTCGTGCGTTACGCCGACGACTGCAACATCTACGTGCGCAGTCAGCGGGCGGGCGAACGGGTGCTGGCTGGCGTCGAGAGGTTCCTCGAAAAGCGCCTCAAGCTCAAGATCAACAAAGCGAAGAGCGCGGTTGCCAAACCGAGTGTTCGCAAGTTCCTGGGCTTCAGCTTCACCGGCGGGCAAGAACCGCGGCGGCGCATCGCGCCGCAGGCACTCGCCCGCTTCAAGGCGAAGGTTCGGGAGCTCACGCGACGCACGCGTGGTCGATGCCTCGTGCAGATCGCCAAAGAACTGTCGACCTACCTGATTGGGTGGCACGGCTACTTCGGCTTCTGTCAAACCCCGTCGGTGTTGCGCGTGCTTGACCAGTGGATCAGGCGACGGTTGCGCGCCGTTGCCTGGAAGCAATGGAAGTATGGACCCGCTCGCTTTGCCGAGTTGCGACGCCGCGGCGTCGGCCGGGATCTGGCGGCGCAAACCGCCGGCAGCCCACGTGGCCCTTGGCGGCTCGCGAACAGCCCCGCGCTCACCATTGCTCTGCCAAACGGCTTCTTTGCCTCACTCGGCTTGGCTTCCGTCGCGGCACGGCGACCCGCATAATCCGCTGAACCGCCGGATACGGACCCGTATGTCCGGTGGTGTGGGAGGGGCGGAGCCGCGAGGCTTCCCCCTATCCCGATTTCAGGGAGTTCGAAAGTCTGCCACTGCAAGACATTTTGGATTGGCCGTTGAAATCGAACTCGCCGATGCCAAACGCGCGCTACAAAAGAGCCGCGCTAATTAGTCGTCCGTGAAGAAGGACTAAGCCACTGATCGGGAATCTCGATTTGGGCTAAGGGGCATTTCCAGATTGCAAGGTTTTGATGCTTTGGGCGTCAGAACCTTGCGATTTGGTTTTCGTGGATTCCCTCGAAGCGGGAAGCATGATTCCTTGTCTGCATCGGAGGGAACGATGCGGCCGAAGAAGCACAAGACGACGGGATCGAACGATCTGTTCCGGGCTCGGCTCGACCAGATCATCAATATGAAGCACGAGCTGGTTCTGCTCGCCGGCAAGGTCGATTGGGACTGGATCGACGGCGAGATCGCGCCGCTCTACAGCGAGAACGGCAGGCCCGGGATCGAGACGCGCTTCATGATCGGTCTGCTGTTGCTCAAGCACATTTACGGGCTGTCCGATGAGGAGGTGTGCGAGCGCTGGGTCCATGACCCATACTTCCAGTTCTTCACCGGGGAAGAGTTCTTTCAGCACACGTTCCCGCACGAGCGCTCGGACCTGAGCCATTGGCGCAAGCGGCTTGGCGACAAGCTGGAGTTGCTGCTGGCCGAGAGCTTGCGGGTAGCGCACGAGGCCGGTGCATTACGCAGCCAGGACCTCAAGCGGGTTACGGTCGACACCACGGTGCAGCCGAAGGCCATCACCTTTCCGACCGATGCCAAGCTGCTGCATGCGGCCATCAAGGGGCTCAACCGCCTGGCGATCAGGCACGGCGTCAGGCTGCGGCAATCCTATGCTCGCATCGCCAAGGCCGCCGCGATGATGGCCGGCCGCTACGCCCATGCCAAACAGTTCAGGCGGCATCAGCGGCAGTTGCGTATCCTGCGTAGCCGGCTGGGCCGGATCATCCGCGACATCCGCCGCAAGATCGAAGGCCAGCCAGCACTGGAGCAGGCGTTCGCCCTCCCGCTCGGCCGGGCCACGCAGATCCGCTCGCAGCAGCAGCGCCAGCGCGGCTGGAAGCTCTATTCCTTCCATGCCCCGGAAGTGGAGTGCATCGGCAAGGGCAAGGCCAGCGCGCCTTACGAGTTCGGCGTGAAGGCCTCCATCGTCACCAACAACCGCCGGGCTCCCGGTGGCCTGTTCGTGCTGCACGCCAGCGCACTGCCCGACAACCCCTACGACGGTCACACCTTGCGGGACGTCATTGACCGCACCGAGACACTCACCGGCTGTCCGATCGAGCGGGCCTATGTCGACAAGGGATACCGCGGCCACGACGCACAAAATCCCCGTCGCGTCTTCATCTCCGGCCAGAAGCGCGGCGTTTTCGGTGTCATCAAGCGCGAGCTGCGCCGCCGCTCCGCCATCGAGCCCATCATCGGACACCTGAAGGCGGAAGGCCACCTCGGGCGCTGCTACCTCAAAGGCCGCGCCGGCGATGCCGCCAACGTCGTCCTCTCAGCCGTCGGACACAACTTCCGCCGCATCCTCGCCTGGCTGAGATATCTCTTGTGCCTGTTCCTGGCCCAGCTATGGCGCACGCTCGCCCGGCCAGCCTCGATCAATCCGGCTTCTTAACGGACGACTAATTATGACGAGTTCGCTCCGGCCATCACCCAGAAGAATGCAGCCAATCGCCGGCTTGCGCGCCAGACCCGTTCGCGAAAGCTGCTCACGTAAGCCGAATCCATGGGATAATTCGCGCAAGCGGCCAGGCCGCGTCTTGACGTGGCTGCGATGCGCGCTCCTCTATGCTTAGAGCGCCGAGGCTGCGCGCAGCCAATTGCAACCGACATCCCCGAGGAACGTCACACCATGACCACCGCCACTGAAATCGCCGACGAGATCGCCAAGGCGTACAATCTGCCAAAGGCGCAAGCCAAGGCCATCGTGGACGGTGTCTTCAAGTCTATCGCCGATGCAGCAGCGAGCGACGCTGAAACCAATGTGCCGGGCTTTGGCAAGTTCAAGGTGAAGCACACCCCGGAACGCGAAGGCCGCAATCCCTCGACTGGCGCGACGATCAAGATCGCGGCGGCGAAGAAGCTGACGTTCGCCCCGGCCAAGGCCCTCAAGGATGTGCTGAACGGCTAAAGGCAGGAGCGCAGGCCGGCCCCCTTGTCCGAGGGTTCTCGATGCGAGACGGGCCGTGCCTTGACGTTGAAGGCGAGCGTGCGGATCGGACCGGTCAACTCGTTGTTGCCGGTCTTCCGGAAGATGCTGATGGTCGCCACGGTGTCCTCCATGATCTCTGTTTCCGAGCTCGCACCATCGGCGCTAAAGCCGCGGTTAGCGCAGGCTCGATGATGAAGGCTTGGTGCCAGTCTGGATGCCTGGAGCGGCCCCACCGTCCTACCGATATCAGCCGCGCGTCAAGCGGTGTTTGGCTGGTCCGCCTGCGGCCATTCCGGTGAGTCGGACGAAGGCCGTGATGCTGACGGCAATGGCCCCGACGACCGAGAAAATCGTCTGCGAGGCGGGTGAAGGTATCGCTATCTGGGCGATTCCACGAGGCCCACCGCGATGCCGCCGTGCAGCGCTTAGTGGCGTCCGGGTCAGGGGATGATTGGAGCGATCTCGTCATCCTGTATAGCTATCAGCTCATCGGGCCCAAGCCGAGCCTTTGCAACTGTTCCTCTTCGATCGGGCAGTTTAGGGTTGCAGCCTTGGCGCCGCAGTCTTTCATGGTCAACTTCCCGGCTGCCAACGGATCGGTGGCCGCAACCGCGCAAGTTACGTGCCTGAATTCCTCTTCGTCGTCGTCGCTGCCTTCCTTGAAGATGGCGACCGTCGGATTGAGAGAGACTAGTCGCCGTCAGTCACGATAGGCGCTGCACAGGTGTGTCTGGTTCAAGCTCTTTTGTTCGAGACTGGACACCGAAGCGCAAGCCTCACCTCCTCGCGGTCCGGAGCGCGTGTTTGCGCCTGTTTTCAAGCAAGCGTTGCCCATCTTTGATGGCACGTCGCTTGCTGGAACACGGTGACCGATCCGCCCGACCGTGGCGGTCTCTCCGTCGTCGGCCCAGGGATTTAGATGAGACTTGCTCGACTGATCAGAATAAGTGCAATTGCCGCGACAACGTGGAGTTGGGGGCGGCCCGAACTTTGCCGGGCGCAACGCCGGAGTCGTTGCCGTCATCCAAATTGGCTGACGCTCAAGACGATCGGATCGACCTACCATTCGGCTCAATTAGTCCCGAGCAGGCCCGAACCAGTGTGGCTGGCTGGAGCTGTCATGCGGCATGCGGAGGATCCTGCAGGGGCAATCTCGGCATCGCCCAAGAGGCAAACGAGGTTTGGCGCCCTGCGAAAGTGGCGGCTGCGGAGAAAGGAGCGAAGGGAGGTCGCGCGAAAGCTTCGTGGCTCGGAGCGAATTCGCCGAGACCACCTCCGCTTCCAACACGTCTGTGGGGAGCGCATCATTCTCTCGACGAATGCTCGCGCCCGTCGGCGCCGCCGCGCGCACAATGTTCGCACCGACAGCGACATCCTTACGTCGTCGCCGAACGAACAGAACTGCCATCGCACCTTTGCCTTAACGCAAAATCCTAAGGAGCACGAAAGATGAGTACGCCGACCTATTCCGAGGCCCTGGAATTCGCGATCGACCGCTCGTACGACATCAACATTGACATGTTAAGGTCGCGCAATTTGCACCTCGACACGTTTAACGATTACCTGGTCGGCACATATCCCCCCCTTAAGGCCATGGGGGAGATCAATCCAGACATATTGTTGGATCGCATTGCGCCGTCGATTGACCTCTATTTCCACATCCCCTTCTGTCATCAGAACTGCACCTTTTGCCACTTCGGCAAGGAGATCAATCCTCCTCCCCGACGAGTCGAACGCTACTTGGCGGCCCTGGATAAGGAGATGAGTTGGTCAGACGCGGCGCTGGCCGGCAGCGCAATTGAGACAGCCTTCATTGGAGGCGGCACTCCCTCATTCTTGACGAACAATCAGCTCAAAGCATTGTTCGGTATGATTGGGAAGCGCTTTGACTTGTCCAATTCGGAGGTGAGTTTCGAGTTACATCCGTCTCTTGCCAAGCAGGCAGACGCTGCCGATCGCATATCTACTCTCCTTAAAGGCGGCGTAAACCGCTTCGTGCTGGGTGTTCAGACTCTAGATCGAGATATTTTGCGGATACTCAACCGCGGGCATGGTGTGGACGAGGTGATGCAAACCGTAAAGTTGCTGAAGGGGATGGGTGTCGAGAACCTGTCGCTCGACCTGATGTACGGATTGCCGCAGCAGACGCTCCGGAGCTGGTACGGCTCTCTGATCGGCCTCCTCGATATGGAAGTTGAAAAGTTCAATATATTTCCATTGATGTTCAAATCGACCGACCCCATAGCTCGTCACTTGGCGCGCGGACGATATCAATTCGCCGGGGCGAAGGAGCGCGTCATGATGCATTTTATGGCCGAGCATATGCTCACGAGTCTCGGCTACCGCCATGGACCGATTTTCTATTGGACTAAGATGTCGCAACCGCACTCCTTTCAACAAGCCCGAAAATACGATTCCTGGAACGATAATAATCTGGTCCCGTTTGGGGTCAGCGGATTTGGTTTCATGAGCGAGTGTCAGTTCTACAACGAAGTGGATTTGGATCGCTACTTGTCCAGGGTCGAAGCGGGCGAGAAACCGGTGTGGAAAGGCGTCGTCCTATCGCAGGATGATCTCATGCGCAGGACGTTAATGTTCGCCCTGCGAAGCAGCGGCGTGTTGCTCTCCCGCTTCGAACGGGAATTTGGCGTATCCCTTGAAGTATACTTTGCTCGCGAGCTAAGGGCCTTGAAGGAGGCAGGACTCATCTGCATTTCGAAGGATGGCGTCCTTTCGTTAACTGATGCCGGCACTATCAATTCGGGTGCAGTGTCACTGCTGTTCTTCTCGAATAATGTGCTTGAGCAGGTCGCATACAATGACGGTCGGATAGCAGACAAACGAACGGATCTTATCGAAAAACATGATTACTCGCCGGCGGCGAGATACGGCTCAAGTGTTCAGATGAAAGAGGTCTTTCAATGACATCGGTGGTGCGCCCGACTGCGGTCGATAGTGGTTCGCCAGTCGCCCCTGAACGGTCGCCCAACCGTTCGGAGGACATTTTTTCTCATCTAACTGATAGCATTGATCGAAGTGAACGAAAGCGTCCGCTTGGACCAGTGAGCAACTTTACCGTCGAACAACTGCCGCATTGTGTTGCGGAGATCCAACGTAGTGAACGACCAAATGGAGCGATAAAGGCGTTCGGGCGTAGCGTCAACGCAATGATTGGTGAGGCAGACTACAGCGGGCTGCTGTTGAGGCTGCCGCAGTGCGATTTCGAAATAGCCAAAACAGACATCCAGTATCTCGTCAATTGCACTTATCAGATGTCGGCCTTTGCCGGCCTCGATCCTTCTGACGCCGAATTGACCGTGGGAGCGGAATTAAGCCGCCTGGCGAGCTTGACGTGCCAGCGTCAGCCTAGCGTTGGTGTCCTCTCCTACGAAGACATGATCCTTACGAATCCGGTACAGAGCGACCCCCGCCTGTATTGCCTTGGCGCAGTTGGCGTCGAGGAGCGTGATTTTTGCGCCGGCCATCAACTGATCGAGAGCGAATTGCAGTCAGCAATGGATGCGCTGCTCGACTTGCGAGACTTAGGTGGCGCGGATGCTTCTCGATGTCTTACGCAATGCGTGGCGCGGCTTGAGTCCGCACAAGATGTTTTGACGCGTTTCGAGGACCATATGTCGCCAGAACTGTTCAGCCAGTTTCGCGCGTTCTACGGAAAAAATCCTTATAGGAATACGCTTGGTCCAAGCGGCCGTTTCTCGGCTCGCGTTGTCGCGGTCTCGGTTTTGCTGGTCGGCGAAGAGCTATTTCGTCAAAAACCTCAATTTTATTGGGATCTATATCGGCTGTCCGAATACTATCCGCAGACGAGCATTGGCAAGGTGTTCTGTTGGCTGTCGCCAGACAACAGGGATGCATGGCTCAAGCCAGCCTGGCTCGAAGGGAAAGCGGACTTTCCAAGGTCTGCAACCATTTCGCCCGTGGTCGAGCGCGGCGGCCGTGAAATCGAGAGACTACACGAGGCCTGTGTTTGCGCGCTGGACCGATTTACCCGGATGCATCGTCGTGCGGCCCTGAAGCACACGGTTGAGCCAGGTCGACCACTTGTCGGAGTTGAGGCGTCGGAGAGTATTGAGGTCGTGCTTTGCCAGCGGCTATTGACACTGCCTCCGTAGGCCGAGGATTAGTATCTGCTCGGAAGAACCCGGGATCGTGTCGGAGCACCGGCGTCCGATGCCAAAGGATAAAGTATCATAGATGTCTAAGGACGAAGTGATCTTTCGTCGGTTCGCGCCAGCGGACACCGATAATGTCTGGCATCTGCATACAACCGCGTCGCAGGATGTTGGTGTATGTAGTCCGGAAGGGACATGGGGCGATGATCTACGGAATATCGGGGAGGTCTACATCAAGTCAGGCGGCGACTTCATGGTTGCGCATATCGGTTCCGATTTCGCTGCCATGGGTGGCTTGAAACCGCTTGACAATGACGTCGTAGAATTGAAGCGCATGCGGGTCCATCCCTCCTTTCAACGACGGGGGCTTGGAAGACGGATTCTTCGTGAGTTGGAATCGCGAGCCGTTGCGCTGGAATTCAAGCAGATCGTGCTCGACACGACAACGATCCAGGTAGGGGCTCAAAGACTCTATGAGAGCACTGGCTATGTTCGCCGCAGAGAAGGGATACTGGACGGATATGCGGTGATCTTTTACGAGAAGCGGCTCACCGGTCGGGACGAGTTCTCTATGCCAGGTAAGTAAGGCTGGCAGGCGCGCCGGCCCCCAGTGCTATCGACGGCTTCCTAGCGCAATACTATCATTCGGCCCTTTAATTTGCAGTTCAATGTCAAGCAATCCTTCTGGATTCGCCTGCGGCACGACGGTAGCGCTCGCGCCGTTGGCCGGGGTTGTGGAGATGGTGCGAGCGCAGCTGATACATGATCGTCGGCCAAGCATTGCACGCGCCCTGGACCTGCGGATGCCATCGCTGAGATCATGGTCCTTTCCGAGGTCGCGCAGCACCTCATGATGAGGTCCGGGGCGGACGCCTCAACGTCTGCAGCGGAGTACGGTCGAGCCGCCACCAGCCGAATGAATGAACGAGGTCGTCACAAGCACCGTCCCAGCGGGACATCGCTAGTTCGGCGGACCGTACCAGGAGCTGACAAACCGGGTCAGGCTTCCTTCGCCTGACCCCAGTCGAACGATGTGCCATTGACCCAGATGCAGTGAAGAACTATGGCGATCTTCCGCGCAATGGCGACCTTTGCCTTCCTCATGCCGATCCGCTTTGCGAGCTTCATGCCCCAGGCGTTGAGGGAGGACCATTTCTTCGTTCGATAAAGCAGGACGGCCGCGGCTTCAAACAAGTAGGTTCGGGGAAGCCGGCCACCCCATCGAGAGATCTTGCCAATGGTTGCGCCGGGCTGACTGCGCCGCGGTGTAAGGTCCAGATAAGCGCCGACGGCTGATGCCGATCGAAGGTGGGATGGGTCATCAATCGTATGTCGGATCTTTAAGGCCGTCACCACGCCGACACCAGGAACCGTCATCAGGCGGCGTGCGGTCTCGTCCAGTTTTGCCAGTCCGCGGACTTCGTCGTCGATCTTGTGGATCAACAGCAGCGGGGATATCACGCCGAGCAGTGGATGATCGCCACTCAAGATCTCGCGACCTGATACGCCAGCATCATCTGTAACCTGGAAAGGCACCGGATCGTCACCCTGCTGCCGGATCCAAGCCCGGCTCGCCCTCATCCCACGATCGCGATCGCGGCGGGGGATATGGCGAAGCTGCGGCAAAGGCCCTGCCGCACGCGGTTCAGGTCGCAGATCGTTGATGGAGAACGCCAGTCGAGCCTTCCTCGATGCCGTCCACAAATCGATGCGCCAGATCCGCAGCGCAATCGGGGTCACCGTCTCCGAACACCATAGGCAATTACCGCGGCAAAAAGAGAGCCTCGGATTTGTGAGGCTTGCCCTGATATTATTCAGGAATTGCGATTCTTACGGTAGCTGACTTCCCGCCTACGACTGCAGCCTCGAGGTCGTCACGATTGTGCGAGCCTCAACAAAAACACGCATGCTGCCGGGAGGAGTTGGCTGGAACGACATCCTCCACGAGGCGATCGCACGCGTTCTCGACGGCTCGCGCCCCTGGCCGCCAGACGTACCCATTCTTGCGTTTCTGTCGGGTGTCATGCGCAGTATCTGCAACGACCATTGGCGGCGTGCGCGGCTCGAGCAAAGGCTGCTTGTGAGCCGAGATGATCCGGACCAGAGAAGCTGGCCCGGTGACGAGGCCGATGAGGAGCCCGATCCGGAGCGGATCCTGGCCGCCGCCCAGAAGTTGGCCAACGTCTATCGGCTGTTCGAAGCCGATCCCCGGGCGCTGAAGATCATTGCGGGCATGGCCGATGGCCTGACGGCCAGAGAAATCTGCAAGGTCCATGATATGTCCGAGCTCGACTACGACACGACGCGACGGCGGATGCGGCGCACCCTGCTGCGCCATCAACAAAACTGGAGTAAGTGACACGCTAGCACCCCAGTCTCGATCTGGCCCGCCTGCTCGGAGCGCTGAGCGAGGAAATCCTCGCCGCGAGCGATGAGGAGGTACGGCAGACCTCCGCTCTGCAAGGATGGACAATTACCAACACCGCCCTCGACGTCGGAGAGGTGATCAAGGCCGCGCGCGGGGACGAGAGTGGGGGCCTTGCTCGAAATTGTGATCTGAACGAAGATCCGAGCAAACCCGGTGCAAGGCTGCGGCCGACGCGTCGGGGCCGCAGCTCAAATCGCACAATCAGCCGCATTGAGCGAGCCGCAGGCTTCTAGCCGTTAGTGTTTGCGGCAGCGCTTACGCGCCGCCAAACCTCCAGACCGGGATGCCGAGCTTCTTCGCCTTGTCGGCCAGATTGTCCTGGATACCGGTACCGGGGAAGTGAATCACGCCGATGGGTAGCGTCTCCAGCATCGCATCGTTGCGCTTGAACGGCGCGGCCTTGGCATGCTTCGTCCAGTCGGGCTTGAAGGCGATCTGCGGAACCTTGCGATTGCCGGCCCACTTGGCGGCGATCAACTCGGCGCCCTTGGGGGATCCGCCGTGCAGCAACACCATGTCCGCATGCTTGGCGTGCACCTGGTCCAGCTTGGCCCAGATCAACCGGTGATCGTTGAAGTCGAGACCACCGGTCAGCGCGACTTTCGGTCCGGGCGGCATGAGCACCTGATTGTCGGCGCGCTTCTTCGCGACCAGGAAGTCGCGGCTGTCGATCATCGCGGAGGTCAGATTGCGGTGGTTGACCCTCGACCCGTTGCGCGGCCGCCAGACGGAATGGGTGTGGCGTTCGAACTCGTCGGCGGCCTGGTCGCGCATCAGCTCGAAGGCGTTGCGTCGCTCGATCAGTGTTTGACCTTCCGCCGTCAGGCGCTCCAATTCGACGGATTTCACCTCGCTGCCGTCCTGTTCGCGCTGGGAGCGCTGCTGGGCCAGTTCATTGCCGTCGAGCTCTCGTTCGATCCTGTCGCTGGCGCGGTGGAAGACGTTCACCGTCGACCAGAGCAGGTCCTCGAGGTCGGGCTCAAGACGGGTATCGGACAGCTCCACCACGAGGGCATCGAAGATGTCGACGATGCTGCCGGCGAGGACTCGCGCTTCAGGGAGCCGCCGGGGATCGGGCTCATCGTGGAAGGGACGGTAGCCAAAGAGCTGGAGTTCCTGGAGCACTTGGTCGGTTGGGGATGAGCTTTGGTGCGGCTCGAGATCGTCGTCGTGGTCGGTGGTCATTGCGGCTTTCCCTGGTCGGATCGACCGCGCCCATCGCGGCCTCACATGAGAGTTGTTTGGTCAAGGCAAGAATGAGCGGTGGTGAACTCGAGATTATTGTGGAGTACAAATCGGACGCTTGGTGCCGGTGTAGGAGCCATCTTCGCCGTGATTGAACGTACCGATCTGAGCCATTTTCGTTTCTCCTGACTGTTCCTCGAAGCCACCCGATGCGGTCTCGATGGCGGTCGAGAGGCGATGGACGGCCGGCTTGCACCCGGAGGGCCGCAGCACAGCGGAGGACGGCGATAGCCGAGCTTCTTGTCTCGCGAGGAAGGCGTGGCACACGCCGGGGAAGAAGGTCGGCGAAGCCGTTGCTGGCATAGGCCGGACAGCGCCAGACCAGCCAAGAGAGAGGCCGCACGGTGGCTTCGTCGGCAAGTCTGCCGAGAACGACGCTGGCATTGGGCGCACCTCGATATCGTCGGCGCTGCCCCTTACCGGCCTGCTTCCCGCTCTCGAACCCAAGGTCTGAGCCGATCTGCTGATCCGCGCCAATGCACGTATCAACCTCACATCCGGTCGCCGCGCATGCGGCCGCACCAAAATCCCGCCTACGGCGGCAAAGGCTCAAGAGGACGAGACCATTCTTCGTGACGGCGTGCGAGCCAAGCCGCGATCCGGTCGTCCACCCTGGTTCCGGGCGAGCTGATTAGGCCCGGACCGAACTGGGAAGCGATGTTGTCATGGCCGAACGATGGCGCCTTCGATCACAACTCCGGCGCTAACGTATTTCCACAGAGCCACGATGAGCTTGCGCGCCAATGCCGTGATCATGACTTTCTTGAAGCGGCCGCCATTCTGGGCGACACGCTCGTTGAACCATCGGCTGAGCGCCGAGCCGGGCTGATGACGCAACCAAAGCCAAGCCATCTCCAGCAGTGTGGAGCGCAGGCGCGTGTTTCCGGACTTTCCGATTCCTTGATCCCGGTCGAACTGGCGCTTCATATGCTGCGGGAGATCTCGTCCATCACCGGTTCGCACAGCCTCGAACCGCTCGCGCCGACCACGCCGGAGTGGATCGTAATCGGTGACGCCCTGCGAGAAGAGAAGGCCCTTGATTCGGTTGCTATGCTGGATTCGCTCCTGCATCAGCACCATGCGTTCGCGTGTTATGCGGCGACGGTCCTCGTCGTCGGGCGAGGGCACACGCAGCATCGAGCAAACACGCGGCTCGCCTCGCTCAAAGGCCAGCAAGGCTCGGATGAGGGTCTCTCCATCCAGCCGGTCTGTCTTGATCCGGCGACGACGCCGCGAAACTGCGATCGAGGCGGCGTCAACAATATGGCTCTCGTGCCCTTGGGCCTGCAGAACCCGATGGACCCAAAAGCCGTCGAGTCCAGCTTCTTGAATGACGATGATGGGATAGGATTGGTCGGTTCTGTCCAATGCCTTCTGCTTCAGTCGGGCGAGACGTTCCAAAAGCCCCGCAATGTCACCACCCATCACTGTGTGACGTGACAGCTTCTCCCCCGTTCCCGGCACCAGCGATGTGACGAGCCAAGTCTTCCGGCTCAATTCGACAGAGACGAAGATTGCGTTCAGTACTTTGTTCGTCGTCTTGTTAGCATCTCCATTTAATTTCATCTGATCGCTCCCTTTTCGACGATTGGCAATGCCGATCGTATCGAAACGGACCGCCGTCGCCACTCATAGGATCTTCATGGCGACGAAAGCGGCGGGCGGAACGGACTTGCACCCGCAGCGCAGCGGAGGGCCGGAGCGTTAGCGGAGGAACGAAGGGGGCCGACTATTTTGCCTCGCGATGTAAAGGCGGCTCTGCCGCCGACGGAAAATAGTCGGTCCACGAGGTTGCCGGTCCGGGCCGCTTGCCGCCCGATCGCCCTCTCGGAAGGCCGTGGGGCGGTCCTCTCCGGCGCCGAGGGGAAGCAGGACCACCGGCCTCGCGATAACGAAGCGGCTGCGTCGCACCTCATCCCCGTTCCGGCTATGCCGCCAGCTCGATAAAGCGCGCGACGTCCTGCGCCGCGATCTGCACGCGGCTCGCGGCCCGAAGGGCGTCAAATCCGAGCAGACGAAGATCCTCGTTGAAGTCGCCAAGCCGTGGCGAGATCACGATCGCCTCGATCCCGGCCTCCTGCGCCCGATCGATCAAGGTCGCCATGGCGCCGTCACCGGCAGGATCGTCATCGCGGGCGATGTAGAGCCGGCGGAGCGTGTCCGGGAGAAGGATGGCTGAGAGATGCGCCGCCGATAGGGCCGCGACCATCGGCATGGTCGGCAGCACGCTGCGGAGCGACAGCATCGTCTCGATGCCCTCGCCGGCCGCCATGACCTCACCCGCTAGGCCAAATCGAACGGCGTGACCAAGCAGGTCGCCCATCGCCCGTTTCGGCGTGTCGATCAGCGCCTTGCCGAGCGTCGTCTCGCTGAAGCCTCCGGGGTCAAGCCAGGTGCGATGCGCGCCGGTCAGGTGGCCGCGGAGATCGGTGACGGCGGCGATCATCGCCGGCCAGGTCTCGGTCGCGCTGTGGTCGTCGGGCCTGTAGTAGCAACGTGGGTGAAAGCGCAGACTTCCGGTTTCGTGCAAAGCCGTAATGCCGCGATTGCGGAGATACGCTTCTACGAGTGTGCCTGCGATCGACTGAGACACGCCGAAGAGCCGCCGCGCCGCCTCTGGCGATCCGAGGGGCGCGGGCGACGTTCTCGACCGGAGGCGATTTGGCGCAGGCTCCGGTTCTGGACGCGGCAGGCTCAGAAAGCGTCGTGCCTCATTGGCGACGTCGCGAAAGTTCGTGAAACAGCAGCTCTCGCGGATCACGTCGAGGAGATCGCCATGCTCGGCCGAGGCAGCATCTCGCCAATGCCCAGCGGCGCCGGGTCCGGATTCCGGTCCGCTGAGCCGGACGAACATCGACCGGCCGGGCGTATTGCGGACGTCGCCCACCGTCCAATATCGGCCCTGGCGCCGCCCGTTGGACAGGTAATGGCGGCACACGGCCTCGGCGTCACGCGCAAGACGGCGGGCCAGTTCGGAGGCGTTGTCGCGGGCCATCAGGCGGCCTCCCGCTCGCCGATGCGCACGATCGGATAGTGGTCGAGCACCTTTGCCAACACGGCGGCGCCGGTCGCATCTGATGGCACGAACATGCGCAGCTTCCACGAGATGATTTCGCTGAAGAGGCCGTATGCGCGCAACCGGTCACGCATCACATCTGTAAAGCCGGACAGTTCGAAGCGATGGGCGCCCATCACGCGGACACGACGGAGCTGCAGATCCTCGGCGAGCTCAAGGACGGTGCGCCCCTCCATCAGCGCCGAGAAGGCTTCGTTCGGGGTCAAGCTGCAGGTCGCGGTCATGCAAGCGCTCGCGGCCCAAGCTGGCGAGACCCTGCGACCGATGATGCGCTCGCCAGCATCGGTCTGGAGCCGATAGACGCGCGTCGACTCGTTCGGCAACCGCTTCCAGATCGGCAGCAGCAGACCTGCGACGATGTGGAGCGTGCTCTCAGCGAACTCGGGAACGTCGACGACTTCGCCGTTCCATGCCGCGGCGAATGTCTCGCGATCCGTAGGCTGCCAGTGGCTCTCGTCCATCATCTTCATCGAAGCATGATGGTGCTCCATCGGACGAATCAGCCGCACCCGACTTTCGATCTCGCCGTCATCGAGCATGAAGCTCGGCGCCGGAATCTGCACCGCGGCGCGACCCGAGCGCTCGTTGACCAGCAGCACCGCCCGAGCATCGGCGAGATAATCGAGCGCTTGATCCAGCGTCATGGGACGGTTGCGCCGGCGTTCGGTGATCGTGAGCAGCCGGGTTTCCGCGCCGGTCGCAGGGTGCGTGTAGATCGGATGCCGACCGGTGACGACGAAGCTGTCGGCCTGTAGCGTCTCCAGGCCAATGTCGTAGACGCCGCTAGCAATGGCGCCTTCGACCTTGGCGTTCAGCAATTGCTCGAAGGCCGTGAACAGCAAAGCTTGCAGGCCTATCGTGAGCGCGAGCAGCCGGTTCAGGAACGTCGTGATCGGCGGTAGCTCGTCCTTGATGCCGTTTTCGTCGACGAGCTTCAGGCCCGTGGCGTCCTCGAACATCTCGAGCGAGCAGCCTTCGACCTTGCCGCGCACGAGCAGCAGGTAGAGCTGGCGCAGCGCATCGCGGGCGTAGTGGCTCTCGAGATTGTCCTCAGGCCGAAACAGGCCTTGGCCGCCGGTCTGGCGCTGGCCGCGCGTGATGGCACCCAGCGTGTCGAGCCGGCGCGCGATGGTCGAGAGGAAGCGCTTTTCCGCCTTCACGTCGGTCGCAATGGGGCGGAATAGAGGCGGCTGCGCCTGGTTGGTGCGGTTCGTTCGGCCGAGACCCTGGATCGCGGCATCGGCCTTCCAGCCCGGCTCGAGCAAATAATGGACCCGAAGCCGGCGATTCCGCGCCGAGAGTTCGGCATGGTAGCTGCGGCCTGTGCCGCCAGCCTCCGAGAAGACACGCACGCGCTTCAGGTCATCCATGAAGGCGGCGGTCTCTGCGAGATTGGCGGAAGCTGCACGGTTCTCGACGGTAAGGCGGTCACATCTGCGCACCACGCGCCGCGAACGGCCGGTCACTTCCGCCACGAGGTCCGTGCCGAAGCGCTGCACGATCTGGTCGAGCGCGCCGGGAACAGGCGGAAGCGACGCGAGCCGCTCGATCAGCTCATTGCGGCGGGCGACGGCCTCGCGGCTCTCGACCGGCTGGCCGTCGCGGAAGACGGGCCGCGACGAGAGATTGCCCTCGGTGTCGGTGAAGGGCTCATAGGCCTGCACCGGGAAGGAATGGGCGAGGTAATCCAGCACGTATTCGCGGGGCGTGATGTCCACGCGCACGTCGTTCCATTCCTCAGGTGGAATCTCGGCGAGCCGACGCTCCATCAGCGCCTCGCCGGTCGATACGATCTGGATCACCGCGGCATGGCCCTCGGCCAAGTCCCGCTCGATGGAGCGGACCAGGGTCGGCGTCTTCATGCTGGTGAGCAGATGACCGAAGAATCGCTGCTTGGCCGATTCGAAGGCCGAGCGCGCGGCCGACTTCGCCTGGCGGTTGAGCGTGCCGTTCTCACCGGTAATGTTGGCGGCCTCCATTGCCGCGTCGAGGTGATTGTGGATGACGCTGAAGGCAGCGGCGTAGGCATCATAGATCCGGCGCTGCTCGTCGGAGAGCTGGTGCTCGACCAGTTCATACTCGACGCCGTCGTAGGAAAGCGAGCGGGCGGTGTAGAGACCGAGCGAACGAAGATCGCGAGAGAGCACCTCCATCGCAGCGACCCCGCCCTCCTCGATCGCCTCGACGAACTCGGCGCGGGTGGCGAACGGAAAATCCTCGCCGCCCCACAGCCCGAGGCGCTGGGCGTAGGCGAGATTGTGGACGGTGGTGGCGCCGGTCGCCGAGACATAGACGACGCGGGCATTGGGCAGCGCATGCTGAAGACGCAAGCCTGCACGCCCCTGCTGCGAGGGCGCGACATCGCCCCGCTCGCCCTTGCCGCCACCGGCATTCTGCATGGCATGGCTCTCGTCGAAAATGATGACGCCGTCGAAGTCGGAGCCCAACCATTGAACAATCTGCCGGACGCGCGAAAGCTTCTCGCCGCGGTCGTCGGACCGCAGCGTAGGTTAAAAATAGGACGCCCTCGGCCAACCGGATGTCGTACCCTTGAGGGAAGCGCGAGAGCGGCGTGACCAACAGACGCTCCATGCCGAGCGCCGACCAGTCGCGCTGCGCGTCCTCGAGCAGCTTGTCGGACTTAGAGATCCAGACCGCCTTGCACCGGCCCTGGAGCCAGTTGTCGAGAATGATGCCGGCGGACTGGCGACCCTTGCCGGCGCCGGTCCCGTCACCGAGCATGAAGCCGCGACGGAAGCGGACGGCGTTCGGTGCGTCGTCGCGGGCGGCCGCGACGAGGTCGAAGGTCTCGTCTACCGTCCAGGCGCCAGCGAGATAGTTACCATGCGCCTCGCCAGCATAGATGACCGTCTCAAGCTGGGCGTCGGACAGAATGCCATCGCTGACGAGGTTTGCCGGCAGCCGTGGCCGATAGCTCGGCTTCGGCGGCGCGACCGAGGCCATCGCGGCCGACTGCACCAGCTTGGTCGGATGCGCCTGCGCACCGTGGATCCGGATCGATTGGAGCCGGTATTCTTCGTAGATGGCGTCGCTGAGGCGCGCGCCCTCGGGCGGCGCCCAATCTGTCGCCTCATAAGCGAGGTCGACGGCTTCGGGATCGGCGACCGACGCCTTAACCGGCTGTGCAGCGGCGCTCGCGAGATAGCCGCGCACGGTGCGACGCGCCGGCGAGGCTGACACGGGAAGCACACCGGTCGATGCGACGCTCAGACGAGGTGGAACGTGTTCGCCGATCCAGCGGAGCAGTGTCGCAACGTCGGGCGCCATTCCCGGCGACGCCGGGAACGCGCTCGGATCCGCGGCAGGCACTTTGTCGATGACGGTGAGACGCGTCTCGATCGTGGTGCCGTGCTTGGCATAGACCGCGCCGGCGATCGCCGCAGTGAACACCACGCGGCCGCGTTCCTGCAGTCGGGCGAAGGCGTCATGCCAGGCTGAGGCTTCGGGTGAGACGTTTGCGCCTGATATCGTGACCAGCCGGCCGCCATCGGCGAGACGCGCCAGGGCCGAGGCGATGTGACGGTACGCGGTGTCGGCCATCCGGCCCGAAACGTTTGCCATCGCCGAGAACGGCGGGTTCATCAGCACGAAACTCGGGACCACCGTGGGATCGAGGTGGTCGTCGATTTGGGCCGCGTCGAAGCGCGTGACGGAAACGGCCGGAAAGAGAGAAGAAAGTAACACGGCCCGGGTCTTGGCCAGTTCGTTCAGCACAAGCCCGCTGCCGGCAATCTCGGCGAGGATGGCGAGCAGCCCGGTGCCGGCGGACGGCTCCAGCACGCGATCCGCCGCAGTAATGGCGGCCGCAGTCAGCGCAGCCAGGCCGAGCGGAATCGGGGTCGAGAATTGCTGGAAGATTTCGCTCTCGGCAGAGCGGCGCGTGTGGGTCGGCAGAAGCCTTGCGATCTTTTCCAAAGCGGAAAGTCGTGAAGCCGCAGAATCAGCTTTGCGGAAGAGCGCCTTTCCGTATTTGCGTAAGAACAGGACGGTGGCGACCTCACAAGTGTCATAGGCCATCTTCCAGTCCCAGGCGCCCGTCGCATCGGATGCGCCGGAGGCCACTTCCATTGCGGCGCGGAGAAGCGCGGCGTCGATGCGTCGGCCACGCTCGAGATGCGGAAGGAGATGACTCGCGGCAGCGATGATGATACTGGCGCCCTCGGGAGCGCGAACAGGCGAGATCGGAGCGGCCGGGTCGGCCGCGATCGGGGAATGGTCATTCATGGAGGAAGCCTTCAGGAGAGCGGGAATGGGCGAGCCGATCGGCGCTCTCTCTGACCGCGCCGGCTCAAACCCGTCCCGGCCGTCCTCTCCCTCTCAGCATCAAGGCGGTGCCCGACATGAGAAACGGCGCCCCACCGGGTTGGCGGCGCGCCGTGTACAAAGCGTTCGTCAGTATCCGAACTGCCAGGACGGCTACGCCTGGCCTTCGTCAGCGGCGCCCGCTTCCGCGAGGTAGCTCGCATCGCCTTCGACGACGGTGACGGCGTATTTCGTCACGACGCAGCTCCTTCGATCGGATCATTTTCGCCCGCGAGAATGGCCTCGGCCTTCGCGATGGCGGCGTCTGCCCGCCGGCGCCAAAGCTCGACATCCATTGAGCCTTCCTCCGGAACGTGGATGAGTATTTTGAGCAGACCGAGCAGCAACTCGAAATGGCCGGCCTTGCGCTGGACCTGCTCGCCGAAACGTGAGGGAAACGCCAGGCGTGGGCCGCTATAGGCAGCGTCGCGGCCTTCCCAGGCACCGGTAACATAGGTATCGCCAGACGTTTCAACGTCCGACCTGTTGTCGTCCCAGCCCTCGTCGGCGATCGCAAGATCGCAGGCTTGGTCGAGCGTTTCGGCTTCGTAGGTTCGCTGCCGATAGATCGGCAAATGATAGGTCGTCTCGATGGTGAAGAAGGGCACGATAGCCTCCAGAATGCAAAAGCCCGGCTCGCGCCAGGCTTTGGTGTGAATGGCAGTGAAAAGACGCGGGACGGCCGAAGCCGCCCCGCGTGCTCGAGCTATTCGGCCGCGATCATGCGCGACTCGTCTGCTTCATCGGCCGGAGTTTCCTCGTCGTCGCCGGCGAGGAATTCCGGCAGCGCCTCGCCATCGCCCTCGGGCTCCGCAGCATCGACAGCCGCCGCCAATTGGGCGTCGGGCATCCGCAGGGGCTCGGGCAGCCAGCCGGCCTCGGCGAGGAGGCGCTCGGCCTCCTTGGCCATGTCGCCCTTCTTCAGATGATCGATGAGCTGCGCGGCCCGCTCGCCGGCCCCCTCCCGCACCGCTTCCAGGATGCGGAGCTTCGGGACGCGGCCGAGATAGTTCTCGACGGTCGGGCGCCAACCGGACTCCACCATGTCGAGGTCGACGGCCCGGGCGATGCGATCGGCCTCAGTGATCCGGTGCTCGACGGTGTGCGGCGTGATGCCGCCGCCGTAGCGGTCGCCCTTCTCGTAGAGCGCGTTGATGCCGAATGAGGCGCAGTGCGCGAAGAGCGCCGCCTGCTCGTCGCCGGTGAGGCCGGTCAGCCAATCCCAGAGTTCGGTCTTCTCCTTGGGCAGGCGCTCCTCCCACGTCTTGTGGCGCGCGTCGATCGCCTTGGCCGCTGGCGTGTCCTTCAGCCCTTGCGCTTGCACCGGGAAGCTGACGCTGCGCACCGAGACCTCCATCGCCGTCCCGTAGGAGGAATAGCGGGAGAAGACGTCGAGGCAGAATTTGTGCAGCACCGCCTGGAAGGCGACCGAAGGCGTGATCGCCAGCCTGTCGCGCAGCGCCAAAGTCCGCTCCGCCGTGAGCTCGGTCAGCAGGCGATCGGGGAGCGGCTTCACCGCATCATCATCCTCATCCTCTGCCTCCGCGAGCTGCCCGCCGATGGTGATGACGGCGCGCTGGATTCCCGGCGCTGATGGTTCGGCGCCGTCGAAGGTCGCGGCAGCGGGTTCGCCATCGCTGCCCTGCTCTGGCTCGGCCACGGGTAGCTCGTCCTCAGGGCGGACGTAACCGCGATCAACCAAGAGCGTGCCTTCGGCGTCGATGCCGACGAACACACCCGCGCGGGCGATGTCGGCAAGCTGATAGTTGATGGGTCGATCGTCAAAGACGGCGAGAGCCGTCTCGATTTCGCCAAGTCGCTGGTCAACCTCGTCGGGCAGCTCATCCGCGCCGTCATGCTCGGCTTCCAGCCTGGCAAATTCGGCCTTGAGCGCCTCGATGGTCGCCTGCTCTTCGGCGGTGAGACCGGCGGATACGCTGTCCAGCTCGCGCAAGCCACGCGTGTGGCCGTAGGGGAAGTCGATCGCGACCTCGATCCACTTCCAACCTTCGGCAGCGATCGTTTCTGCCTCCGCCTTCAACTTCTCGGCGACCAGGCGGTCGAGCAGAGCGACGTCCTCGAGCCAACCGCCGTCGTCGGACTGGAACAGGTCGCGCAGCACCACACCGCCAGCCGCCTCGTAGGCGTCGAGGCCGACAAACACGGCCCTCCGGTCGGAGGCGCGCGCCGTCTTCTCCGTCAGCATGCGGCGGATCTGATAGGGCTCCTTCTGCCAGGAGCCGGAGATGGCCTGCCAGACCTGTTCCTGGCGTCCATGATCCGCGGTGACGGTGAAGGCCATCAACTGCTCAAGCGACATGCCGTCCTCGGCATAGATGTCGAGCAACGCGGGCGAGACCGAGGCCAGGCGCAAGCGCTGCTTCACCACATTGACCGAGGTGAAGAAGACCGCAATCGCGATTGCATTGACCTGGAGTTCCACGCGTCAGGCACGCGCGCTCCTGGATGCGGCGATCGAAGCCGGACAGGAGAATGCTCGGTTCGTCGGCAACGTCATGAACGCGATGGACACGTTGCGCCATTTCGGCAGTCACTCCTGGATCAACGAGTGCTTTATGATAAGGGCGCGGGAGGTGCGTGATAACTGGCGAGCCTACGTGTTGCAACGACTGGCCTACATCGCCGTGCTCGGCCTTGCCGTCGCGCTGCAATTTGCGGTCACGCTTCTCCTTCTTATACCTGAATATCACGCCGGCGCGATCACCATTGGCGATATGGTGCTATTCAATACGCTTCTGCTTCAGCTCAATATGCCCTTTGAGACGGTCGCGAGGGCGATCTCTGACGTGGCGCGGTCGCGAGCCGACCTCATCCCTCTAGGTAGACTGTGGGCCGCACCAGAAGAGCGGCAAGCATCTCATGCTCACGATTTCAAGCCCTCCGCTGACCAGCTCTCTTTCGAGAGCATTGGTTATGCCTACGACAACGGTCGCGGCGTTACCGACGTCTCGTTTAAGGCCGGGCGCGGCGGGATTACTTTTCTTGTCGGTGAAACCGGATCGGGGAAGTCCACGATCTTTAAGCTCGCCCTGAAATCGATTGAGCCCGACTACGGCCGAATTCTCGTCGATGGAACGGATATAGCGAGCGTCGATCGCGCGGATTGGTATGCCGCAGTTGCTCTCGTGCCGCAGGAGGTGATGTTGCTCAATGAGCCGCTAGCTGACAACATTTTGTTAGGACGGCCCCGCGACGAGGTACGCCTTCGCGATGCGTCGAAAGAAGCCGCTATTCTCCCGTTGATTGAGGCGCTACCGGAAGGATTTGAAACAACCGTTGGAGAACGCGGCTTGAAGCTTTCCGGCGGGGAGCGACAGCGCGTTGCTATTGCCCGCGCGCTCTATGGACAGCCGGCGATCCTTCTTCTCGACGAGGCTAGCTCCGCGCTCGACGAACGAACCGAACGGGACGTTATGGACCATATACGCACGCTAGCTGAGGATGTGACTGTGCTAGCGATCACTCATCGGAGAGGTGTCATCTCCACGAGCGACGTCGTGGTCGATCTGACCGACTGCGCCTTGTCAGTGACTTAGACGAAGAGTGCCGCAGCCGTTTCGTAAGACGCCCAGTTTCAGGCACCCGGCATGCCCACGAGCACGACCGGCCGCTCGCCGTGCGCTGTCGGATGCGATCATTGTTGTCGTAGTGAATCTGTCTGTAGATTTCAGCGACAAACTCGCCGAGGGAAGAGAAGCGGACCGGAATCGCGAGGTCGATCTTGAATTTGTCGTAGAAACTCTCCCGGTACCCATTCTCCCAGTGACGGTCTTTCTTCGAGCGGGAGATGGCGATATTGAGCGACACAAGGAAGGCGCGGGCGGCTTTCGCGTTGTACTCGGCACCGTTGTCGGGGCGGAAGATCGCGGGACGGCCGTGCGCAAGGAGCGCATTGCCGAGAGCGGGTCGCGCAAGAATTCCTCGATCTGCCGCCGGAGCGCATGAGCGCATGGTCGCGCTCCGGCATCTTGCGTTTGTAGTACAGCGCAGGGGCTGAAACGGCGAGCGATTGCGCGCGCCTCGCGTGCGGCCACGCCGGCGTCTCTCATCTCTTTTTGGGCCTCGTTAAGCTTCAGGGTGACGAGGCGGACCATCCTCAGGAGCTCGTCGTTCTCCCCTCGGAGCTTGGCAATCTCCATGACGGAACGGCCACTTGATACCGTGCCCGCGATTAAAGAACGGGCCACTCATCGAGCTAGGCTCGAAAGGTGAAGCAGTAAAGAACGCGCAAAGGGCGTTGATTGAGCGTAAGCACGATTTTCCTCGCACGTTGACGCGCGGGCTTTTGACGGATGGCGTTCGTATCTGGCGATACTGGGCTGTTCAGGCCGTGGCGGCTTTGGGGCTCAGCCGGCAACCTGATATTGCCGCACCGGATGGCGGACCATCGCATCGATATCGATGCCGTCAAGGATCGAGTGCAATTGCTCGGTCGTCAGCGTGACGACCGCCTCTTGGCGGCGCGGCCATCGGAACTTGTCCTCGGTTAGCCGCTTCAGGACCAGCACAAAGCCGGACCGATCGAAGAACAGCAGCTTCATCCGGTCGCAACGGCGATTGCAGAACGCAAAAACCGCAAGAGCGAACGGATCGAGCGCCATCGTCTCCTGGACCAGAACCGCAAGGCTGTTGATGCCAGCCCGGAAGTCGATCGGCTCACGGTGCAGATAGACCTGAAGCTCACCGCCCAGTCTGAACATGGCCCAGTGCTCCGATGATCGCCGTCATGCATCCACATCGCCGCATTCCAGCGCAAGCTTCACGCCGTTCGGCAGGGACGCGCTCACTTGGGCTAGATTTGGTCTCTCAGGAGGTTGTCCATCTGGTCTGAACCGAGGAAGCTGAGGTTGCGAAGCTTCAGTGTTCCAAGGCAGATGAACGTCCACAAGAATGCGCCTTTGACGCTCAAAGGTCGAGAGGCGATGGTGCGAGGCGTGGTCGAGGGCGGGCTGAGCCAGGCTGATGCGGCAAATCAGTTCAACACGACACCGAAAACCGTGGCCAAATGGGTCAAGCGGTTCCGCGCAGAAGGCGTGGATGGTTTGCGCGACCGCTCGTCGCGACCTCGTTCATCGCCGAGCCAAACCCCGCCGGCCACGTGCGCCGCCGTCGAGACGTTGCGCCGGCAGCGCCACACCGGCAAGCAGATTGCTGCCGAGGTCGAGGTGTCACCGGCCACCGTCAGCCGTATCCTTCGCCGCTTGGGATTAAGCCGGATACGCGATCTGGAGCCCGCCGAGCCGGTGCGCCGGTACGAGCGCGAGCACCCCGGCGAGCTCATCCATATCGACATCAAGAAGCTCGGCAGGTTCGTAAGACCAGGCCACCGCATCACACACGATCGCCAGAAAGGCGAAGCCGCGGCGCCGGCCACGAGTTCGTCCACGTGGCCATCGACGATGCATCGCGCTTGGCCTTCTCCCAGATCCGGCGGGATCAGAAAAAGGAGAGCGCCATCGCCTTCCTCAAGGAGGCCGTCACTTACTACCGCAGCCTCGGCATGAAGGTCACCGGCATCATGACCGACAACGGCTCCTGCTACCGCGCCAAGGCCTTCGCCAGAGCGTGCAGGAAGCTCGGCCTCAAGCACATCTTCACCAGACCCTACAGACCGCAAACAAACGGCAAGGCCGAACGCTTCATCCAGACAGTGCTGCGCGAATGGGCCTACGCTCGCGCCTATGACACCTCAGACCAGCGCGCCAAAAACCTGCCAATCTGGCTTCATCACTACAACTGGCATCGCCCGCACGGCAGCCTGCAGGCCAAACCACCCATCAGCCGCCTCGGCCTCCCGAAGGACGACCTGTTGAGATTCCACAGCTAGAGAACAAAAAGCTGTAGTCCCCTTGGGTTCCGACCCGCGCACTTCATCGCAAGTCGCCGGCAAATCAACCGTCGCCACGCTGTCTTGTCGCGACAGGGCTCGATCGGCGGTCTCCTCAAGCTGAACCCGGATGAACGCCGATGGTGAAGATGGCGGCAGAGACCTGGTCGCGGTGTGCTTCTTGATCCACTTCCGAAGCAGGTTCGCGTTGACCCCGTGTTCGAGCGCAAGTCTCGATACCGAAACCCCAGGCTCAAGACAGGTCGCGACAAGACGCTCCTTCGATGCCGCCTCGTAGCGCCGGCGACCGTTCCGGCCAACAAGCCTCACTCGCAATTTCTGATCATCGTCTGCCATCACAAGGTGCCCACCTATTTTGGTGGACACCTCATGCATCAGAGTACTCAAAAGCAAAAGGTGGAGGGAAATTCGCGCTTACTGTCGATCAGCATGCTTCGACGCAGCAAGTATTTTTTCGCCGCTCTACGCCCGCTTCCTACGACGCCTGAATACTTGTTGAACTAACCCGTTTCCTGCCTTTTCTATCCATCCCCGTTGCTGATCGCTTTCCGCGATTGGTACTCGACGGGGGACGATCGTGGCGGGCACTTCACTCCATTCGGAAGCCTTCTCGCGTGGCGCGCGCATGCTGCGCACCGCGCTTGGTCCCGCGATCGCCACCTTCCTGGAAGACCCCTCGATCGTCGAGGTGATGCTCAACCCCGATGGTCGGCTCTGGGTCGACCGGCTGTCCGGCGGGCTGGAGGATAGCGGACGAACGATGTCCGCCGCCGACGGCGAGCGGATCGTGCGCCTGGTCGCGCACCATGTCGGCGCTGAGGTGCATGCCGAAAAGCCCCGCGTCTCGGCCGAGCTTCCCGAGACGGGGGAGAGGTTCGAGGGGCTTCTCCCGCCTGTCGTTGCGGCGCCGGCCTTTGCGATCCGCAAGCCTGCGGTGGCTGTTTTCACCCTGGATGACTACGCGGCGGCCGGCATCATGACGGCCGGGCAGGCGGGCATGCTCCGCGAAGCCGTCGCGGCCCGCAAGAACATCCTGGTCGCCGGCGGCACGTCGACCGGCAAGACCACCCTGACAAACGCGCTGCTGGCGGAGATCGCCGGCACCACCGATCGCGTGGTCCTGATCGAGGACACGCGTGAACTGCAGTGCCGCGCGCCGAATCTGGTCGCGCTGCGCACCAAGGACGGCGTGGCGTCCCTGTCGGATCTGGTTCGGTCTTCCCTCCGCCTACGCCCCGACCGGATTCCGATCGGCGAGGTACGGGGCAGCGAAGCCCTGGAGCTCCTCAAAGCCTGGGGCACGGGCCACCCCGGTGGGATCGGAACGATTCACGCCGGCACGGCTCTGGGCGCGCTTCGCCGCCTCGAGCAGCTCATCCAGGAAGCCGTCCTCACTGTTCCCAAGGCGCTGATCGCCGAGACCATCGATCTCGTCGCGGTTCTGCGCGGCCGCGGCAGCGAACGCCGCCTCGCTGAACTTGCTCTCGTCGCCGGCCTCGATCCCGCCACCGGCGACTACCGCGTCAACTCTGCCGCGGCGGGCGGCCCATCCTCACTTCCCGGAGACCCCTCATGATCCAGTTTCCTCCCGCGATCCGTCGCGTGCGACTCCGCTTCACGGGCCTCGCCGCAATTGCCGTCATCTCCATTGCAATCGCGCCCGCGGCCTACGCCTCCGGCTCGTCGATGCCGTGGGAGACGCCGCTCAATCAGATCCTGGAGTCGGTGCAAGGGCCGGTCGCGAAGATCATGTCGGTCATCATCATCACCGTGACCGGCCTGACGCTTGCGTTCGGCGATAGTTCCGGTGGCTTCCGCCGGCTGATCCAGATTGTCTTCGGTCTGTCGATCGCCTTCGCCGCGTCGAGCTTCTTCCTGACCTTCTTCAGCTTCTCCGGCGGAGCGCTGGTGTGATGGCCGGCATCATCGATCTAGACGTGCCGGGCTTCTTCGCGCCGGTTCATCGCGCGCTCACCGAGGCAATCCTGATGGGCGGCGCGCCCCGCACGGTTGCGATCGCCAACGGCACGTTGGCCGCGGCAATAGCGCTCGGCCTCCACCTCTGGATCCCCGGCGCGCTGATTTGGGCCGTGGGCCATGCCGCGGCGGTCTGGGCGGCCAAGCGCGACCCGCAGTTCGTGGACGTCGTTCGACGCCACCTCCGCTATCCTTCTTACCTCGGCGTGTGAGACTTCCATGCTGAACCTCGCCGAATACCGCAACCGGCCCCACAGTCTTGCCGACTTCCTGCCCTGGGCCGCTTTGGTCGAGAAGGGCGTCGTCCTCAACAAGGACGGCGCGTTCCAGCGCACGGCGCGCTTCCGCGGGCCGGATCTCGACAGCGCGACGCCTGCCGAACTGGTCGGCGTAACGGCCCGACTCAACAACGCGCTCCGCCGTCTCGGCTCAGGTTGGGCGATCTTCGTCGAGGCCCAGCGCATCGCCGCCCAGACTTATCCGCACAATACTTTTCCTGACGCCGCATCAGCGCTGGTCGATTTGGAGCGGCGGGACGCTTTCGAGGAGGCGGGCGCGCATTTCGAGAGCCGCTATTTCCTGACCTTCGTCTGGCTCCCGCCGGCTGAGGACGCCTCGCGGATCGAAGGCTGGCTCTATGAGGGCCGCGCGCAGAGCGGCGTCGATCCCCACGAGCTGCTGCGTGGTTTTGTTGATCGGACCAACCGCGTCCTGCAACTTGTCGAAGGGTTCATGCCTGAGGTGGCGTGGCTCGATGATGGCGAGACGCTGACCTACCTGCATTCGACGATCTCGACCCGGCAACAGCGCGTGCGCGTCCCCGAGACGCCGATGCATCTCGACGCGCTGCTCGCGGACGAACCGCTTGCCGGTGGCCTCGAGCCGCGGCTCGGCAACCATCATCTTCGTACACTCACGGTGGTCGGCTTTCCGACCGCGACCTATCCCGGAATCCTCGACGAGCTGAACCGGCTTGCCTTTCCTTACCGCTGGTCGACCCGCGCGATCCTCCTCGACAAGACCGAGGCGGTGAAACTCTTGACCAAGATCCGCCGGCAGTGGTTCGCCAAGCGCAAGTCGATTGCAGCCATCGTCAAGGAGGTGATGACCAACGAGGCCTCGACACTGGTCGATAGCGATGCGGCGAATAAGGCCACTGACGCCGATCTCGCCTTGCAGGAACTGGGCACCGACGACGTCGGTCAAGCCTACATCACCGCGACCGTCACCGTCTGGGACGAGGACCCCGGTCTCGCCACTGAGAAGCTTCGCCTCGTCGAGAAGGTGATCCAGGGGCGCGACTTCACCTGCATGCCGGAAGGGGTGAACGCGCTCGAAGCCTGGCTCGGCTCTCTGCCGGGTCACGCCTACGCCAACGTTCGCCAACCGCCGCTCTCGACACTGAACCTCGCTCACCTGATTCCGCTTTCAGCGGTCTGGGCCGGGTCAGATCGGGATGAGCATTTCCGCAGCTCCCCGCTCTTCTTCGGTAAGACCGAAGGCTCGACGCCGTTCCGGTTTTCGCTGCATGTCGGCGACGTCGGCCACACCCTGATCGTCGGCCCGACCGGCGCCGGCAAATCCGTGCTGCTGGCGCTGATGGCGATCCAGTTCCGGCGCTACCGGAAAAGCCAGATCTTCGCCTTCGATTTTGGTGGCTCGATCCGCACGGCGGCCCTTGCCATGGGCGGCGACTGGCACGACCTCGGCGGAAGTCTGTCCAACAGCGCCGAAGATTCAGTCTCCCTTCAACCCCTCGCACGTATCGGCGATGCGGCCGAGCGCGCCTGGGCGGCCGAATGGGTGACGGCAATCCTCGCCAAGGAGGGCGTCACCATCGATCCGACCGTGAAGGAGCACGTCTGGTCGGCATTGACGTCACTGGCGTCCTCACCGGCCGAGGAACGCACGATCACCGGTTTGACGGTTCTGTTGCAATCGACCGCACTCAAGCAGGCGCTGCAACCTTATTGCGTCGGCGGCTCCTCCGGCCGTTTGCTCGACGCGGAGGCCGAGCAGCTCGGCTTTGCGTCGGTGCAGGCGTTCGAGACCGAGGGCTTGATCGGCGCAGGCGCGGCGCCTGCCGTCCTCACCTACCTCTTCCATCGCATCGAGGGCCGGCTCGACGGCCGGCCGACCCTCCTCATCATCGACGAGGGGTGGCTCGTCCTCGACGATCCAGCCTTCGCGCAACAGCTCAGGGAATGGTTGAAGACCCTGCGGAAGAAGAACGCTTCCGTCGTCTTCGCCACTCAATCGCTTTCCGACATCGATGGCAGCAACATCGCGCCAGCGATCGTCGAGAGCTGCCCGACGCGGATATTCCTGCCGAACGAGCGCGCGATCGAACCGCAGATCACCGCCATCTACCAGCGGTTCGGCTTGAACGACCGCCAGATCGAGATCATCGCGCGGGCGACGCCGAAGCGCGACTACTATTGCCAGTCTCGTCGCGGCAATCGGCTGTTCGAGCTCGGCCTTGGGCCAGTTGCGCTCGCCTTCTGCGCCGCCTCCTCCAAGACCGACCATGCCGCAATCGAACGGCTGCTTGCCGAGCACGGCCGTGACGACTTCACGGCCGCCTGGCTCGCCGATCACGAACTGCTGTGGGCCGCCGATCTCATCCCTGACCTGACAAACCTGGAGGTGCAATCATGACCGCTCTCGAAGTGCGGCGCGCTGGCTTGGCCGCTGCGACGGCTCTCTCGCTCGCCTTTTCGATCTCGCCGCTTTCGACGACCTCGGTCCTTGCGCAGTGGATCGTCTACGACCCCACCAACTTCAGCCAGAACGTGCTGACCGCGGCGCGCGAGCTGCAGCAGATCAACAATCAGATCCAGATGCTGACCAATCAGGCCCAAAGCCTGGTGAATCAGGGAAAGAACCTCGCCAACCTGCCGTTGTCGACGCTGACCCAGCTTCAGTCATCGATTGCCAAGACCCAGTCACTGCTGAGCCAGGCCCAGAACATCGCCTTCAACGTCGAGCGCGTCCAGACGATGTATTCCAGCACCTACGGCACGGCGGCGGCGACGGGCTCCAATGCAACAATGTTTGCCGCGGCTCAAAGTCGTTGGCAGAACTCGGTGGGCGCTTTCGAAGACTCGCTGAAGGTGCAGGCCGGCGTCGTCGGCAATATCTCGACCAACTCCAGCGCAATGAGTACGCTGGTTACCGCCAGTCAGTCGGCAAGTGGCGCTTTGCAAGCCGCTCAAGCCGGCAACCAACTCCTCGCGCTGCAATCCCAGCAGCTATCCGATCTCGTCGCGGTGCTCGCCGCGAAGGGACGGGCGGATGCGCTGGAGCAGGCGCGCGTAACGGCGACCGAGTCGCAGGGCCAGCAGCAATACAAAATCTTCTCGACACGCAGCGGCTATCAGCCGGGCAACGTCACCATGTTCAGCGGCAACTGAGGCACCGATCATGGAGCGCTCGGATATCTTTCGCGCAGGCGCGATGATCGTCGTGTTCGTGATTTTCCTCGCCGCGCTGCACGTCATCCATCGGCGTCCAGCCGAGCGGCCGGTATCCGACGCCCCCTCTGTCTCCGCTCCCGATGACCTCTCGGCCGAGCTGCTCCGCTGCGCCGAGCTTGGACCCCAGGATGCCGAAGATCCGCACTGCCAGGCGGTTTGGAAGGAGAACCGCGCGCGCTTCTTCGGCAGGCCGGCGCGGCCACGTCTGCCGCAAGCCGCGCCGGCCACTCAGCCGATGACGGCTGTTCCAAAGGGAGAGAAGCCGTGAACAACGTCGGCGTCATCGACACCTTTCTCAATACTTTCACGACCTACATTGATTCGGGTTTCGGCCTGATCAAGGGCGAGGTCACGTATTTGTCGTCGACGTTGATCGTCATCGACATCACGCTCGCGGGCCTGTTCTGGGCTTGGGGCGCAGACGAAGACATTCTCCAGCGACTGGTGAAGAAGACCCTCTACATCGGCTTCTTTGCCTTCATCATCACTAACTTCACCAAGCTCTCAGGCATCATCTTCAACAGCTTCGCAGGCCTCGGCCTGAAGGCCGGCGGCTCGTCGATCTCGACGGCGGACTTCCTGCGGCCCGGCCGGCTTGCGCAGGTCGGCCTCGACGCCGGGCAGCCGTTGCTCGACTCCGCAAGCCAAATGATGGGCTTCACCAGCTTCTTTTCCAACTTTGTACAAATTGCCGTGCTGATGGTGTCCTGGCTGCTGGTGCTGATCGCCTTCTTCATTCTGGCGGTGCAGCTCTTCGTCACGCTGATCGAGTTCAAGCTGACGACGCTCGCCGGCTTCATCCTCATTCCGTTCGCGCTCTTCAACAAGACCGCCTTTCTCGCGGAGAAGGTGCTGGGCAATGTCGTTGCCTCCGGCGTGAAGGTCATGGTGCTCGCCGTCATCGTCGGCATCGGCACCGGGCTCTTTTCGCAGTTCACCACCGCCTATGCCGGCGGCCAGCCGACGATCGAGCAGGCGCTCTCTGTCGTGCTCGCGGCGCTCGCTATGCTGGGCCTCGGCATCTTCGGGCCCGGCATCGCGACCGGGCTTGTTTCCGGCGCGCCGCAGCTTGGTGCGGGCGCTACCGTCGGCACGGGTCTGGCTGTTGCCGGTACAGCGATGGTCGGCGGCGCGGCGCTCGGTTTGGCCGGAAGGGGAGCGATGGCAGCCAGCTCTGGTGCTGCGGCTGCCGCGCGCGGCGGTGCGGCGATGGCGGGCGGCATGTCCTCCGCCTACAGCCTCGCATCAGCCGGTCGGTCCGGCGCCGGCGGCGTCGCGTCCGGTCTCGGCGGTGCAGGCCGTGCGGCGGCTAGTCACGCGGCAGCTCCCGTCAGACGCGCCGCTGCGCAAGCGGCAGGGACAATGACGGAGAGCTTCACTTCTGGCGCCCGTGCCGGCGTCGCCAACACGGGTGGCTCCTCGACGATGGGGACCATTCGGAGCGGCGCGGCCGCAAACGATGGAGCCGCATCTCAAGTGCCGAGCGAGAGCGGTCCGCCCGCCTGGGCCCAACGCGTCAAGCGCAATCAGACCGTCATTCACGGCGCTCAGACCACCGCGCAAGCCCTCAAATCCGGCGACAGCCATGGCGGCGGCCACTCCGTCGACCTCTCGGGAGGAGAATAACGAATGTCAGTCTTCCGGCGATCGTCGGTTCGTTACGGCCGCACGCCCGAACCAGAAACCCCCTACCAGCGCGCAGCGCAAGTTTGGGATGAGCGCATTGGATCCGCCCGGGTGCAGGCCAGGAACTGGCGGCTGATGGCCTTCGGTTCGCTGATGCTGTCCTGCGGCCTTGCCGGTGGACTCGTCTGGCAATCCACGCACGGCACTGTCGTTCCCTGGGTGGTGCAGGTCGACAAGCTCGGCGAAGCGCAAGTCATGGCGCCCGCTACCGCCGACTACAGGCCGAACGACCCACAGATCGCCTGGTATCTCGCCCACTTCATTCAGATCGTTCGCTCGCTTCCGGCCGACCCGATCATCGTGCGGCACAACTGGCTGCAGGCCTATGATTTCACAACCACGGCGGGCGCGGCGGCGCTGAACGACTACGCCCGCGCCAACGACCCCTTCGCCAATCTCGGCAAGCAGCAGGTCGCGATCGACGTCTCCAGCGTCATCCGCGCCTCGCCCGACAGTTTTCGCGTGGCCTGGGTTGAGCACCGCTTTCAGGACGGGGCGCTCGCCGGCACCACGCGTTGGACCGCGATCCTCACCATCGCGATTCAGCCGCCCACCGACGCCGATCGGCTGCGCAAGAATCCACTCGGCATCTACGTCAACGCCATCAACTGGTCAAAGGAGCTGGGACAATGACCCCGCCGATTTTCGCAAAAGCCGGCGGTCCGGCTTCGCGTTTTTCCATCGTTCATCAAAACCGGAAGGACGGCGATACGTCTTTCCGTAAATCCGCTTTGACGGCTTTGCTGATATCCGTCTCAGCCCTTGGCGGCTGCGCGCACAATTTCATCCCACCCGACATCAGCTACGACACTGCGGAGCCTGCGACGCTCACCGTCGACCCGGCGCCGCCCGTCAAAATCGTGGAGTTGCCCCAGCCGCTGCCACTGCCCGGGCAGTTGAAGCCGCTCGCCGCCGGCAAACGCGTCCCGGAAGCCGCCGATCCAAAGGTTCGCGTCAAACAGGCCAACGCCGCGGCACGGGTGCAGCCGGTCCGCAATGGTTTCATCAACGCAGTACAGGTCTATCCGTTCTCCGGCGGAGCCCTCTACCAGGTCTACACGGCGCCCGGCCAGATCACAGATGTCGCCCTCCAGGAGGGTGAGCAACTCGTCGGCTCCGGTCCGGTTGCCGCCGGTGACACTGTGCGCTGGATCATCGGCGATACCGAGAGCGGCGCGGGCGCGACCAAGAAGATTCATATCCTCGTCAAGCCGACGCGGCCGGATTTGGTCACCAATCTCGTGATCAACACCGATCGGCGGACCTATCTCCTCGAGCTGTGCTCGACGGAAAAGACCTATATGGCCTCGGTCTCCTGGCAGTATCCCGAGGACCAGCTGATTGCGCTTCGGCGGCAGAATGCGGCCGCTGAAACTGCGGCGCCAATTGCGGCTGGCGTCGATCTCGCCTCGATCAACTTCCGCTACTCTATTGAGGGCGACGACCCGGCCTGGCGTCCGCTGCGCGCCTTTGATGACGGCAACAAGGTCTACATCGAGTTCCCAAGCGGTATCGCCCAGGGTGAAATGCCGCCGCTGTTCGTGATAGGTCCAGCCGGCGGCTCCGAACTGGTGAACTACCGAGCAAACCGTAACTACTACATCGTCGACCGCTTGTTCGCCGCCGCCGAATTGCGTCTTGGCGACAAGGATAGTGAGCGGCGCGTGCGCATCGTCCGCACCGACGGAAGGCCGCGCGCATGGCGATAGACAGCGAAGACGAACGTCAGGGCGACATTCCGCCCGTCGCGCCGCCGGACCTGCGGCTCCGAGGCGAGCGGCCCCGTGTCACACGGCTCTCGCGCAAGGTCCTTGTCGGCCTCGGCGCGCTGTCTGCCCTCGCGGTCGCGGGCGCGCTCGGCTACGCGCTCCAGACCGGCAACAAGGCGCAGAGCGGCCAAGAACTGCTCAGCACCCAGAACCGGCCTTCGGCCGAGGGTCTGGCCGGGTTGCCGAAAGACTATACCGGCCTGCCGCGTCAAGCACCGCCGCTCGGGCCGCCGCTGCCCGGCGATCTCGGCAAGCCGATCCTCAACACCGGCGCTGCACCGAACACGATGGCGGCGACGTCAGATCCCGAGACGCAGCGCAGGGGCCAGGAAATCGAGGCGGCGCGGGTCAGCCGCCTCTTTGCCCAAACTGCTCAGCAACCGCAGAGCGTCGGCCAACTCATCCCGAATGCCTCCGCTGGCGCCACGGCCACTCCGGCCGCGACACCGCCCGTCGATGCCGGATCTGCCCAGAACATGCAGGACCGCAAGACGGCCTTCCTCACTGCTCCGACAGACAAGCGCACGGTCAGTCCGGAACGGCTCGAAGCCAAGGCCTCACCTTACGTCGTGCAGGCGGGCACCGTGATTCCGGCTGCGCTCATCACGGGCATTCGTTCCGATCTGCCCGGCCAAGTCACCGCACAGGTGACCGAGGCGGTCTGGGACAGTCCGTCTGGCAAATATCTTCTGATCCCGCAGGGTGCCAAACTGATAGGTCAGTACGATAGCTCCGTCGCGTTCGGCCAGTCCCGCATCCTCCTGGTCTGGACCCGCATCATCATGCCGGATGGCAACTCGATCGTGCTAGAGCGCCAGCCCGGCGCCGACACCGGTGGTTATGCCGGTCTCGAGGATGAGGTCGACAACCACTGGGGCATGCTGTTCAAGGCTGCCGTCCTCTCGACCATGCTCAGCGTCGGAGGCGAGGCGGGCACGAGCCAGAATGAGAACAACCTCGTTCAAGCGATCCGTAGCGGCGCGTCCAACAGCATCAGCCAGACCGGCCAGCAGATCGTGCAGCGCCAGCTCAACATCCAGCCGACGCTGACCATCCGGCCAGGTTTCCCGGTGCGGGTCATCGTTACGCGGGATTTGGTGTTGGCTCCCTACCGCCAGGAGGCAAGCCGATGAGCAAGCTGAAGCTCGGAACCATCCTCGACGATAAGCCGGTGAAGATCGCCGTCGAGTTGCCGGCTGCCGTCCATCGCAATCTCCTCGCCTATGCCGAGGCGATCGCGCGCGAGAGCGGACAGCCGGCACCCGATCCCGCCAAGCTCATCGCTCCGATGATCCAAAGATTCATGGCAACAGACAAGGGGTTTTCAAAGGTGAAACGCGCGGCAACAAATTGATAAGGGGACGATCGTTCAGCGTTGCCTTGCAGAAACGGCCGGGACGAAAGCCCATCAAGTCAAATCCGGTCATAGACCAGCATTTTGCTCACGTAGACGCGTTCAGGTGAACAGGAAGTCAGATGCCATATATCGATGCCACGGGTGTGAAGCTTTATTTTGAGGAAGCCGGGGAAGGTCATCCGATCATTTTCCTGCACGAGTTCGGCTCAGATAGCCGCGGATGGAAAACCCAGGTTCGCTACTTTTCTCGTGCCTATCGCTGCATCACTTTCAACGCTCGCGGATATGCCCCCAGCGACGTTCCTGACGATCCGACGCTATATGGCTGGGAGCTCGCTGTGAACGACATCGCCGCCGTCATGCGTGGCCTCGCTGTCGAACACGCACACCTGGTCGGATTGAGCATGTGCGGATATGCCGCCTTGCAGTTCGGATTACGCTATCCGAAGAGAGCCAGCGCGATTGTCGCGGCCGGTGTGGGATCCGGATCGGCTCCTTCCCAGCAGGACGCCTGGTCGAGAGAAACCTCCATTCTCGCGCGGGCTTTCATCGAGCGCGGGATGGACGCGATGGCCCGGAGAATGGCGCATGGTCAGACTCGTATTCAACTCAAATACAAGGACACACGGAGCTGGGAAGAGTTCCAGGAACGCCTGCGTCACCACTCACCGCTAGGTATGTCGAATACGATGGCGCGCTGTCAGGGGGTGCGACCGCCATTGCATGATCTGGCCGATCAGTTCTCAACGATGCGAACACCGGTATTGCTGGCCCTGGGCGATGAAGACGCGCCCTGCCTTGAGACTAACCTGATGCTGAAAGCAGTGCTTCCCAACGCCGGTCTTTGGATCTGTCCCAACACCGGCCACACCATCAATCTGGAAGAGCCGACAGCATTCAATGCTCAGCTCGACAGCTTTCTAGCCGCCGTCGAGCGTGGGAGCTGGCGCCGCGGGCATCCGGAAATTGAGGCTGAATCCGATCTGAAACTTGAGATGACGTGCGATACACGCACGAAGGCAGTGGCCCGTTACTGCAACACTCCAGGCGCTTCACAGTGAGTCCTCTCATGAAATCCCGGACCGGCGTTCATCTCAGCGAATCCATGTCAACGCGGTTGACCGCCGCGGCTACACGCACGGGAGTCACAAAGTCAGAACTTATTGAAGCCGCGCTCGATAGCTTTCTCGAATCCGATAACGCTGCTGAACATTTCGCGATCGTGGCAGGCCGCCTCACTGAGTTGAACGATCAGATCGGGCGTCTCGGTGCCGATCTCAAGATGGTGAATGAGGCCGTCGCCCTTCACGCGCGCTTTCACTTGGCTGTTACGCCCTCGTTATCGGCGGCAGAGCAGCATATGGCGACTGTGGTGGGCTCAGAACGCTTCGATGAGTTCGCTGCGCAAGTAGGACGTCGTGTTGAGCGGGGGACATCCCTCCTCCGGGAGACGATGAACCGGCGCCTCGTGACGAATAAGAACCGCTGGGCGAGCCACCTTGCGGCAAGCGCGGATCGCCGCACGAATTGCAGGTCTTCAGAACCAGACCGTCGTCTGTCCGACACGGTTGATGGCGGGTCAGAGCCGAATGCTGCCGTGCGGGAGGGCGGCAGCATTCGAACCTTTCCAGACCGGACCAACATCCCGCTACAGCGAGAGATCTAACGGCGCTGAAACCACGCCTTATTCGCGGCCGCCTAGCCCAAGCCGCACCTACGTGCCGCGACGATCAGTTGCAGACGTGATGGGTGTCTCCGCACTTGTCATGCGGGTGTTTCTACCTTTTGCTGTCGGTTATTACCTCTCGTACCTCTTCAGGACAATCAACGCTTTGATCGCCGCTCCCCTGACATCGGAATTGGGGCTCGACGCTGGTGATCTTGGCTTGCTGACTTCGGTCTATTTTCTCACCTTCGCGGTAGCGCAGATACCCGTCGGCATCCTTCTGGATCGATATGGTCCGCGGCTGATCCAGAGCGTGCTGCTGGTTGCTGCTGCGGTCGGCGCCGCATTGTTTGCTACGTCAGACAATTTGCTCATGCTGCTTCTAGGCCGGGCGCTACTCGGTCTCGGCGTCGCCGCGAGCCTGACCGCCGGATTGAAAGCCCTCGTTCTCTGGTTTCCGAAGGACCGTCTTCCGTTTCTCAACGGCCTGATGGTCATGCTCGGTGCATTGGGAGCAGTCACCACGACCTCGCCGGCGCAGTGGTTGCTGGCTTGGGTTGGGTGGAGGACGCTCTTCGCATTGTTAGCTGTCTTCACGGCCGGCTGTTCGGCGATGATCTATCTCGATGATCTATCTCTTGGTGCCGGAGAGTGCATCGGCAACGCCGGTCCTGCGTGGAACAGCCGTGGCCAGCTTGAAGAAGATTTATACCGATCCGCATTTCTGGCGTCTGGCGCCGCTATCAGCGACTTCCGTCGGCACCGCCTGGGCGCTGCAGGGACTTTGGGCAGCGCAGTGGTTCACTGACGTCGAGGGACTTGATCGCGCTGCTTTGGTGCAACATTTGCTTGTCATGACCGTCGCGCTCAGCCTGGGTGCGCTCCTGCTAGGCGTTCTGGCTGATCGGCTGCGTCGCTATGGCATTGGAACAGAGGCGCTCCTCGCGGTCGTCGGCCTTATGTTCATTGCCGTGCAATTCGCGATTATCCTGCGATGGCCGTTGTCATCATACGTCCTGTGGGCCGCTGTGGCCGCCGTCGGCGCAGCTACGGTGCTTAGCTATGCGATCCTGGCTAGTTATTTCCCGAAAGAGCTTGCCGGACGGGCCAATGCTGCGCTGAACGTGTTCCATATCGGTGGAGCGTTTGTCCTGCAATATGCCACTGGCGTCGTCCTTGAACATTGGACGCCTCAGGCGGGGCATTATCCGGAGATCGCGTACCAGATAGCCTTTTTCCTCAATCTTGTCCTTCAGATCATCGCATGGGTCTGGTTCGCTTTCCCGTGGGTGCTTCGGCCGTCGACGAGCGCTAGGTTCAGCGATTAGGGGCGCGAGTCGGCGGCAGCCAAGGTTCAGCCTGCCGGGACTGTGAGCGATCACAGCAAGCACCGGCGAATGTTCGACACCGCGACGCACCTCGTCCAGGAAATGCCGCCCCCCAGGGGTGATCGTGACACCCCGATGCCGATGCTCGAACAGATGCTGCAGTCTTCAGGGATCTCAAAGCTATGCCGATTCTGACGCGTAGCGGCGGCGCGACGACGCCGACCAAGGCTGCCAAGTTGATCGCCAATGGTTGGGCGCTTTATCGCAACCGACCGCGCCTTTGCGAAGGCCCGACGAAATGCTGTTCAGCTCGCATCTGGGGCAGCGGAAATATCAGGATAGCGCTCCCGAAGCAGGTCGAGCAACGGACGCAGCGATGGATTAGCGTTGTCCTGCCGCCAATAAGCGCGCAAGCTCAGCCGCGTCGGCCCCTCGGCATCATGCACCTCGCGGAAGGTGACACCCGGATAGACTGCGCCCGTCGCACTTTCCAATACCAGTAGAATGCCCCAGTCCACGCCGACCAAGGAGAGAAGACGGTCGAGCACCACATCATGGCGAACCAGCGGGCAAGGATCGGAAGACCCCAATTTGCTGTCAAGGAGCTTCAGGAATTCCGGTCCCGGGCCTCGCTGCGACATCAAAAGCGATTCGTGCCTCAGTTCGCCCCAGTGAATTACGTCACGACCTGTCAGCGGATGGTTCGCGGGGAGGGCGGCAACGACACGCTCGCTCCAGAGCAACAATGACCTGTCGCTCCACCTTGGACTGAGGCCGGCCACAAAGGCGACGTCAATCGCGGAGCTGGCGAGATCCGAAATCAGATGGTCGCTCGCTCCGTCAACCAGTTGTCTGTCGACATCGGGGAAGCGGTGCCGGTGCTCGATGAGAGTGGCCCGGAGATTGCCGGCTGACAGGGAAGTGTGGATGCCGATGGTCAATCGGCCGCTCTCACCACGCGAGCGGTTCTTGCCACGAACCGTGATTGCTTCCGTCTCATCAACGAAACGCCGGGCAGCTTCGAGGAATTCCTGCCCTTCAACGGTAGGTCGTGTGCCGCCATTGGTACGCTTAAACAGAGTGACGCCCAACCTGTATTCGAGATTGCGCAGGCCGCGACTAAGAGTGGGTTGCTTGATTCTGAGCGCCTCTGCCGCTTGGCGGAGGCTTCGGTGCTTGGACGCGACGATCGCCCAGCGCAGGTCTCGAAATTCCACAGGCACGGTCGAAACCCTAGGGTAAGTTGCCGGTGACCAATTGACCAATTTTTGTCTTGAATGGCGCACGCCATTTGCTTGCGCTGCTTCTGGATCTTCCAATTTGGCAAGCGCAAAAATGGGCGAGGCTGGAGCCAAAAAAGTTTGGCAAGTTTGCCTTTCATTTGCTTGCGCTGCTTCAACCCGCCAATTCGGCCTCGAAAGGGCCATCAAAAGACATCCGCCCTCCGGGCCGGTTAAGACCCTGCCGCCATTTGCTCAGTACCTAGGCTCGCTGGAGGCACGAGAAGCGCAAGCTCTTCTAACTTCATGTTTCGGGTAAACTGCTATGATTCCAAATGACAGTGAACCAATCGCCAACCCAACCCGATCATGAAAAAGCCTCCCGAACGACCCGAGAAGCAGTCTTTTCGATTGAAATGGGTAGAACGGGGAAAATCCGTTTTTGTGACCGAGCGTGTGATCCTACACGAGGTAATTTTGCGACAGGGCAACAGAAACCGACTGAGCTTCAGGTCAGCTTGGTTGTCCGCCTAAATGCTGTCCGCCAACGGCGCGCAACTGAGGATCGAAGTCGACAGGTTTTTGACGACAGTTCAGGCGGCCTGAGCGAACTAGAAGTATAACTGAATCATCGGGATGAAAGCCTCCCACCTATCCAAGTTAAGGCCTAGCTGCCCGCCTTGCCTTTCTTCTAATCCGCAATTCCTTTTCTGCTACCGATTTTCGGGGTAACTCAATCTTACCCAACTTCAGCGTGAAAGGGCGCTTGAGACCAAAAAATGGCGATTAGCCTTTCAGTACTACGGCCCCTGGAAGAGGAGGGGCGCGCGGATTACGGGTCGAAGAGCCCAGGAGGGATTAATGCCAAGGACGCACGCCGTTTTTCGCGGCTATTCGATGAATCTTGCCCGAAACGCTCTCATCTGCTCCACCCTTCTGGCGCGAACGGTTGGATACAGCGACTGGGGCGGTGTCATCCCCGCTAGGGATTGTCCCGGAAGCATGACGCTGGCAGCAATTACAAGCGCGCCAGAACCATAGACGAGATAGTTGTTGGAGGAGTTTGAACTGAGCGTGGTCGTGCCTGAAGAAACAAGATTGGTTGTCACGGCTTGCTCCAAATAGATTACGGAAACTTGGACGAGCTTAATTAGTCAAATTCGGTATCGGTCCTCGCCTGCCGGATCGGCCCAGCAAGGCCACCTTGGATCCTCTGATTGTATTCCCCAACCGCGGCATGCGTGCGCAGCACGCTGTTCACCATCTCGAACATGTCGTGCATGCGCTGCTCGGAGACCGGGCTCTCGACCACGACGACGAGCTCGGGCTTGTTCGAGGACGCGCGCACCAGGCCCCAGCTGCCGTCCTCGACCGTGACGCGTCCGCCGTTGACGGTGACGAGATCGCGGATCGCCTGGCCGCCGATCCTGGCGCCCTTGGCCTGCAAGCCTTCAAAATGCTTCACCACCTGGTCGATGACGCCGTACTTGGTCTCGTCGGCGCAATGCGGCGACATGGTCGGCGACGACCAGGTTTTCGGCAGCGCGTTCTTCAAATCGGCCATCGACTTGCCCGGCGCGCGGTCGAGCATGTCGCAGATCGCGAGCGCCGACACCAGGCCGTCGTCATAGCCGCGCCCATACGGCTTGTTGAAGAAGAAGTGGCCGGACTTCTCGAAGCCCGCGAGCGCACCCGTCTCGTGGGTGCGGCGCTTCATGTAGGAATGGCCGGTCTTCCAATAAGCGACCTTGGCGCCCTGCTTCTGCAGCACGGGATCGGTGACGAACAGGCCGGTCGACTTCACGTCGACGATGAACTGCGCGTCCTTGTGGATCGCCGACATGTCGCGGGCGAGCATCACGCCGACCTTGTCGGCGAAGATTTCCTCGCCGGTGTTGTCGACGACGCCGCAGCGATCGCCGTCACCGTCGAAGCCGAGACCGACATCGGCCTTGTGATGCAGCACCGCATCGCGGATCGCGTGCAGCATCTCCATGTCTTCCGGATTCGGATTGTATTTCGGGAAGGTGTGGTCGAGCTCGGTGTCGAGCGGGATCACCTCGCAGCCGATCGCCTCCAGCACCTGCGGCGCGAACGCGCCGGCCGTGCCATTGCCGCGGGCCGCGACGACCTTGAGCTTGCGGGTCAGCTTCGGACGGCTGGTGAGGTCGGCGATGTAGCGCGCCGGATAGTTCTCGTGGAACTGGTAGGAGCCGCCGGCCTTGTTCTTGAATTCGGCGTTGAGCACGATTTCCTTCAGCCGCGTCATCTCGTCGGGGACGAAGGTCAGCGGGCGGTTGGCGCCCATCTTCACGCCGGTCCAGCCATTGTCGTTGTGCGAGGCCGTGACCATGGCGCAGCAGGGCACGTCGAGGTCGAACTGCGCGAAATAGGCCATCGGCGTCACCGCGAGCCCGATGTCGTGCACCTTGCAGCCCGCAGCCATCAGGCCGGAAATCAGCGCATATTTGATCGAGGCCGAATAGCCGCGGAAATCATGGCCGGTGACGATCTCCTGCTTGACGCCGAGCTCCGCAATCAGCGCGCCCAGCCCCATGCCGAGCGCCTGGATCCCCATCAGGTTGATTTCCTTCTGGAACAACCAGCGCGCGTCGTATTCGCGAAAACCCGTGGCCTTCACCATCGGCTCGGATTCGAAGGCATAGGTGTTGGGCAACAAGACGGATTTCGGCTTGGGGAACATTGAGACAATCTCAGAAATGCGAGGAATTGACCGCCGCCATAGCGAATGCCCAGGCCGAGGTATCGCGGGCATCACACAATGGACAAGGTAGGCTTGTTGGCTAAGTCTTGGTCAGCTTTCCGTCATCGAAAACCAGGAAACGTTGACCTGCACAGCGAGAAGAATGCAGCCGGCCGGCCAGTTTGGATGGGCGGGGTTATAGAAGCCGGGACAATAGCGAGACTAGCTCAGCTTGCCGCCTGGTCCCGGTTCGCAAAAAGACAGCTTTCAGATGGTTTCGCGCTGTCCCCGACGAAATGTTCATATAAAATGCAATTTCTTCCAGCGACTTTCCCTCCACCAGCAGCGATGCGAGACGAGCCTGCGCGGGAGTCAATCCAAAGATCTCCATGACAGAGCTCTGCGAGACGCGAGGTATTTCATTCAGATCAGTCAGGATCAGAAGGGCGCCCATGTCCGGGAGGAGGGGATCGCCTGCACTTTCCCAGTCCTGAACGATGGCATCAATGACAATCGGCCGGCGCTGACTCCGGGTGACAACTGTTTGCAAGGTGCTACGGCCCGGTTTGCCAGACAAAAAGCGGACCTGAGTGATCAGTCGGTCCAGCCTCAGTCGTGACTGAGCATCCGCTGCAAACAGACGCCGTCCCTTCACCGATAGATCGTCATCGAAAAGCTTCGACGCGTTGTCGTTGACAGCCGCCACGAAGCCATTCTGATCGATCAAAATCGCAGGCCGGCCCAATAGATCAAGCGTACCAATCATACTGGGCCGTTCCCCACGAGCGATGCGCAATTCACTCGGGCAAAACAAAGCTCCTTTCGGACCTGCCCCCGTTCTCTCGTCACCCTCAAGCATAGCAACAGTTCAAAAAATGGTTCGCATAACTAATGCTGAAAACGCCATCGTCCCATGTCTCAACTTATAGCTGCGTGCGTCAAAGTGGACAGTCCCATTTGAGATATGTTTCGCACTAATTTCTAGAGTTTCAGACTGAGTCCGTAGGCTACGGACCTTTCGGGCGCGCGATGAATAAGCGCTCGCTGCGTTTGCCCGTTCGAATTCAGCGCTTCTTCGCCGGCATTCGAGCTGCGCGATCGATGCAAAAGTGAAAATCTAACTAGTCATAGGAAGAAGCCGCTGATCTTCGCAGTCCTGCCTGCACAAATCCGGCGAACTTTCCCATTTTTGTGCTGAATTTGATCACGGCAGGCTCTCTTGAACGCGCCTCCTGATTTTGCCTCGCGCCGCGAACCCTCTAACGCAGAGCGGGCTTCACCCTGAGTGGCTCCGGGCTCTGGTACGCCACTGCTTTCGATCTCCCTAGGAGGCGTAGATGCCTTTGGGAACTTGAAAACCAAGGGAAAAATAGCCGAGACTAGCGCGTCGAGAGCACATCGCTCCTCGGACAGACGTCTTTCGACATACTGGCGGTCAAGCCCCGCGACCTCTGTTTCAAGCAAACGGCGATAGCGGTGGATGCGGTTACGGTGGGTTCGCATGGCGGCGAGCGTTTCGCTGATCATCGGCAGAATCTCATTCGAAATCAAATCCTCTCCTCCTTAACCGCGTGCCTGCGGTGGAGCATAGCTGACTCCGCGGAGCGCTGTGATTTGATGTCCTTTCTCTAGGGACAGCCCTGAAGGGTCAATTGGGTTCGTAACGCGCCGCTTCTGTACGTAACGTACAATGAATCCAGCGGGCGCCGTCCGGACAGTGAATATGGCAAGCCAGATGTTGCGCCCTGTTCTGCCGAAAGCAAGACATTCTGAGGGGCGCGCAAAGCCCGATCGCTAGCTGAGAGCTGTTCGTTTGCCCGAGGCACTCACGGGCCCTGCTCGTCATCGTCGCCGCTAGCCGATGAAGCTGAAGCCGACCTTGCTGACCTGTACGACGAGCGCGGCGACCTCAAGCCCATAGACGCTTGGCCGGAAATTTGGCGGCAAGGCCTCGTTGCCGGTGTCGAGATCGACGCGCTATACGAAGGGGCGGGCGAGGAGCGTAGGCAAGTCGGTCACGTCAAGAAGATCAGGTTGAGTGATCGACTGCGCCGCCTGGAGCTGATCGGCAAGCATGTTCGCGTCAATGCGTTCCAGGAGCGGGTTGAGTTTAGCCTGTTGGAAGGACTGGGAGAGCGCATCGATCGCGCCAAGGCTCGCGCAGCATCTCTTCCAGCGCTTCCGGCTCCGCCGATCGTGAAGGTCGCGTCTGCTCCTCTCCCTTCGCGTGTAGAGCAGCCAGCGCCAGCCGCACCACCTGCGCCGCCGTCACCACCACCGCCGCTGCCGAAGCCGGCTTACAAGCCGATCATGCCCGCGCCTGAACCCGCAGCACCGTGGCCGTCGTTCGGCGGCTTCGCTGCGACCGACTACGATCCCACCTAGCAAAAAACGAAATGCTCCATCATGGCAACAATCGCTGCCAACATCGCCACCATCCAAGCCCAAGCCGCCGTTCTCGACACGCTAATTGGGCAATTTGCCGCCGCCAAAGCGTTGATCGACGCGGCCGAACTCGACATTCGCAGTCAGCAAGCCTAAGCGTGGACTTGCACAGGTTTCGCTGCGCTGTCTGCAATCACGCACTTACGACATTCGCAGCGCATGAAGATTCCATGCATTCCAATGGCCGGTGGCTTCAAGGCGATTTGCGCCCACCGAAGTAAGCCGCGCTGCAAGTCGTGACCGAAGGCGAGACGCCGCGGCTGCCGGAAGGTTTCAGGGTCGAGCTCGACAAGGACGGTTGGCGGCACTGATTCGCGCGAAGCGCCGATGGCCTCAATGCATCTGCCGCTCTGACTGATCTTCACTAATCCGCCAGCCGCGTAGGGCATGACCATGTCCGATGACTGGACCAAACGAGCGACGAACATCCTTCGAGAACTTCATGCTGCCGAGACGGAGCTAATCGGCAGGGGGGCTATCCTGACCGACGGTAAGGCGGGGACGGTTGATCACGTCTTCCTTGACGAGGTGCACGGGCTCCGGATCTCGATCGGTGGCCACGACGGCAAGTGGCCGATTTCGACTCTGAAGCTTCTAGACTCCGGTTTCGCCAGATAGCGCAGGCGGTGTCAGCCCGTGGCAATGACCGATCAAGGCTGGGGCGCCCGTTCGAGGATGATCCGATCGAGGTAGACGGGCGCAAGCTGGGGGGTGGCATCATGTGGGCCTTGCACCTCGGAGGGCCGACACCAGATGGCGGGCCACTGCGCAAGAAGGGCAAACCGTGCAGGGTGATCCGATGAGCCAAATAAACCAGACCGGCCGTAGGATTATCTACGTCATGATGGTGGTCGTGGTGCTGGTGGTCATCTGGCAGATTCTCACGCCGCTTTGAGAAGGCCCGCCAGATAGCTTGTCCGCCCGGTCACCGTCCGCGGTGATCACTCGGTGACCGGGCGCCCAGCGCGGTGCGCGGCAGCGAGGCGGAGCCTGGCCGAGTAAGCCAGTCACAGTTTACCTGGAGTGGCAGCCATGATGCAGAACGTTGTAGCCGGATGCGTCGCAGTGGCTTTGATTATCCTGGCCTTGATTGGCTTCGCCCAAACGCACCGTGAATGTTGGCACGGGCACGTGCTCCTAACCCATGAGCCCTGCGGATCCGTCAGCCCTTCAATATAGGAACAACCATTTTCCGCTGATCTGGGCGCGGGACCGAAGCCCCGCGCTCTCGTCGTTCACCGCCTCGGCCGGCGGGCGCAAAACCGCTGTCGATCGCAGTGAGCGCTTTTCCACACCCACGACGCGCAGTAGCTCGCGCGCGGTCCGAGCCACTAGTAATCGATAATTTGACTGTCGCCCGCGCAGCGGTTGGATCTCGGCATGCCTCACCCTGCCCGCCGCCACACGCCCACGCACGCCGAGGGTCGGCCAATCAAGATCACCTTTGGCGAGATGCGCGAGATGGGCTTGCGCGGCGTCCTCATGTATTGCCCCTGCGGCCGTCACGTTGCGCTCGGCACCGATCGCTGGCCCGACGATGTTCGGCTGTCAGATGTCGAGCCGCGCTTCGTCTGCACCGCCTGCGCCGGGCGCGGCGCAGACGTACGACCGGATTTCAACTGGAACGCAAAAGGGCCGATCGGCGACATGGGCTATCGGTAGCCACCTTAAAAACGGCCCCGGCCATGGGGGCTTTTGAAGTGTGGAGGCCGGGGCCGTTGGAGGTGACCTTGGCGGTAATGGGGTCGCCAGGTGGTGACGAGCATAGGAAAAACCGGCAATCAGTTCTGTCCACTTGTGCCCAAAGCGGTATAGTTCCTCATCGGGAACGGAACCGGTCGCAATGAAGGACATGCAGGCTCAGTTAGAAAAGCTCCGCACGGATGCTGCCGAGTGCGCCTTGATCCGCGATCTTGCTACTGAACCCAAGAAGCGAGATGTTCACAAGGCTGGCCGAGCATCTGACAGTTCTGGCCGACGAGGTTGAACGCGCCATTGCTGCCGCGAGACCTGAGCTGAAGCGGAAGGAATGACGGAACGAGGCTGGGGTCGGCGTTTCGAGGATCCGATCACGATCGGCGATCGCATACTGGTGACGCAGCTCGACGCCGGCGAGTACATCGCCGCGTCGCCGAAGAAAGAGCACGCCGCATCGGAATGGCAAGCCGCGATGAAGGTGGAGGCCCGAGTATGTTTGCCAGCATCGGGGTCATGCGGGCATTGAACCGCCACCACGTCCCGGAGTTTAACCCGAAGGGCAAAGAGCCTCACTGGGGCCGGCGCAAGCTGAAGAGGGACCAATAAGGCGCCGCCAACTGAGGCGGCCTTACTCTCTCACAGGATGCAAGTCGGACGGCTGTACGGCGAGCCGATAAGCAATCTCCCGGGAGCCGTCGAAGACCTCTAGGACGCGCTCACAGATCAGGCACTTGTAGTGCCCGGCGTTGCCCTTGCGGGATTCAAGTTCGATCCGGCGAGATCCCGCCGAACAATCAGGGCACGTCACGTCGCCTTTCTTCATGTGACAGTTATGATGCAGGCTACCGCAGGGGTCAAAGGTTAGTGTTTGCCCGACGGAACGCAGCTGGGACCAGTACGCCCCGAATGGGAAAAGCCGCAGCGTGGTTCCAGCCCCACTGCGGCATTCCCGGAATAACAAAAAAATTAGTGCTCAAATCGCGCCGGTGTTCCTTCAGTAGAACACCCCGTTCCGAAAATGGAGTCCGGACAACTACCGGACTTCGGTTTTCTACGTATTGTCACTTGGAGGGCCGACATGGCTGGGCATGGCAATTCCAGCCCCAATGCTCCCGGTTGCCGATCCAATTGCGGATTTGAGCGCCGGGAGTGCTAGGCCCACCAGCGTGAACCGGCGCCCACCGTAAATTTCCCAAGGTCAAAAAAAAGAACCGCCGACCTTGGTAACTAAGGCCATCAGCTGAGGCTGCTTACCTCTGCTCGTTCCTCGCACGGGAAGCCAGTCTATCCAGCTGGCCAGCCAAACCCACGAAACTTCGGGCGATGTTTTTCAGGGCGGCGGCGCGATCCTTGGAAATGCCGCTCACGCCAGAAAGTCTCTTGTAGTGGTTAGCCTGCTCGCGGCACTCAGCAATGTTGATCAATGGCTCAGCCTTCCTGTTGCCCGCGCGGGACGTGGGATCGCCTTTCCCCGCTGGCTTGCCTTCTACCATGTTAGGCCCTTAAATCAGGTTCGGACACTGGGTTAGATACGGACAGCGCCGGCTCGAGTTTTGAAAAGGAACACAACGGTGGGCGTCTATGTGAACACCGCCAAGCAGGTCGGCGACGTCGATCACATCAAGTCTTCGCGACGGTGGACGCCGCGGAACGATGGTTCGAGGAGAACGACCCGGAGGGCGTCGCCTTCGAATACGATGTGATCGAGTGATGTGGAGCGGATAATCAGCGCCACATCGTTGGTGGGTTCAAGGCCTTGCGACCCGCCGCTTTCAACGCGTCGGTTGAGAGCTGTCCATGTGCCGCAGCATCGAGCAGCTTCGAAGCAACGTACGCTCTGGCGCCCGTTTCGCTTACAGGAATATTTTCGCAAACTTCGTCGAGCACCGCCCTGAGCAGCGCAGTCATTTCAGCATCAAACACGCCGAACTCCCGAAATTGAGAGGATCCTGAACGCTGCACAAGCGGAATATATTCGCTTGGCAGCGTTCGCCGCGTATTCCGGTCTGGGCTCCGAAATCCCAGCGCCTACAAAATTGGCACCTGTACGTCAAAGTAATGTGACAGCTTCCTCGGCCACATCAACGGGCGTTTGCAGGGCCTCCCCAAAGGCCCTTACCAAGGAGGATAGAGCGCGACGAACAGCCCGAGGCCGGCAAGAAGTATTGCCCACGCGACGGCCTGACGATTGCGAAGCGAGCCACGGTTCATTTGCGAGCCTTCTTACGAGACTTTCGCGTAACCGAGGCCGCAGGATTTGACCCGTCGAACACAATGACGTCGAAGAGCGTCTTCGCGTCATCGGATAGGATCCCCAACCAACATCGCTTCTAATTCGGCGGCTGTCGTTGGGACAATCCCACCATTCGGCCGAACAGGCATAGTCGACACTTCATCTCAGAAAAAACCAAATAGCCTCCCATAGGCCCGGGCGACGGGCTCGGTGCCAGGCGTCGTGCGTCGCTCGCTGTCGGGGCGTCATCGCGGCCAGGCGCTCGGCGCGCTGTTTGGCATATCTCTGTTGCTGCCGAACCTTGCGGTTGAACCGCGTCGCGCCGGCAGGTGTTGAGGCGTCCCCGTACTGTGGCAGATGCCAAGCCTTTCCGATCCGAAACGACAGATACGCATGCCCCTTGACGACGTTGCGCTCGACGTTTGGTGGCAGTTTGCGAGGCATGGCCTACCTCTCCCAACCAACATCGGCGTCAACGCCGGTCGCGTGCTCTTCCCCGTGGTGAGGCAGAGCGTCGATCGCGCTCGAGTTCGCGAACGTCCCAAGCCAGTCGTCTCGTACCCGGAATGACCCGCGGCTTGGGCATGCTTCCCGCCGTCACGAGAAGGTCAAACGTGTTCGGGCTAACCGAGGCATATGCTGCGGAGGCCTCACGATCGATTAGGCGCGGCGGCAGAGTTGGCGGCAATGCAGCTTGACGTGCCACTACCGCTTCTCCCCATCCTCCATTTCGAGAGCGACTGCCCCAACTCGGAGATCGGCTGCTTTTAATGGCGGCATTCCGCCGCTTCGCGGCGCTGACGACAGAAAGAGCATTGCGGTCATCATGCCAATGATGTGCAAACAGGTGTGTAATATGAATGGCCCTCTGGGGCTATCTAGCTGATTTTATTGTATTATTTTCTTTAAATGGCGCTCCCTAGCGGAATGTAACCACAGGTAATGATGAGATTTCCTATTATATTTCAATATGTTAAAATCTTGCCGTTTCGACGTGTATCTACGCGGTGTATCTACTTTTTGGGTCGGTAGCCGACTCGGCTACCGAAACTAACGAGTCGATGAGGGGCGGTAGAGCGCAAACCCATAACTATACAACTTGTAACAAAACTTGATTTGACTTTTCGTATTGCGGTTGAGGTCCCGTTCTGCTATGTACCACTCATGGCGACGTTGCGCGATTCGAGGGCGCGCCCGTGACTGCCTGACGGACACCTTGTCCGTCATCGGCTCATAGCCGAGGTAATGCAGCCGCTCAGCGGCAACGCTAACCGAAAATTCCCACACCCATGACCACTTTAAATGCGTCTGCGGTTACCGCTGATCGCCTTGACGCGGCCCTCGACCTCAGAGCTGGCCCCGGTTGTTTGGACAGCGCCGCGCTGGATTTAAGTGGATTCCTGCCGGGTTATGCTGAACGCGGGGCTTTACGATTTTGTCGTTGCGTCGGGAGGGCG
>NZ_JASAUT010000053.1:0-55079 GCF_029952935.1 Bradyrhizobium sp. Mp19 | reverse complement strand
TCAAGCGCCAAGGACCCAACGGCTTCCCGCCCACCCTCATCCTGACAGACTTCCAAGACACAGGGACCCATTACCCCAAATGCGAATTGTTGCCCGACGCTGGGGTCACGATCCCGTTCCTGATCAAATGCGGTGGTTATGGGTCCCGGCCTTCGCCGGGACGACGGCGGTGGATATGGCGCGAGCTGGCGTTCGTTCTTCCTTCTGGAAGGGTCACGCCTTCTGCTTCGCCGCGGCCCCTCCGCTCGAGCATCGGCGTCTCTGGAATACTGGATCACCCGCATGCGCAGGTGATGACACCGCGGTTTTTGACGTCTTGAATCGCGAACCAACCTCACCGTCGTCCCGGCCTTCGCCGGGACGACGGTGGTGTGCGCGGGAACAGTCTCGCGATGAATGCAACGCCACGTACAATCCACACACCGGTCACTGAAATCGAGGACATTGCCGCCTGCCCGCAATTCTCGTACACGGTTTCATGCAATGACCTCGCAATTCTCTCCCAACTCCGTCGACGTGCTGCTGTTCGATATCGGCCGCGTCGTGCTCGACATCAACTTTGAGAAGGTGATGGCGCACTGGGCGCAGCATGCCGGCTGTGCGCCCGCCGAGCTCGCCACCCGCTTTGTCGTCGACGACAGTTTCAAGCATCACGAGATCGGCCGGATCGACGACGCGGCGTTCTTCGAAAACCTGCGCCGGACACTCGGCATCGACATCACGGACGCCCAGTTCCTCGAAGGCTGGAATGCGATCTTCACCGGCGAGATGCCGGGCATCGCCCCGCTGCTCGCGGCGGCCGCCGAGCGGATGCCGCTCTACGCCTTCTCCAACACCAATCCGGCCCATGTCGCGCATTTCTCGGTCGCCCATGCCGAGCTGCTCAGCCATTTCCGCAACGTCTTCCTGTCCTCGAGCATCGGCTTCCGCAAACCCGACGCCGAGGCTTACGATCATGTGGTAAAAGCCATCGGCGTGCCGGCGTCGCGGATCCTGTTTTTCGACGACCTGGCCGCCAATATCGAAGGTGCGCGGGCGCGCGGCCTTCATGCTATCCACGTGACATCGACGGATGACGTGGCAAGGGCTTTGACCGCACTTGGTATTTGAACATTAGGAATTGAGGAGCTCTGAGCGTGGCCCTGATGCCGGTTGCCGATGCCCTGTCCGCCGTCCTCGCCGGCGCCGAACCGCTGCCGGAGGAGATGATCGCGCTCGATGCCGCCTACCACCGCACCCTGGCGCACGACCTCGCCGCGCTGCGCACCCAGCCGCCGCAGCCGATGTCGGCGATGGACGGCTATGCGGTGCGCGCCGCCGATGCGGCTGATCTAAAGGCCCGGCTCAAGGTGATCGGCGAAGTCGCCGCCGGCCGGCCGTTCGAGCGGACGGTCGGCGCCGGCGAGGCGGTGCGGATCTTCACCGGCGGCGTGATCCCCAATGGCGCCGACGCGGTTATCATCCAGGAAGACACCGCCGTCGACGGCGACCACATCACGATCACGGAGGCCGCCAGCGTCGGGCGGCACATCCGCCCGGCCGGGGTCGACTTCCGTGCCGGCGAGGTGCTGCTCAGCGGCGGCAGCCGCCTGTCCGACCGCGCGCTGTCGCTGGCGGCCGCCATGAACTATCCGGAACTTGCGGTGCGCCGCCGCCCGAAGGTCGCGGTGCTGGCGACCGGCGACGAGCTGGTGATGCCGGGCTCGCAACCCGGCCCCGGCCAGATCGTCTATTCCAACGGCTACGCGCTGCGGGCGCTGGCGCGCGCCGAGGGCGCCGAGACCATCGACCTCGGCGTTGCCGCCGACACGGTGGAGGCGACCACGGCCGGCATTCGCCGGGCGCGCGAGGCCGGCGCCGACGTCCTCATCACGACAGGCGGCGCCTCGGTCGGCGACCACGATCTCGTCAAGCGGTCGCTGGAGGCCGAGGGCGTCGACATGACGTTCTGGCGGATTGCGATGCGGCCCGGCAAGCCGATGATGCATGGCCGGCTCGGCGCGATGCGGGTGATCGGCCTGCCCGGCAATCCGGTGTCGTCCTATGTCTGCGCCTTCCTGTTCCTGGTGCCGTTGATTCGGGCGCTGAACGGCCGGAAAGTGATCCATCATCGCCGCACGAGCGCCCTGCTCGGCCGCGACCTCGCCGCCAACGACCAGCGCGAGGACTATCTGCGTGCACGTCTCGAAGCGCGCGAGGACGGGACGCTGATCGCAATGCCGGTGACGCAGCAGGACTCGTCGCTGCTCGGGAATCTCGCTGCGGCACGGGCACTTCTCGTGCGTCCGCCGTTCGCGGCTGCGGCCGTCAAAGGCAGCGAATGCGAGATCCTGACACTGCCCGAATAGGGTTTTTGCGCCCCGCCGCTTGTGCGTTGCCTGATCCGTTCACCGGAAATTAAGTGGTTGCGGAACACATATCGAACATATAGTGTCCGTTCATGATTTGTTTCGAGTACTGGTGTCTACAATCGGGAAGCCGCGTGGAAGCAGGTGCAACGAGCACATGCTCCTGAGGTCAGGCCCCGCCTGCAGGCCCCACCAGAAGAGTCTCGGAATCGAACGACGCTATCAACCGGGGGAATACTCGAGATGCTCACGCGCAAACAGTACGAACTTCTGCGTTTCATCAATGAACGTCTGAAAGAGGCCGGCGTACCGCCCTCCTTCGACGAGATGAAGGATGCGCTCGACCTGCGCTCGAAGTCCGGTATCCACCGCCTGATCACTGCGCTGGAGGAGCGCGGCTTCATCCGCCGCCTGCCGAACCGCGCCCGCGCCATAGAGGTCATCAAGCTGCCCGAACTCTCGGCCGGCGGCGGCAACGGCCGCCGCGGCTTCACGCCCAGCGTCATCGAAGGCACCCTCGGCCGGCGCGCCAGCACGCCGCCGATCGCCGAGGACGACGGCAACCGTCCGGTCGCGGTCCCCGTGATGGGCCGGATCGCCGCCGGTACGCCGATCGAGGCGCTGCAGACCCGCAGCCACACCATCAGCGTGCCGCCCGACATGCTCGGCGCCGGCGAGCACTATGCACTCGAAGTGCGCGGCGACTCGATGGTCGATGCCGGCATCCTCGACGGCGACATGGCGCTGATCCAGCGCAACGACGTCGCCAATACCGGCGACATCGTGGTGGCGCTGATCGACGAGGAGGAAGCCACCCTGAAGCGCTTCCGCCGCCGCGGCGCATCGATCGCGCTCGAGCCGGCCAACACCGCCTATGAAGTGCGCATCCTGCCGCCGAACCGGGTCCGCATCCAGGGCAAGCTGATCGGCCTTTATCGCAAATACTGAATTGCAAATACTTGCGGCGGCCGGGAACGAGCAACACGTCGGATCGTTCCTTGCATGATAGTGTAGCGTACGGCCTGCCCGATGCGCTCCGATACCTCTCGCGCAGCGTCGCGTGTTTGTGATCGGAGGCGGTCTCGGACCAGTCGTACAATCGCCCAGAAACGAGCAGAAGCTCGTTCGCTATCGTCCACTCTGGTAGAGGCCCTAATGCCTCAAGGAGAGGCACGGGTCGCTACCTCGAAATGAGGAGCCATCCGATGTGTGACTATAGTCTGCACGCCGTGGCATCGCGCCCCGCCATTGTCGGAGAGACGCTGATCACGACGACGTTCCGCGGCACGTCGACCCGCGGCTTTGCTTCGGAGAACGATCCCACTGTCGCGGTCTGCATGCTGCCGGGCACCGAGCTCGCTTTCGCCGAGAACGTTCGCTACGACAGCCGCTGGATCTGGACCAAGACGCTGAACTATCGCGTCGGCGTGTTCAACGAAGTCGAGCCCGACGTGCCCGATCGGCATCATGATGCGGTCGAATTCCCCGACGGCAGCCATGTGCTGGTGACCCAGCTGGTCGAGGGACAGCGCGTCAGCGTGCTGCAATTGCCGGCGCTGCATCCGCCGGTCGAGCAGAAGCCGAAGGTTGTGGAGCGGCGGCCCTCCGCATTCGCAACGCTGTTCTTGGGTTGAGCGCATCGTCGCCGCGGAATGAGCTGTTCGGCGGCGGATGACCTAAGCAATTTCGGGCGACCCCGGACTCCCGCTTCCGGGGCGCAGGAGGAGGTTTGCGTCGGCCGGCGCCTTGGCGCATCATCGGGCACGGAGGACGTGCGCGGTGGTCGATAAGGTCACATGGCAAAAGGCTGGACGCGTCACGGAACCGGGCCGCTACATGTTCCGGTTCGGTTGGCTGACGGTGACGGCCGACGACCTGAAAGTCTGGGAGCAATTTCCCGAGGCTTCCTTTACCCTCGTCAAGAAGCCCGACGCCGGCCCCGATTCCGACGAATACCATCTCGGCCTGTTCGAGCTGCCGAGCGGCCCCTCACCGGACCACCGCTAATCATCGCCCTGCAGATCGGTCTCGGCCGGCGTCGCGTCCACGGCGGGCCGCGGCGCGGCGGCCGGCGCGCGCAGCGTCGTCTCGCTCTCGCCGTCGCCCGGAACCGCCGGCGACCACGGCCGGTCGATCCCGCCGGGCTTCACCGCATCGACGGCGTAGCCGTCGCTGATCCGTCGCAGCACCAGCGCGCCGTGGCGGCGCAGCCGCTCGGCATCGATTACCGATGCCCCGCAGCCCTGCGGCGCCGGCCGCGCCGTCACGATCAGGCCTGCGCGCTCGCAGTCGTCCGCCAGCGCCTCTGGCCGGGTCGCGAGTGCGACGAAGGCGCCGCCAGGTCCCCGGGTCACGCAGCCGCCGGCATCGCAGGAGACGCCCTCGCCGAGCGACGCATCGGTGGCGGTCCGCGCGTCGGCGTCCGCCGCCAACCACTCCTTGACCAGGAACGCATCCTTGGCGCTGTGCATCAAATGCAGCCGCCCGTCACCGCCACGCACCGCGACGTTGCGGCCGTCACCGGAGATCAGCACGTCCGGCTGCGGCACCCTGAGCGCCCAAACCGAGGCCATCACCAGCAGCACGGCGCCAGACCAACGCAGCGGCGTGCGCAGCAGCCCGAGCAGGATGATGCCGGCACTCGCTGCGATCAGCGGCCCGATGCCGAACGCCGCCATGCGGCCGACCGCGCCCGGGAGTGCGGCGACCCATTGCGTCACCAGGATCATCCAGTCGATGCCAAGGCCCATGATCGCCCAGAACACGCCGTCGAAGCCGAACGGCATGGCGAGGAGCCCCAGCAGGCCGGCCGGCATCACGACCGCCGACACGACAGGCATTGCCGCGAGGTTCGCGAGCAGCCCGTAGGGCGTCACGCGGTGGAAATGGAAGGCGGCGTAGGGCGTCGTCGCAAGCCCTGCCACCAGCGAGGCCAGCATCAGCATCGTGAGCTCACGTCCGCCCCACAGCGCGACGCGCGCGGTCGCCGAATGGTCGGGCGACGCGAATAGGTTCGGCAGCCCGATCTGCACCAGCGCCACCAGCCCGAGCGTCGCGGCAAACGACATCTGGAAACTGGGATGCACCAGCGCTTCCGGCGCGATCGCAAGCACGATCAGCGCCGCCACCGCCAGCGTACGGAAGGTGATCGCGCGGCGGTCGACGATCACGGCGAGCAGCACCACGGCGGTCATGAAGAACGACCGTTGCGTCGCGACCTCCGCGCCCGACAGCAACAGATAGAACGCCGCGGCGACCAGCGCTGCCGCCGCGGCCCATTTCTTGATCGGATGCCCCGCCGTCAGCGCCGGAAACAGCGCGAGCAGCGCGCGCACCGCGAAGAACACGACGCCGGCGACCACGGCCATATGGTAGCCGGAGATCGACAGCACATGGCCGAGCCCCGAGATGAACATCGCATCGTTGACCGGCGTCGAGATCGCATCGCGCCGGCCGGTGAGCAGCGCGGTTGCGATCGCGCGCTGGTCGCCGTCGAGCGTGGTGCGAATACGCGCGTCGATGGCGTCGCGCAGGCCTTGCATGAAGGCGGCGTAGCGCAGCGCAAAGCCGCCGGTCGCAGGCGGCTCCCTGGTCCTGACCGCGCCCATCACGAAGCCGGAGGCGCCGATGCCCTGGAAATACAGGTCGCGTCCGAAATCATAGGAGCCCGGGCGCTGCGGCCCGAGCGGCGGCAACAGCCGCGCCTTCAACTCAACGAAGCTGCCGACATCGGGCGCGGTGCCCTTCTTCACCGAGAGCCGGACACGATCGAGCTTCGTCATGTCGCGCGGGCTCTCCATCGAAACCACGCGCAGCACGAAACGATCGGTCTTCTCGCGGATGTCGCGCGTCTCGACGAAGCCGGTCAGCGCCACCGAGAACATCGGCCGCGCCAGCACCGTGTGAGCAACGCGCGCCGTCTTCCAGGTCGCCGTCGCAAAGCCTGCGGCCACCGCGGCCAGCATCGCGATGACGGGAAACACGCTGCGCCGCCGCAGCAGCAGCGCCAGCAGGCAGAGCAGGATTGCGACGGTGGCCGCGACCGACAGCACCGGCTCGTGCTCGGCCGCAAAATAGAAGGCGATGCCGGTGCCGAACGCCACCGGCACCCAGGGCAACAACCGGCCCGCCCCCGCTTCCGCGCGCGCCCATTGCCGCGATGTCTCGACGAAAGGCTTCCAGATGCTGACGCGCGTCGGGAGATAGCCGCCGACCGGCGCAACTGCGCGCGGCGGCCACGTCCCCGCGTAGCCGCGTTTGCCGCCCGGCGTCGTGCCTTGCTCCGCCATTCCGCTTGCGATCCCTGCCGGGCGGCAGGCTAGCGGATGGCCCCGTCACCCGACTAGCGGAACGGATGCAGAATACCGCCCCGGCAACGCCCGGGTAGCTGGATCGTCCTGCGCCTCGCCGACCTGGCGCCGGGCCACAGCTGCCGCCTGCGTCAAATCGATCGAGCCGAAAGTCTCATAAGATACCAATCCCGTTGGGATTAGACTGTCCTGATGCCTCCACTCCCAAAGAGACGGGGATGAGGCAGTGACGGCTCGCGGCACTTGAAGGCCGCTGGAGCTCCTCTCAGGTGGCCACAACTCCCCTGAGATCAGGCGTTGCGGACGAACTCGCAAAATCTCGCCTGCAACGCCGTGCACCACGCGCACTCCGCGAGCGGACAGATCGCTGAAAAACGCGAGGCGTAGCGTTTGCATTTGAGAGGAGCAGCACATGGCAATTCAAGTACCGAGTGATTTTCGTCGCGTGATTGTTGCTGCGTCAGTGGGAAACATCATTGAATGGTACGACTTTTATATTTTTGGCAGTCTGGCCGCGGTTCTGTCGGTCAAGTTCTTTGAGCAATCCCACCCCGTCGCAGCCCTGCTGAGCACGATCGCGCTGTTCACTGCGGGATTCCTGATTCGCCCGCTGGGGGCCTTCCTGTTCGGATGGATGGGCGATCGGGTCGGCCGCAAATATACATTCCTTGTTACCTTGAGCGGAATGGGCCTGGGAACGGGCGCGATCGGACTCATCCCAACCTATGAATCGATCGGCCTGACGGCCGCATTCGTTCTGTTCGGCTTGCGGATGATCCAGGGTCTCTGCCTGGGCGGCGAATATGGCGGCGCCATCACCTACGTCGCCGAGCATGTTCCGGATGACCACCGCGGCTACTACACAGGCTGGCTACAAACCTCGCCGACGCTCGGGATCGTGGTGTCGCTGGCCGTAATCGTTCTGACCCGAACCTGGGCCGGCAATCAGGCCTTTGACGCATGGGCGTGGCGCGTACCGTTCCTGGTCTCGTTCCTGCTGGTGGCCATCGCCATCTACATCCGCCTCCAGCTCCAGGAGACGCCGATTTTCCAGGAGATCAAGGCACGCGGACAGATGACCAGGAATCCCTGGCGGGAAGCATTCCTCAGCTCCAACATCAAGTACATCTTGATCGCGATCGTCGTCCTGATTGGACAGGGCGTGGTCTGGTACAGTGGTCAATTCTGGGCACTGTACTTCCTGCAGCAGGTCTCCAAGGTCGATGCGGTTACCTCGGCCTACATCGTGGGAACCGCACTGTTGATCGCAACGCCGAGCCTGATCTTCTTTGGTTGGCTGTCGGATCAGATCGGCCGCAAATCGGTGATCCTCGGAGGCATGCTGCTTGCCGCGATCACCTACTATCCGCTGTATCTGTGGCTCGGCATGGTCACGCAGCCGGGACACATCAACTATCCGGTCGCCGTCTTCATCATCTTCATCCTCGTTTGCTACGTCGGGATGGTGTACGGGCCGGTCGGCGCGTTTCTGGCGGAGTTTTTCCCGGCCAGGATCAGGTACACCTCGGTCTCGGTGCCGTATCATATCGGCAATGGTTGGGGCGGCGGATTGGTGCCGTTCATCACATCAGCCGCCTTCGCAGCGACCGGCAGCATCGGCTACGCGCTGATCTACCCGATCGTCGTTCCCGCAGTGTGCTTCGTGATCGCCGTCTTCATCATGCCCGAGACACGCAAGACCAGAATTTGGGAGCAGATCGAGGCGAAAGCCGCATCGTGACGGAGTCACCTTGCTGACGGACGACTGGAGCCCCGTTCCGATGGAAGCGGAACGGGGACTCCAGAATCTTGTTTTGACGCGTTTTCCTTACGTGAACCGGTATCCACTTCGCTCGAAACACTCTCACCCTGCAGCAGGAGCCGTGGCCGCCGTCCAGCGCGTGCGGGACGACGCTTCTGAATCGTCCCGTACTCGCCGTCTCGGGCATGATGTCTTCGTCGAACCTGCATCCGCGTTACGCCGATGCGGCACGGAGGGGATCCGGCGCTGCGCAGTTCCAACCTCTCCGGCCGCCTTGGGTTGGCGGTCAGGCCAACGTCTCAATCAGCTGCCTCTCAGCCAGCTCGGTGATGCCAGCGATCGTGCCACCAGGTGGCGAAATCACGATCCATCGCCAGCTCCCAGCACGCGAGCACGATCACCACGACGCCGGCGAGCACGCTGCTCGTCGTGACCGATCCCTGCTGGTAGTTGAACGTCCAGGGTGCCACCACCAGAGCCAACCCCATCAGCATCTCGCCCCATTCCTCCAGATAGGACGGAATGATGAATGCCTCCAGGGCGAACAGCACGACGCCCAATCCGAGCGCGATGGAGATCCAGAGAGCTGCCCCGGAAAAGCCCAGTGCAAACGGCGATGCGACCAGCCAGGCGCCTACCAACAGGCTGGCAGCATCCTGCCAGTGTTGAATGCGCATGATCCTCACCTCCTTCTTCCGAAGACATGGTGCGGCGCGGACAAAAAAGCATCTGTCCGACCTGCGATGTGTTGCCGCTGCTGATCCGCGAACCGACGACCATGCTGCGGTCCGGGCGCCCGGAAAGCGCTCTTGCAATCGCGCCGCAGCAAGATGCACACTGTGGGCGCTTGACCAGGTGTCAACGTCTGCGGTTCGCGGCCCGACCGGTATTTGCGGTTGCGCTCAGGACGAGAGGAGTATGACGCCATGCGAGAAATCGAAATCCACAACTATGCGCGGCAGTTGCTCGAGGCACATGGCGCCAAGGCCATTGCGGAAGCTGCCCAAAACGCCATCGAGCTTGAAGCAAAAGGCGAGGCCGAGCTGGCCAGAACCTGGCGCCATATCGAAGACGCCATGAAGCTGATGCGCGGTCCGCACCAAAGCTGAGGCTGCCAGCTCGCAGCGCAGAACGTGGAGCAGGATCTTCCTCAAGCCGCCTCGCGGGGGCTGAACGGCAGCACAATCTCAACGACGCGGCTCTCCAATAACAGGAGTGAAGCCATGTTTCCGACATGCGCAACAGCCGAAGATCTCGTGAAGGCAATCAAGGACGAGAAAGTGCAGATGATCGATCTGCGCTTCACCGACCTGCCGGGGGTATGGCAACATTTTTCCGTCCCGCCGAGCGCGGCGAGCGCAGACGCCCTCAGCGAAGGGATTGGATTCGACGGCTCATCGATCCGCGGCTTTCAGGAAATCCAGGAAAGCGACATGCTGGTCGTCCCGGACCCGACCACGGCTTTCCTCGACCCGTATTCCCCTTCATCCACCCTGGTATTGATCTGCAACATCCGCGACCCCGTGACCGGTCAATCCTATAGCCGCGATGCCCGCTACATCGCCCAAAAAGCTGAAACCCACCTGAAGGCCACGGGCCACGCCGATACCAGCTACTTCGGTCCAGAGGCCGAGTTCTTCGTGTTCGACAGCGTGCGCTACGGACAGGGCATCAACTACGCTTTCCACGACATCGATTCCGGTGAAGGCAGCTGGAACACGGGCACAAACGAAGCGCCCAACCTGGGACACAAGCCACGCCCGAAAGAGGGATACTTTCCAGTGCCCCCGACGGACAGCATGCAGGCGCTCCGTACCGAAATGGTGTTGACCATGGAACAGCTGGGCATCCAGATCGAAGCCCATCACCATGAAGTCGCGACCGGTGGGCAGAACGAAATCGACATGCGCTTCACCACGCTCGCGCGCATGGCGGACAATCTGATGATCTACAAATACGTGGTGAAGAACACCGCCCGCCAGAACGGCATGACCGCAACGTTCATGCCGAAACCGCTGTTCGAGGACAACGCTTCCGGAATGCACGTTCATCAGTCGTTGTGGAAGGGCGAGACCAATCTGTTCTACGACAGGGGCGACTATGCCGAACTGAGCCAGCTCGCCCGCCACTATATCGGCGGCCTGTTGACACATGCCTGGGCATTGTGCGGGCTTTGCGCCCCGACCACGAACTCCTATCGGCGTCTGGTGCCGGGCTATGAGGCTCCGATCAACCTGGTCTATTCCCAGCGCAACCGTTCAGCCTGCTGCCGCATTCCGATGTATTCGCCGAACCCGAAGGCCAAGCGTGTCGAATTTCGTTCGCCGGATCCCTCCTGCAATCCCTATCTGGCTTTCGCCGCGATGCTGATGGCCGGCCTCGACGGAATTCGCAACAAGATCGACCCGGGCAGCCCGATCGACAAGAACCTCTACGACCTGCCGCCCGCCGAGGCGAAGGAGGTGAAGTCGACGCCGGGGTCGCTGGATCAGGCGCTGGACGCGCTCGAACGCGATCACGCATTCCTGCTGCGCAACGATGTCTTCACCGCCGACGTGATCGAAACATGGCTCGACTACAAGCGGAAGAAGGAGGTCGATCCCATCAGATTGCGACCTCATCCCTACGAGTTCCATTTGTACTACGACATCTAGATCAGCGGTGTCTGCGACGAGACGTGGTGGCAGACGATCTTCCAGTCGCCGTCCTCGCGCGCGATCACCCAGGTGATCTTGACGGCGAGCGAGGGCGCATCGCCGTCGAGGAAGAATGACGCGATGCCCGCCATGTTGACGAGATCGGCGTTGACCCGTTCTGCCCTGACATCGCTGAACTGAACGCGCGGCGCGTGCCAGCGCGGCAGACCGTCAAAGTAGGCTTTGACGCCGTCGCGGCCGCGATACAGCGTCGGATTCGAGCCGAAGAAGAACGCGCCCTTCGAATAGAGCGCGCTTAACGCATTCGCATCGAGCCTGCTGAAACCCGCCGACCATCTGGCGATGGTGGCGGAGGCAATCTCGTCGGATTCATCGGGCATAGATCCCCCAGTCCGCTTGTCCGCGCGGGACGCGCTTCCTCCCGGCTAGCCCTTGCCGCCGACTTCCTTGGCGAAGGTGTCGCGCAGGCCGATGGTTCGGTTGAACACCAGCCGGTCCGGCGTCGAATCCGCATCGCGCACGAAATAGCCCTGCCGCTCGAATTGCATCGGGTCGGGTGAATTACTCTCGGCGATCGCCGGCTCGACGCGCGCATCCTTCAGCACTTCGAGCGACTGCGGATTGAGGTCGGCGGCGAAATCGGCCGCGTTCGGGCTCGGATTGGCGAACAGCTGATTGTAGATACGGATCTCCGCCGGCTTCGACTGCGCCGCGGGCAACCAGTGCATCGTCGCCTTGACCTTGCGGCCGTCGGGCGCGTTGCCGCCCTTGGTTAAGGGATCGTAGGTCGCGCGGAGTTCGACGATCTCGCCGGCGTCGTCCTTCACCACGCCGGTGCACTTGATGAAGTAGGCATAGCGCAGCCGCACCTCGTTGCCGGGCGAGAGGCGGTAGAACTTCTTCGGCGGATTCTCCATGAAGTCGTCGCGCTCGATATAGAGCTCGCGGCCGAACGCGATCTTGCGGGTGCCGGCTTCCGGATTGTCGGGATGGTTGATCGCCTCGATCTCCTCGACCTGCCCTTCCGGATAGTTCTCGATCACCACCTTGAGCGGCCGCAGCACCGCCATCCGGCGCAGTGCCGTGCGGTTCAGCTCCTCGCGGATGCAGAATTCGAGCATGCCGACATCGACCACGCTGTTGGCCTTGGCGACGCCGATGCGCTTGATGAATTCGCGCACCGCCGCCGGCGGCACGCCGCGCCGCTTCAAGCCGGCAATGGTCGGCATGCGCGGATCGTCCCAGCCCGAGACGTGGCCGTCGCGGACGAGCTGGGTCAGCACACGCTTGGACAGCAGCGTATAGGTCAGGTTCAGCCGTGCCATTTCGTACTGGCGCGGCTTCGAGGGCACCGGCAGCTTGTCGAGCAGCCACTCATAGAGCGGGCGGTGATCCTCGAACTCCAGCGTACAGATCGAATGGGTGATGCCCTCAATCGCGTCCGACTGGCCGTGCGCGTAGTCGTAGCTCGGATAGATCGACCATTTGTCGCCGGTGCGCGGATGGTGGGCGTGCAGGATGCGGTAGAGCACGGGGTCGCGCAGGTTGATGTTGCCGGCGGCCATGTCGATCTTGGCGCGCAGCACGCGGGCGCCATTCGAGAACTCTCCGGCCTTCATGCGGCGGAACAGGTCGAGGTTCTCCTCGACCGAGCGGTCGCGGAACGGCGAGTTCTTGCCGGGCTCGGTCAGCGTGCCGCGGGAAGTGCGGATCTCCTCCTGCGACTGATCATCGACATAGGCATAGCCGGCCTTGATCAGGCCCTCGGCCCAATCGTACAGGCGCTCGAAATAGTCCGACGCAAAGAACAGGTTGGCTCCCCAGTCGTAGCCGAGCCAATGGACGTCGGCCTGGATGGAGTCGATGTACTCCTGCTCCTCCTTGGTCGGATTGGTGTCGTCGAAGCGCAAATTGCACTGGCCGCCGAACTCCTGCGCGATGCCGAAATTCAGGGCGATCGACTTGGCGTGGCCGATATGCAGGTAGCCGTTCGGCTCCGGCGGAAAACGGGTCACGATCCGGTTGTGCTTGTGGGAGGAGAGATCGGCCTGGACGATGTCGCGGATGAAGTCGCGCCCTGCCTCTGCCGTCGTGTCAGTCGTCATCAAAGGGTTCCCTGGAGGAGTCAGCTCAACCTTCTGCCAAATTCGTGCCGTCCGGCCAAGTCTGGTTTCAAGCCTGGTTTCAAGTCTGGTTTCAGGCCCGGTTTGGCGGGCAAAAGGTCAACCAGGGCTTTAGTTATGTCCGGTTCCTGTTATACACCACGGCCGTTCCCGCATACGTCTCGCTCGATCATGACCAATTCCGTCGTTACCCGCTTCGCCCCCTCACCGACCGGCTTCCTCCATATCGGAGGTGCCCGCACCGCGCTGTTCAACTGGCTCTATGCCAGGAAGCTCGGCGGCAAAATGCTGCTCCGGATCGAGGACACCGACCGTGAACGCTCGACCAAGGAGGCGATCGACGCCATCCTGGACGGCCTGAAGTGGCTCGAGCTCGATTGGGACGGCGAGGTCATCTACCAGTTCAGCCGCGCCACCCGCCATCGCGAGGTCGCCGAAAGCCTGCTCGCCGCCGGGCGCGCCTATTACTGCTATGCCTCGCCGGAAGAGCTCACCGCGATGCGCGAGAAGGCGCGCGCCGAGGGCCGCACCCGCCTCTATGACGGCATGTGGCGTGACCGCGATCCGGCCACCGCACCCGCTGGCATCAAGCCGACCATCCGCCTCAAGGCGCCGCAGACCGGCGAAACCGTGATCGAGGACCAGGTGCAGGGCCGCGTGGTCTGGCAGAACGAGAATCTCGACGACCTCGTCCTGCTCCGCGGCGACGGCACCCCGACCTACATGCTCGCAGTCGTGGTCGACGACCACGATATGGGCGTCACTCACATCATCCGTGGCGACGACCACCTGATCAACGCCGCGCGTCAGAAGCAGATCTACGACGCGCTGGAGTGGGAACTGCCGAGCATGTCCCACATTCCGCTGATCCACGGTCCCGATGGCTCGAAACTGTCGAAGCGCCATGGCGCGCTCGGCGTCGATGCCTACCGCGCGCTCGGCTACCTGCCGGCCGCCTTGCGCAACTACCTCGTCCGGCTCGGCTGGAGCCATGGCGACCAGGAGATCTTCTCGACCCAGGAGATGATCGACGCGTTCGATCTCTCGGGCATCGGCCGTTCTGCGGCGCGGTTCGATTTCGCCAAGCTGGAGAACCTCAACGGTCACTATATCCGGCAGAGCGACGATCAATCCCTCGTGACCCAGTTCGAGAGCGTGCTGGATTATGTTCCCGAGGGCGCCGCGCTGAAGGCCAAGCTCAACGACGCGACCCGTGCGCAATTGCTGCGGGCGATGCCGAGCCTGAAGGAGCGCGCCAAGACGCTGATCGAACTGATCGCGGGCGCCTACTTCATCTTCGCCGATCGTCCGCTCGCGCTCGATCCGAAAGCGGCGGCGCTGCTGACGCCGGAAACGCGCGCGTTGATCGGCCGCCTGCGCACCGCGCTGGAAGCCGTCAACGACTGGACGGCGGAAGCCACCGAGACCGCGATGCGGAATTTCGCCGAGCAGAACAACCTGAAACTCGGCGCCGTCGCCCAGCCGCTGCGGGTGGCGCTGACCGGACGTACAACGTCGCCGGGCATATTCGACGTGCTGGCCGTGCTGGGACGCCAGGAGTGCCTTGCCCGCCTCGCCGATCAGGCGGCGTGATCCTGCATGGACCCCCTCCAGGGTCCATCTTGCAGCGCACATGGCAATGAGCTACCCAATCCCGGACGCTTTCTCCACAAGCCGTTCCGCCCCGCCATGGGCCGCAATTTAGCGACTGGGCAAGGTCGGTTTTCGCAACGAATTCATCGGGGATATCACGATGGACGCAAAATCCAGCAAGACAGCCACACTCACCATCGGCAACAAGAACTACGATTTCCCGATCCTGAGCGGCACGGTTGGGCCTGATGTCATCGACATCGCCAAGCTCTACGGCCAAGCCGGGGTGTTCACCTACGACCCCGGCTTCACCTCGACCGGCAGCTGCCAGTCGAAGATCACCTACATCGACGGCGACGCCGGCGTGCTCGAATACCGCGGCTATCCGATCGAGCAGCTCGCCGAGCACGGCGACTTCCTCGAGACCTGCTACCTGCTGCTGTACGGGGATCTTCCGACCCCGGCGCAGAAGAAGGACTTCGACCATCGCGTGATCCATCACACGATGGTGCATGAGCAGATGGCGCGGTTCTTCCAGGGCTTCCGCCGCGACGCTCATCCGATGGCGATCATGGTCGCCGCCGTCGGCGCGCTGGCCGCGTTCTATCACGACTCCACCGACATCAACGATCCGCGGCAGCGCATGATCGCCTCGATGCGCATGATCGCGAAGGTGCCGACGCTGGCGGCGATGGCCTACAAGTACACGGTCGGCCAGCCCTTCGTGTATCCGAAGAACTCGCTCTCGTTTGCCGAGAACTTCCTCAACATGTGCTTCGCGGTGCCCTGCGAGGACTACAAGATCAACCCGGTGCTCGCCGACGCGCTCGACAAGATCTTCATCCTGCACGCCGACCACGAGCAGAACGCCTCGACCTCGACGGTGCGCATTGCCGGCTCCTCGGGCGCCAACCCGTTCGCCTGCATCGCGGCCGGCATCGCCTGCCTGTGGGGCCCGGCGCATGGCGGCGCCAACGAGGCCGCGCTCAACATGCTCTACGGCATCGGCAAGGTCGAAAACATTCCGGACTTCATCGCCAAGGTGAAGGACAAGAACAGCGAAGTTCGCCTGATGGGCTTCGGCCACCGCGTCTACAAGAACTACGATCCGCGCGCCAAGATCATGCAGAAGATGTGTCACGCGGTGCTGAAGGAGACCGGCCACGGCGACGATCCGATGCTCAAGGTCGCGATGGAGCTCGAGAAGATCGCGCTCAGCGATCCCTACTTCATCGATCGCAAGCTCTATCCGAACGTCGACTTCTATTCGGGCATCACGCTGAAGGCGATGGGCTTCCCGGTCTCGATGTTCACCGTGCTGTTCGCGGTCGCCCGCACCGTCGGCTGGATCAGCCAGTGGAGCGAGATGATCGAGGATCCGCAGCAGAAGATCGGCCGTCCGCGCCAGCTCTACACCGGCGTCGCGCGCCGCGACTATGTGCAGATCGACAAGCGCAAGTAAGCTGCATCGCTCAAGAGAATCCGGGACGGCGCCATCATTCCTGATGGCGCCGTTTTCGTTTGCCCCGCGCGACTTCGGTCGCGATCGCGTCAAGGCGCGGCAGCCAGAACGCCCGGAACCGGTCGAGCCAGTCATCGACCTCGCGCAGCCGCGCCGGCTCGACCGCGTAGATGCGGCGGGTGCCCTCGGCGCGCACCGACGCGAAACCGGCGTCGCGCAAGATCCGCAATTGCTGCGAGACCGCCGACTGGGTGATGCCGAACTCGCGCTGCACGACCGCAACGACGTCACCCGAACTGTGCTCGCCGGTCGCCAATAATTCCAGGATGCGCCGGCGGACGGGATCTCCGAGGATGTCGAAGGCGTGCAAGGTCGCTAAAGCGCGATGAGATTGCATCGTCATCCCGCTTTAGCTCTTTGTTTGAGCATGATCTCCGCGCAAACGCTTCGCGTTTGTCGCGAGGGAAAACCGCTTCACACTTTTCCGGATCATGCTCTAGCCTCCGCTCACCGGCTCCGGCTCGCCGCAATAGGCCGCCGTGGTATTTGCGGCTGATCTGCGCGCCGCTGCCTCCTCGGTGCCCGCCGCGATCGAGGCCCGGCACCAGTCCTCGCTGGAGCGGCGGATGAATTCCTTGCCGTCGTCGGTGGCCGGCCACGCCGACGCGGCGGCGCGGTCGAATTCCTCGCCGGGCGGCATGGCCAGATAGAGCGCGAGCCCGAGCAGCGCGAGATCCCAGCCGACGCCGACAGCACCGGCCCCGTAGCGGTCCCAGAAGTCGCCCTCGATTACTGAGAGGTGTTCCAATTCCAGGCGCGTGGCGTCCGGGCCATTCTCGACCAGTGTCACGGTAACCCAGCTGACCGTACCCATGGACTCCCACGTGACGGCGAGCCGGCGCGGCGGCTCGCACGTCGTGATCTCGCCGCCCGCGTGGCCCTGGAACTGATAGCGGCCGCCAAGCCTCAGGTCGCCCGAGATCGGCAGGAACCAGCGCGGAATGCGTTCGGGGTTGGTCAGCACATCCCAGAGATCGGCGATCTCGGTGTCGTAGCTGCGGGTCGCGATCACCGCCCGCGCCGGCTTGCCGTCGCGTTCCCGGAAGGCGACTTCGCGAATGACGGCTCCGACATAGGCGACCGGGTCGATCTTCATGGCTGGCTCCGTGTCAATATTACCTTCTGCTAATATTAGTACGGTCTAAATATTCAACGCAAGCGGGATCGTTGCAGCGGCATGTCGCCACTGAACGAGGACACGATCGATTGGCTAGGCCGAACGGCGGTCCATCTCCGCCAGCACGATGTCGGCAGCGCGGACGCTCGGCGGCTGGTCGCCAGTCGACATCTTCCCGTCCATCGTCGCGAACCCCACGAGCTGCCGCAGACGATCGGGCGAATCCGCAAGCACGTCGCCCAGCGCCGCCGCGAGCTTGTCCGGTGTGCAGTCCTCCTGCAGGAACTCGGGAATGATATCGCTGCCGATCACGAGATTGGCGAGGATCACCGAGGACACCCGGATCGCGCGGCGCAGGATGAACGCCTCGGCGGCGCCGACGCGATAGGCCGTCACCATGGGAATGCCTGACAGCGCGAGCTCCAGCGTCACCGTGCCCGACTTCGCGAGCGCAGCGCGGGCGACGCGGAACGCGGCGCGCTTCTCGGTCTCGCCGATCGCGAGCCGCGGCACTACCGGCCACGACGCGACGCCTTCGCGCACCATCGCCTCGAGATGCGGCAGGGTGGGGAGCACGAGCTCGAACGGGGTTTGCTTGCTGAGCCGGCCGAGCGCCGCGCCGAACAGCGCGAGATGATGCCTGATCTCGCTGCGCCGGCTTCCGGGCAACACCAGCAGGACCTGAGGCTGCGCATCGCGCCGCTTCTGCTCGTCCTCGTTCGGCCGCAGCGAGGCAAGCTGCTCGGTCAGGGGATGGCCGACATAGCTGCACGGCGGTCCCTGCAGCTTGCGATATTCCTCCGGCTCGAACGGCAACAGCGCCAGCACGTGATCGACATAGCGTCGCATCGCGCGCGCCCTGCCCGGCCGCCAGGCCCAGACCGACGGCGACACGTAATCGACGATCGGAATGTTCGGGTTGCGGGCGCGGACACGACGGGCGACGCGGTGGGTGAAATCGGGGCTGTCGATGATGACGAGCATGTCAGGCGCGTCGGCGAGCACGGCATCGGCTGTGCGCCGGATCAATCGCAGGATTTTCGGCAGTTGCTTCACGACGGCGGCAAAGCCGATGATCGAGAGTTCCTCGATCGGAAACAGCGGGGCGATGCCCTGAGCAGCCATCGCCTGGCCGCCGACGCCGGAAAACTGCACGGCATCGCCGAGGCGCTGGCGCAACACCTGCATCAGCGCCGCGCCGAGGCGGTCGCCGGATTCCTCGGTCGCGATGAGGAAGATCTTGCGAGCGGTGCCGGGGCTGCGCAGCTGCATCAGCCCGCCAGTCCGATGACAAACAGCCCCCTGGCGTCGGCGGCCTCGACCAAAGCCTGCGGCTCGGCGGCCAGCGTATTGCCGGCGATCACGGCGATGCCGGCGATACCGGCGGCTGCCGCGCCGTCGACCGTCCGCGGGCCGATGGTCGGCAGATCGAAGCGCAAATCCTGCCTGCTCTTCGGCGCCTTCACCAGCACGCCGCGGCCGGCCTTGGCACGAATACGGCCCTCGGTGCGCAGCCGCGCGACGCGCGCGAGCAGCCCGTCGGTGCCCTCGATATCCTCGACCGCCACCACATGACCGTCGATCACGACGGCCGCCTGACCGATGTCGAACGGGCCGAGCGCGTCGAGCACGCCGCGTCCGCGCGCGATATCGGCGAGCGCCGTGCTGTCGGGCGCCGCGCGCGTCACGGCACCCTCCGGCATCAACAGATCGGGCGCGACATCCTTGATCCCGACCATGCGGAATCCCTGCTGCTCGAGGATGCGGCCAACGCTCGACAGCAAATGATCGTCGCCGCCGCGAAAAGCGCGAACGACGTGGCCGAGCAGGCGCAGCGTACCCCAGTCGAGCCGGATCTCCGACAGCGCGGGGCGCACCAGGGTGCCGATGAAGATCAGATCGCGGCAGCCTTCGTCACGGAACAGCCGGGTCGCCCGCCCGAGCTGGCCGACCGAGATCCAGCGGTGACGAAACCGCTGCGCGCGCGCCGGATCGCAGGCGCCGCGCAGCGCGAACAGCACCGGCGTGATGCCGCGCGCAGCCAGGGACTCGGCGACCGCGAACGGCATGGCGCCGCCGCCGGCGATGACGCCGACCGGCGAGGAAAGCGAGGGAGCCGCTGATGTCATGCTGGCGGCCATCCCCTGCTCAATCGGTATCGGCGGGAAGGCAGAGCGGGCGCAGCTTGCCGCCCTCGATGAAGGCCAGGATTTCCGCAATCGCGGGATCCTCGCCGGCCAGCGGCTGCACCGAGGCCAGCCGCTCGGCGAAGATGCCGGGGCCGTGGAACAGCTTTTGATAGAACGCGCGCACCGTCGCCAGCCGCGCCTTGGTGAACTGGCGGCGCCGCATGCCGATGATGTTGAGTCCTTCGAGCACCGCGTACTGACCGTTGGCGAGGCCGAACGGGATGATGTCGCCGCGTACGCCGCAGACGCCACCGATCATCACCTGCGAGCCGACGCGGGTGAACTGGTGCACAGCCGACAGGCCGCCGATATAGACGAAGTCGCCGATCTCGCAGTGGCCGCCGAGCGTCGCCGACGTCGCGAAGATCACGCCATTGCCGACCATGCAGTCATGGCCGACGTGGCTGTTGTTCATGAAGAAGCCGCGATCGCCGACGCGCGTGAGCCCGCCGCCCTTGACCGTGCCGACATTCATCGTCACGCCCTCGCGGATGGTGCAGGCTTCGCCGACTTCGAGGCGGGTCGGCTCACCGCGATAACTGAGATCCTGCGGCGGCCCGCCGAGCGCCGCGAACGGCGAGATGATGCAGCCGGCGCCGATCCTGGTATGCCCGCTGATCGTGACATGCGCGATCAGCTTGCAGTTCTCGCCGAGCACGACGTTGGGGCCGATGATGCAGTACGGACCGATCTCGGTGCCGGCCCCGATCACAGCGCCATCGGCAATCCGCGCAGTCGGGTCGATCATGCTCATGAAGTTTCGGTCCGGAATTCGTTAATGGCGCCAAGGTGCTATCGAGGCACCAGGCTGTCGATTGGGGCGGTCGTTAGCGCGACTTTGCCCGCCCTGTCCAGTGACGTATCATGACCGCCTGTTGCAAACGAGAAGGTCGCAACCAATCATGGTCCGGGCCGCCGCGCTGATCCTCAGCCTGCTTTCTGCGCCAGTCGGCCCGGAGACGGTCGATCTCGGCCACAGCACGACGGTCGATCTCTCGAGCTTCGAATGCCGCGACATCAACCGCAGCACGATCGTCCAGCGGGTCTGCTACAGGGCGGATCAGCGCGCGCTGCTGGTCGCGGTCCGAGGCAGCTACCAGCACTATTGCGGCGTCCCTGCCGAAACCTACGACGCGCTGATGAACGCGCCGTCGATGGGCGTCTTCCTCAATCGCGTCCTGCGGATCGCGGGCGCGGACGGCCGCTACAGCTGCACAACGTCGTGAGCCCGGCGCGGCCTAATCCGTGAGCATCGCACCGACATCGGCCTCGGCGACGACCTGGCCGTTGACCTTGGCATCGCCGTGAAACCACCACATCGTCTTGCGCCGGCCGAGCGAGCGCATGTGATACTCGATGGTGTCGCCGGGCATCACCGGCTTCCTGAACTTGCACTTGTCGATGGTGAGGAAATACACCGCGCGCGGCTTCTCGGTGCCCTCGACCGACTTGATGCCGATGACGCCGGCGGTCTGGGCCATCGCCTCGATCATCATCACGCCGGGGTAGACCGGGCGGTCCGGGAAATGCCCCTGGAACGGCGGCTCGTTGAAGGTGACGTTCTTGATGCCGATGCCGCTGTAGTCGGTGCGGATCTTGATCACCCGGTCGATCAGCAACATCGGAAAGCGATGCGGGAGCGTCTTCAGGATATCGTTGATATCCACCAGCTCGAATTTGACCGGTGCCTCCTCCATCACTCCTGCCCCTCACCTTTGGCTTCGTTGTCGCGCACCAGACGCTCCACTGCGATAATTTCCCTGAACCACTGCTTGGTCGGCTTGGCGAAATGCCCGCCCCAGCGACCGTTGGCCGGGATGTCGTCCTTGACCGCGCTCATCGCCGTCACCTGGGCGCCGTCGCCGATCTTGAGGTGGTTGTTGATGCCCACCTTGGCGCCGAGCGCGACATTGTCGCCGATCGTCAGGCTGCCGGCGAGCCCGATCTGGGCCGCCAGCAGGCAGTGCCGGCCGATCGTCACATTGTGGCCGATCTGGACCTGGTTGTCGATTTTGGTGCCCTCGCCGATCACGGTGTCGCGCAGGGAACCGCGGTCGATGGTCGAGGCGGCGCCGACCTCGACATTGTTCTGGATCACCACGCGGCCGGTTTGCGGCACCTTCACATGGCCGGCCGGCCCGAAGAAGATGAAGCCGTAGCCGTCCTGGCCGATATTGCAGCCGGGATGGATCAGGACGTTGTTGCCGATCAGCGCGAACTGAATGGTGGTCTTGGCGCCGACATTGCAGTCGCGGCCGATCTTGACGTCGGCCCCGATCACCGCGCCGGCGCCGATGATGGTGCCCGAGCCGATCTCGACCCGCGGGCCGATCACGACCAGCGGATCGACAATGACGCCGTCCTCGAGGCGCGCGGTGGGATCGATAATTGCCGACGGCGCGATGCCCTCGGTGTCGAACCAGGATTGCGGCCGCAGGGCATCGGCGTGCCATTGCCGGGCGAGCTCGACGAACGCCTGGAACGGCTTCGCCGCCCGCAGCACGGCGGTGCCCTTCGGCACCTGCGCCTCGAAGCGCGGGCTGACCAGACACGCGCCGGCCTTGGTCGCGGCAAGCTGGTCGGCGTATTTCAGATTGTCGAAAAAGGCGAGATGCATCGGACCGGCCTCGTCGAGCGAGGCCAGCCCCCTGATCTGAAGCGCGCCCCTCTCGGGGTCGACCAGTTGCGCCTTCGTCAGCGCGGCTATTTCAGCCAGCGATGACGAAGGAGGACTCTTGAAGAAGATCGGCTGCGCCATTCCATCCGTCGCAGTCCGGTTGGCAATCGGTCTTAGAACGTCGTACCGCCGCCAAACCGGAATTCTTGCGTGCGGTCAAACGCACCCTTGGTCAGCGGCACCGCGTAGTCGAAGCGCAGCGGACCGAACGGTGACTGCCAGATCAGGCCGACACCGACCGAGGTACGGACAACCTTGCTGTCGTCGTAGCTCAGGCCAAGGCACGTACCCGGGGACGGCGGATTGTTCGTCGGCCTGATACAGCCAGGCACGTTGACTTCGCCGGTCGCCGCCCACGAGGTCGGGCCTTGGTAATCGTACAGGCCGCCGGCGTCGGCATAGACCGCGCCCTTGAGCCCGACTTCCTTCGGCAGGAACCAGAACGGCATCTGCAGTTCCGCCGACACGCCCCAGTACTTGGTGCCGCCGATGGCGTCCATGGTGCCGTACGGGTTGATGTCACGCGGACCGATACCGTTCGGCGCGAAGCCGCGGACCAGGTTCGGGCCCATCTGGAAGTGATCGAGCATGCGCAGATCCGAGGTCCCGAGCTTGTTCAGGATGCCGCCCTGGGCGTGGATCACGCCGACGATGTCGGAGACCAGCGGGGTGTAGTACTTCGCGTCGATCGCGGTCTTGATGTAGCTGACGTCACCGCCAACACCGGCGAAGTCCTGCTTGAAGTCGACGATCAGACCGTCGGTCGGGTTCTTGTTGTTGTCGAGGGTGTTGTAGTTGAGCGTGTAACCCAGCGCCGATGTGAGGGTCTTGCCGCCCGCCAGCTCCTTGCGGACCGGCAGGGAGGCTTCGCCGTCAAAGAAGCAGCCGAGACCATTGGTCGACACCAGGCTGATCCCGTTCAGGTTCGCATAGGCCGGGCTCGGATTGAACGCGGGATTGGGCGTTCCATCCGGCAGGAGCGGCACGTTGTTACAGTTGTTCAGCGTCGACGGCAGGGTGATTTCCTGCTGGTAGATCGAGTAGCGCAGCTGCAGCGACAGATCTTCCCGCAGGCTGAAGCCGAGCCGCGGGCTGAAGCCCAGCGTCTTGGTGCCGTACGCGATGTAGCTGTTGGACAGCTGCTGGCGCTGATAGAGGTCGAGGCCGAGCGCGACGCGGTAGTCGAGCAGATAGGGCTCGACGAACGACAGCGAGTAGCCGCGGGCATACTGGCCGTAGGTCACCGACGCCTTCGCGTACAGGCCGCGGCCGAGCAGGTTGCGCTCGGAGACGCTGACTTCGGCCAGCGCGCCGTCGGTGGTCGAGTAACCGCCCGACACCGAGAAGTCGCCGGTCGACTTCTCCTCGAGATCGACAATCAGGATGACGCGATCGCTGGAGGAGCCCGGCTCGGTGGTGATCTTCACCGTCTTGAAGAAGTCGAGGTTCTTCAGCCGGCGCTCGGCACGGTCGACCAACGCACGGTTGTAGGCGTCGCCTTCCGAGATATCGAACTCGCGGCGGATCACGTAGTCGCGGGTACGGCTGTTGCCGCGGATGTTGATGCGCTCGATATAGGTGCGCGGACCTTCGTCGATCGCGAAGGTGATCGACACCGTGTGATTGTCGAAGTTGCGATCGCCGCGCGGCCGGACCACCGCGAAGGCGTAGCCGCGGCGCGATGCCTCGATCTGCATCTCCTCGACCGATTTCTCCAGCGCCTCGGCATTGTAGAGCGAGCCGACATTGACGCGCGAGTAGGTGCGCAGCGCGTTCGGGTCGAGCGTTGCGATCGACGACGTATAGTTGACGGACGCGACGCGGTACTGCTGGCCTTCCTCGATCTTGAAGGTAACCAGGAAGCCCTTCTTGTCGGGATCGTATTCGGTCAGCGCGGCCACGACCTGGACGTCGGCATAGCCGTTCTTGAGGTAGAAGCGACGCAGCAGGTCGCGATCGGCCTCGACCCGGTCGGGGTCGTAGACGTCGTTGCCGCCGAGGAAGCTCAGGATGTTCGATTCGCGGGTCTTGATGACGTCGCGCAGACGGGACGCCGAATAGGCGCTGTTGCCGATGAACTCGATCGACCGGACGCCAGTCTTCACGCCTTCATTGACCTCGAAGATCAGGTCGACGCGGTTGTTCGGCTGCTCGATGATCTGCGGATTGACCCGCACGTCATAGCGGCCGGACCGGCGGTAGATTTCGGCGATGCGCAGGGCGTCCGACTGGACCATCGGACGCGAGAACGTGCCGCGCGGCTTGGACTGCACTTCAGCGGTGAGCTGTTCGTCCTTGATCTTCTTGTTGCCCTCGAAGGCAACGCGGCCGATCACCGGGTTCTCGACCACGACCACGACGAGGCGCCCGCCCCGCTGGTCGATATGGACGTCCTGGAACAGGCCGGTCTCGATCAGCGCCTTCAGACCGTCGTCGATCTGGGCCTGGCCCAGCCGACCGCCCGGCCCGGGATGGAAGTAGGAGCGGATGGTTTCAAGCTCGACACGGCGGTTCCCCTCCACCGTGATCGAATCGACGGTCTGCGCCGACGCAGACACAGACACAGCTACGGTCGCCAAGGTGGCAACCACCGGCGCGGCGAACATGACCAAGGCGGCGAACAGCCCCCCCCTCACTCGCATTCCAAACATCATGCGCAACGCGCCCTTATCTTAACGATGCCAGATCGTTCCCCAACGACCCGACAGATTCCCAACCTGCCGCTCAGCTTGTAACCAAATTTGCCAAGGGGGCAAACTTACTAGAGCTGAACATTTCCATTTTCGTTCCAAGACGTTGCCCATTGGCAACGCCACAAAAAAGCCCGTTTCAGGACCCGGCGATCCTGAGGATGTCGTTATACGTCGCAAACACCATCAACATCAGGACCAGACCCAGCCCGATTCGGAAACCCACCTCTTGCGTCCGCTCCGACAGCGGGCGTCCCCGCAGCGCCTCCGCACTGTAGAAAAGCAGGTGTCCGCCATCCAAAAGCGGGATCGGAAACAGGTTCAGCAGGCCGATCGAGACCGACAGGATGGCGCAAAGATTGATCACGAACTGGAACCCGGCGCTCGCGGCCTGCCCCGACAGCTTCGCGATTCCAATGACCCCGCTCACCTCGGCTGGATTGCCGGTTCCAACGAACAGCGACCCGAGGAACTTGAACGTGCTGGAAATGATGTACCAAACCTGCTCGACGCCGATCTTCAGGGCCTCCAGCACGCCGACCGAGGCGCTGGTCGCCTCGCCGACCTGAGCCTTATGCTCGATTCCCAGCACGCCGATTCGGTGGGCATTGCCGAAGGGGTCCTTGACCTCCCTGAGCGCCGGCGTCGCCTTGAGCGCGACGATCGCGCCATCGCGCTTCACCTTGAACCCAAGCTCTGAACCCGCGTTCGAGGCTACAATCCGCTGCATGTCGGCGAAGCTCTGGATCGCGCTGCCGTCGATATCCACGACGACATCACCGACCTTAAAGCCGGCGTTCGCGGCGACGCTTTCGGCCACCAGGCCGTCGACCCGGGCAATCGTGCTCGGCTTGCCGTAGTAGAGCGCCATGCCCGCAAAAATCAGGGCGCCGAGAATGAAGTTCGCCACCGGCCCGGCCGCGACGATGGCAGTGCGCTTTCCGACCGATTTGTGATGGAAGCTGCCTTCGCGCTCCTCCGCCGTCATGGCGGCGAGCGTCTCGGTCGACGGCGTCGATGCCTCGCTGTCGTCGCCGAAGAATTTGACGTAACCGCCGAGCGGTATCGCCGAGATCTTCCAGCGCGTGCCATGCCGGTCGTTGAAGCCGGCGAGCTCCGGCCCGAAGCCCAGCGAGAACGTCAACACCTTCACGCCAGCCCAGCGCGCGACCAGGAAGTGGCCGAGCTCATGGAAGAAGACGACGATGGTCAAGACGAAGAGGAAGGGAACGATGGTACCGAGAAGCCCATGACTCAACGCATTGATACTATGAATAAAATACTCGGGCATTCGATTTCCCTCGACAAGAGCCAAAGGCTCCGCCCCCAACCCTCTAGGTTGCCTTTAAGGCAATTTGAGGCAATAGGGCGGCAGCTTTATTTCGCGCGATATGGTCAACGGAAATCGCATCATCCGCCGAGCGCAGTGGTGGCTGATTCCCTGACTTGATCCAATCGTTCATCGTCGCCTCGACCAGCCGGGCGATCGCGCCGAACTTGATCTTGCCGGCGATAAACGCGGCGACCGCGATCTCGTTCGCGGCGTTGTAGACCGTCGTCGCGCCGTGCCCCATCCGCAGCGCCTCATATGCCAGCCGCAGTCCCGGGAAGCGCTCAAAGTCCGGCGCCTCGAAGGTGAGCTGTCCGATCTTGGCGAGGTCGAGCTTGGCGGACGGGCCGACGACGCGGTCGGGCCAGCCGAGGCAATGCGCGATCGGGATCCGCATGTCGGGCGTACCGAGTTGCGCCACCACCGAACGGTCGGAGAACTCGACCATGCCGTGGATGATCGACTGCGGGTGCACCAGCACGTCGATCTCGTCGGGCGCCAAAGCGAACAGATAGGACGCCTCGATCACCTCGAGGCCCTTGTTCATCATCGACGCGGAATCGATCGTGATCTTCTGCCCCATGCTCCAGTTGGGATGTTTCAGCGCCTGTTCCAGCGTCGCCTGCTCGATGTCGGCGGGCGCCCAAGTGCGGAACGGCCCGCCGGACGCGGTGATGATCACCCGCGTCAGTTCCTCGCGATTGCCGGAAGCCAGCGCCTGGAACAGCGCATTGTGCTCGGAGTCCGCCGGCAGAATGCAGGCGCCGGCCTTCTTGGCCCGCTCCATGAAGATATCGCCGGCGCAGACCAAACATTCCTTGTTGGCGAGCGCGACGGTGGCGCCGCGATCGACCGCGGCAAGCGCGGGCTTCAGCCCGGCCGCGCCGCTGACCGCCGCCATCACCCAATCGGCAGGCCGCGCGGCCGCCTCGATGATCGCGCTCTCCCCGGCCCCGCATTCGGTCCGGGTTCCGGCCAGCGCGTCCTTCAGCTCCGAAAGCTTCGCCGGGTCGGCAATGGCGGCGAACCGCGCGCCGAATTCCTTGGCCAGCTTGGCGAGGCCCTCGACATTGCTGTTCGCGGTCAGCGCCTCGACCCGGTAGCGGTCGCGCGCGCCGCGCAGCAGATCCATGGTGCTGTCGCCGATCGAGCCGGTGGCACCGAGGACGGTTACGGTCCGCACGGCGGACACCGCCGCGGCCTTGTTGTTACGCAACGGAACTGCGCTCATCTCATCACCAAACCATAAGACCGCGCCCGACGCCATCGGCGCCACCACGGAGAAACCCGAAAATCGCCGCCACAATGACGGCCGCGACAAATCCGTCCAGGCGGTCCAGGAGGCCGCCGTGACCGGGAATGATGTGGCTCGAATCCTTCACGCCGAACCGCCGCTTCACCGCGGATTCGAAGAGATCGCCGAGTTGCGAGACCACCGACAAAACGGCGCCGAGGATCAAGAGCGGACCGGTCGAGCCGATCTCGAAGGCGGCAAAGCCGGCAGCGATCAGCAGGCTCGCCACGAAGCCGCCGACCGCGCCCGCCCACGTCTTCTTCGGGCTGACCCGGACCCAGAGCTTCGGCCCGCCGATGCTGCGGCCGGCGAAGTAGCCGCCGATATCGGTGACCCACACGATCAGCAACACGAACATCAGCGCAGCAAAGCCCTTCGCCGCGTCGAGGCGCAGCAGGACCGATGCGATCTCGGCCCCTGCCGCATAGAGCAATCCCGCAATGGCCCAGTTGCGCCGCGCGCCGGACGTCAGTGCGACGGCAACCACACCGACCAGGAGTATGTCCAGGGCCGCATCAATGCGGCCGGCCATCAGGCAAAGTCCGGCAAGCAGCAGCGCGAGAGCACCAGGCACCGTGACGCGCAGGTCCCTCCCAAGCCCGGTGACAACGAGCCATTCCACGTACAATCCGATCGCCACCAACGTCACCAGCAGCGACCACGCGACGCCACCCAGATAAGCTAGTGCGATCGCGATCGGCGCCAAAACCAGCGCGGCAACCACGCGCATCACGAGATTGCGCGACCCCTGCTCGCTTGTAGCCGCCGGCGCCTGTTCGTTTGCTGCCGCCGGCGCGGCCTCGCCCTCGGTCACGATCCGGTTTTCGCAGCGAGTCCGCCGAACCGGCGCTCGCGCCTGCCGTATTCCGCAATCGCGCCTTCGAGCGCCGCCTTGTCGAAATCCGGCCAGTGAATCGGCACGAACACGAGCTCGCTATAGGCCGCCTGCCACATCAGGAAGTTGGACAGACGCTGCTCGCCGCTGGTGCGGATAATCAGATCAGGATCCGGGATGTCGGGCGCATCGAGATATTGCCCGAGCGTGTCGGCATCGATGGAACTGGCGTCGCGCTTGCCTTCGGCGACCTCGCGCGCAAGGCGCCGCGCTGCGGAAGCGATCTCCGCGCGCGAACCGTAGTTGAAGGCGACCACGAGGTTGAGTTTGTCATTATTCCTGGTCAGCTCCTCGGCTTCGTTGAGCAGCGCGCAGATGTCGGCGTCAAGGCCGTCACGCTCACCGATCACGCGTACCCGCACCCCATCGCGGTGCAGCGTCGCCAGATCGTTGCGGATGAAGCGGCGCAACAGGCCGAACAAATCGCCGATCTCGCTGGCCGGCCGCGACCAGTTCTCCGAGCTGAAGGAAAAGATCGTGAGATAGACGATGCCGATTTCATGGGCTGCACGCACCACGCGGCGCAGCGCCTCGACGCCGCGGCGGTGGCCCTCGACGCGCGGCAGGCCGCGCGACTTGGCCCAGCGCCCGTTGCCGTCCATGATAACAGCCACATGCAACGGACTGCCGGAGCGATCCGGTCCATCAGTTGCTGGGGCGGCGGCATTCGACATCGGCTGGTTCCCGTAGGCCTTCAGACCGTCAGGATTTCCTTTTCCTTGGCGGCGAGCAGCTGATCGATTTCGGCGATCATGCCGTCGGTCGCCTTCTGCACCTCGTTCGACAGGCGCTCCTGATCGTCCTCGGAGATCTCGTGATTCTTCTCGAGCTTCTTGATCACGTCGAGACCGTCGCGGCGCACGTGGCGCACCGCGACCTTTGCCGCTTCGGCGTATTTGTGCGCGACCTTGACGAGCTCCTTGCGGCGCTCCTCGTTGAGTTCGGGAATCCGCAAGCGCAACACCTGACCTTCGGTCGCCGGCGACAGGCCGAGATTGGAATCGACGATCGCCTTTTCGACCGCCTTCACCATCGTCTTGTCCCAGACCTGCACCGAGAGCAGGCGCGGCTCGGGCACGCTGATGGTCGCAACCTGGTTGAGCGGCATATGCGAGCCGTAAGCCTCGACCTGGACCGGCTCCAGCATGGAGGCCGCAGCACGGCCGGTGCGCAAACCGCCGAGCTCGTGCTTGAGCGATTGTGTGGCGCCCTGCATGCGGCGCTTCACGTCGTTGATGTCAAAACCAGGTGCGGCCATGACGTTCTCCCTTCCCTAGAAACCGGCTGTCGACGCCCGGAGGCGCGGCATCAGCCGGCGACGACCGTGCCGTGTCCGGTACCGCGCAGAATCGCACCGATCGAACCGGGCTCCGCGATCGAGAACACGATGATAGGCAGCGACGTCTCGCGGGCAAGCGCGAAAGCGGTCGCGTCCATGACCTTGTAGCCGCCCTCGATCGCCTGCGAATGGGTCAGGCGGTCGAAGCGCTTGGCTTTGGGGTCCTTCTTCGGATCGGCGCTGTAGACGCCGTCGACATTGGTGGCCTTCAGCACCGCCTGCGCGCCGATTTCGGCCGCGCGGAGCACGGCTGTGGTGTCGGTCGTGAAGAACGGGTTGCCGGTTCCACCGCCGAGCAGGACGATGCGTCCCTCGGCGAGATATTTGTGCGTTGCACTACGGGTGAACAGCTCGGAGATCTCCGGCATCACGAATGCCGATAGGGTCCGCGCCGGGGTTCCCTTGCGCTCGATCGCCGCCTCCAGCGCGAGGCAGTTCATCATGGTGGCAAGCATGCCCATGGTGTCGCCGGTCGGCCGGGAGACGCCGCGCGAGGACACCTCGACGCCGCGGACGATGTTGCCGCCGCCGATCACGACGGCGACCTCGATGCCTAGCTTACGGGCTGCGATCAGGTCGTCGGCGACGCGATCGACCGTCGGTTGATCGATACCGAACCCGTTGGAACCGGCCAGATATTCGCCGGACAGCTTGATCACCACGCGACGATAGATCGGCTCAGCCATGATGCGATCGCTTTCCTATCCCGCGCAGGCAGGCTTCCGGCGCAAAGCGCCGGAGGCCCTCTGGTGTCAGCGGTTACTTCTTGCCGCTGGCGGCCGCGACTTCGGCGGCGAAGTCGCTTTCCTGCTTCTCGATTCCCTCACCGAGAGCATAGTTCACAAAGCCAGCGATTTTGATCGCCCCGCCGACCTTACCCTCAGCTTCCTTCACCGCCTGGGCAACCGACTTGCCGCTGTCGTGGATGAAGGCCTGATCGAGCAGGCAGACCTCTTTGTAGTAGGTCTTCAGGCCGGAATCGACGATCTTCTCGATGACGTTCTCCGGCTTGCCCTGCTGGCGGTACTTGTCGGCCAGCACGTCCTTCTCGCGCTTGACGGTCTCCGGATCGAGCCCGGCCGGGTCGAGCGCCAGCGGCTTCGCCGCCGCCACGTGCATGGCGAGCTGGCGGCCGAGCACCGCGAGCTCGTCGGCCTTGCCGGCGGACTCCAGCGCCACGATCACGCCGATCTTGCCGGCGCCCTCGACGACCGCGTTGTGGACATAGCTCGACACCACGCCCTTGCTCACCTCGAGCGAAGCGGCGCGGCGCAGCGTCATGTTCTCGCCGATGGTCGCGATGGCGTCGGAGATCGCGGTCTCGACGGTGACGTCGCCGACCTTGGCCGCCTTGATGGTCTCGACATCGGCCCCGTTGTGCAGCGCGACCTGGGCGATCATCTTGACCAAGCCCTGGAACTGCTCATTGCGCGCAACGAAGTCGGTCTCGGAATTGACCTCGACGAGCACGCCCTTGGTGCCGGAGGTCAGCGCGCCGATCAGGCCCTCGGCCGCGACGCGGCCGGCCTTCTTGGCGGCCTTGGAGAGGCCCTTCTTGCGCAGCCAATCCTGCGCTTCCTGCATGTCGCCGTTGTTCTCGGTCAGCGCCGCCTTGCAATCCATCATGCCCGCGCCGGTCGACTCGCGGAGCTCCTTGACCATCGCTGCTGTGATCGTTGCCATCGTTCAATGCCCTTCTTGCCTGTACAGAAACCGCGGCGCCCGATGGCGCCGCTGTCTGCGACAGGGAAATCGTTGTTCGTGGAATAGAAGCGGCGGCCGGGCGAGACCCGGCCACGCCGCGTAACCTTTATTCCGCTTCGGCGAGCGTCTTGGCCTGGGCGACCCAGGCGTCGGCACGGCTCGGCAGACCGACTTCTTCGCCGATCTTGTGCGCGGTGTCGTGGTCGAGCTCGGCGAGCTGCCAGTAGTGGAAGATGCCGAGGTCGTTGAGCTTCTTCTCGATCGCACCGGACACGCCGGTGAGCTTCTTGAGGTTGTCGGCGGTGCCGCGCGGGCCGGCGAGGCCCTGGAAGCCGGACGGCGCAGCCGCCGGAAGGTCTTCTTGCACGGGCGTCGCCGACGCGCCGATGTCGATTCCGGAATCGCCCTGAGCGCGCGAGATGCCGTCGATGGCGGCGCGCGCCACGAGATCGCAATACAGCGAGATCGCGCGGCCGGCGTCGTCATTGCCCGGCACCACATAGGTGATGCCCTTCGGGTCCGAATTGGTGTCGACGATCGCGGCGACCGGGATGTTGAGCCGCTGGGCTTCCTGGATCGCGATGTCTTCCTTGTTGGTGTCGATCACGAAGATCATGTCGGGAAGACCGCCCATGTCCTTGATGCCGCCGAGCGAACGGTCGAGCTTGTCGCGCTCGCGCTGCAGCGTCAGCCGCTCCTTCTTGGTGTAGGAGTTGGCTTCGCCCGAGGACAGCACGTCGTCGAGATGACGCAGGCGCTTGATCGAGGCCGAGATCGTCTTCCAGTTGGTCAGCGTGCCGCCGAGCCAGCGCGAGTTGACGAAATACTGCGCCGAACGCTTGGCAGCGTCGGCAACGCCGTCCTGGGCCGAACGCTTGGTGCCGACGAACAGGATGCGGCCGCCCTTGGCGACGGTATCGCTGACCGCCTGCAGGGCACGGTGCAGCATCGGCACGGTCTGCGCGAGGTCGATGATGTGGATGTTGTTGCGGGCGCCGAAGATGTAATCCTGCATCTTCGGATTCCAGCGGTGGGCCTGGTGGCCAAAGTGAACGCCGGCTTCCAAAAGCTGACGCATGTTGAATTCGGGCAGCGACATAGATCTAATTCTCCGGTTGGTTCCTCCGGAAACGTGTGAGCAAACGTGCCTGAATGGCCCGGTTGCCACCGGACGGCCTTGAGAGCCATGTTTCCGTGTGAGATGGCGCGCTATATAGCGCGATTTGCGCGAGAAGCAAGGAAATACGGCCGGTTACACCGGCCGGCCTGACTCAAATCGTGCCGAAACGGCCCTGTTTGGCGCCCGAAATCCCCCTTTAGAGGGTCTGCACGTCGACCACGCCCGCCACCGCCTTGATCGCGCCGGCGATCTGCGGCGAGACCTTGTAGCGGCCGGGCAGCTTCATCTCCACCTCGGTTTCGAGGTCCAGCATCATCACCAGCGAGACGTCGCCATCGGCCCCTGCCGCCGGTGGCGGCGCGGCGACCGGCTTCACGGCCGGTGCCTTGGCGCCGCCGCCCGGGGCGGGCGCGGCTTCCGGCATGTTGAGGCGGCGGGCGATCGAATCCAGCGGCTTGGTGTCGCGGACGAAGATGCGCAGGCCCTTCTGCGTCTTGGCCGCGGCGTGATCCAGCGGCTCGGCGTGCAGCACCCTCGCCCGCACGTCCTCGCCCTGCAATTCGGCGCCGAGCTGCAACAGCACGGCCGCCCCCGGCTCGAGCACGTCGCGGTATTGCGCGAGGCCTTCCGAGAACAGCACCGCCTCGAAATGGCCGGTCGGGTCCGACAGGCCCATGATGCCCATCTTGTTGCCCGTCTTGGTACGCCGTTCCATGCGCGACACCACGGTTGCCGCTACCTTGCCAGCGGTGGCGCCGGTCTTCACCGCGCGCGAGAATTCCGCCCAGGACTGCACGCGCAGCCGCTTCAGCGCGGTCGCGTAATCGTCGAGCGGATGACCCGACAGGAAGAAGCCGATGGCGTCGTATTCGCGCCGCAGCCGGTCCGCAGGCAGCCACGGCTCGATCTGCGGCAGCATGATGCTCGGCGCATCCGCCGCGCCGCCGAACATGTCGTTCTGGCCCGAGGTCGCCGCCTCGTGGCTGCGCTGGCAGGCGGCGAGGATCGCATCGGCACCGGCGAAGACGCGCGCGCGGTTCGGCTCCAGCGTGTCGAAGGCGCCGGCCGCCGCAAGGCTCTCGATGATCCGCTTGTTGACCGCGCGCGGGCTCACCCTTGCTGCGAAATCGGCGAGCGAGGTGAAGGCGCCCTTCCTGTTGCGCTCCTCGATGATCTGCTCGACCGCCTGGATGCCGACGCCCTTCAGCGCCGCGAGCGCGTAGTAGATCGTGTTGTCGCTGACCTCGAAGGTTGCGCCGGAGCGATTGATGTTGGGCGCCTCGACCTTGATGCCGAGCCGCTGCGCCTCGGAACGAAATTCGGAGAGCTTGTCGGTGTTGTTGAGTTCGAGCGTCATCGACGCCGCCAGGAATTCGACCGGGTAATGCGCCTTCATATAGGCGGTGTGGTACGACACCAGCGCATAGGCGGCCGCGTGGCTCTTGTTGAAGCCGTAGTCGGCGAACTTGGCGAGCAGCTCGAAGATCGTCTCGGCCTGGCCCTTCGCCACGCCGTTCTTCATCGCACCGGCGACGAAGATGTCGCGCTGCTTGTCCATCTCGGCGCGGATCTTCTTGCCCATCGCGCGGCGCAGCAGGTCGGCCTGGCCGAGCGAGTAGCCCGCCATCTGCTGCGCGATCTGCATCACCTGTTCCTGATAGATGATGACGCCGAAGGTCTCCTTCAGGATCGGCTCCAGGATCGGATGCAGATATTCCGATTCCTCGTCACCGTGCTTGCGCGCGCAATAGGTCGGGATGTTCGCCATCGGGCCCGGGCGATACAGCGCCACCAGCGCGATGATGTCCTCGAAGCGGTCCGGCCGCATGTCGATCAGCGCGCGCCGCATGCCCTGGCTTTCCACCTGGAACACGCCGACGACGTCGCCCCGCGCCAGCATCTGATAGCTCGGCGCATCGTCGATCGGCAGCGTCGCGAGATCGACATCAACGTCGCGCTGCTTGAGCAGCTTCACCGCGACGTCGAGCACGGTCAGCGTCTTCAGGCCGAGGAAGTCGAATTTCACGAGGCCCGCCGGCTCGACCCATTTCATGTTGAACTGGGTCACCGGCATGTCGGATTTCGGATCGCGGTAGAGCGGCACCAGCTCGCTCAGCGGCCGGTCGCCGATCACGATGCCGGCGGCATGGGTCGAGGCGTGGCGCGTCAGACCTTCGAGGCGCTGCGCGATATCGAACGCACGCGCCACCACCGGATCCTCGTCGCGGAACGCCTGCAGCTTCGGCTCGCCATCGATCGCCTGCGCCAACGTCACCGGTGCTGCGGGATTCTGCGGCACCAGCTTGGTCAGCTTGTCGACCTGCCCATAGGGCATCTGCAGCACGCGCCCGACGTCGCGCAGCACGCCGCGCGCCTGCAGCGTACCGAAGGTGATGATCTGCGCCACCTGGTCGCGGCCGTAGCGCTCCTGCACGTACTGGATCACCTCGCCGCGGCGGTCCTGGCAGAAGTCGATGTCGAAGTCCGGCATCGAGACGCGCTCGGGATTGAGGAAGCGCTCGAACAGCAGCGCGAACCGCATCGGATCGAGGTCGGTGATGGTGAGCACCCAGGCGACCAGCGAGCCCGCGCCGGAGCCGCGGCCCGGTCCGACCGGAATGCCCTGCGCCTTCGCCCATTTGATGAAGTCGGAGACGATCAGGAAGTAGCCCGCATATTTCATGCGGGTGATGACGTCGAGCTCGAAGGCAAGCCGCTTGCTGTAGTCCTCCTCGGTCATTCCCGGCGAGAGACCGTGCACCCGCAGGCGATTCGCGAGCCCCTCCTCGGCCTGGCGCTTCAGCTCGGCGGCCTCGTCGGCGGCGGCATCGGCGCTGGCGGCGGCCCCCACCGTGAAGAACGGCAGGATCGGCTTGCGGGTCTTCGGCCGGAACGAGCAGCGCTCGGCGATCTCCACCGTCGAGGCCAGCGCCTCCGGGATGTCGGCGAACAGCACCGCCATTTCCGCGCGGGTCTTGAAGCGATGATCCGGGGTCAGTTGCTCGCGGTTGGTCTCGGCGATCAGGTGGCCGCCGGCGATGCAGAGCAGCGCATCATGCGATTCGTAGTCGTCATTGCTGGCGAAATACGGCTCGTTGGTCGCGACCAGCGGCAGGCCCTTGCTGTAGGCGAGATCGATCAGGCCGCCCTCGGTGCGGCGTTCCTTGTCGGCGCCGTGGCGCTGCAATTCGATGTAGAGGCGATCGCCGAACAGGCTGGCGAGGCGCTCGCAGCGGGTGGTCGCCAGCGCCGCCTGTTCGGCCCGGAGTGCCAGCGCGATCGGCCCGTCGGGGCCGCCGGTCAGCGCGATCAGGTCTTCGGCGTCGTCGGTGAGCCAATCGAACTTGATGTGCGGGGTCTGGTTGACCGGCGTCTCCAGGAACGCCCGCGAGTTCAGCCGCATCAGGCTGCGGTAGCCGCGCTCGCGCGCCGCCAGCAGCACGATTCGCGCCGGGCCCGTCGTCGCAAGGATGCTCCGCGTGTTCGGATCGACGTCGCCGAAATCCACCGCCAGCTCGCAGCCGACGATCGGCTGGATGCCGTAGCCGGCCATCTTGTCGGAAAATTCCAGCGCCCCGAACATGTTGTCGGTATCGGTCAGCGCCAGCGCCGGCTGGCGGTCGGCCTTCGCGAGCTCGCCCAGCTTGGCGATCTTGATCGAGCCCTTCAGCAGCGAATAGGCGGAATGAACGTGAAGATGAACGAATCCGGCATTCGGCATGGCTGCTTACGGAAGCTCTTGGGTCAGGGATGGAGCGAGCGCCTGGGCCGGAACTCGAAGCGTCAGACCCGACTCGCGATCCCATCGTGGGGCCTGAACCCTGCCAAGTCCACGCCGAACGCGGCCTGGCGGCAAGTCCTCCCGCTTTTCCCCAAGGGCAAGCCATGCCGTCGGCTATGCCCCAGTCCCCGCGGGCGCATTTTCAGAATTGGGTGATCAGCTGGGCCCACACCGCGATCATCCCGACGAACAGCGTGATCGATGCCAGCGCTGCAGCTTCCTGCACGAAAATCTTCAACATGGCCGCTCTCCCTGAACTGGAACGTATGCAGAACACTGTTCCTTTTTTGTTCTCGGAGTCAAGCAACGGTCCGTGGGTCAGATTGAAAACTGCCCGCGAAAGAATTCCCTTGGTTAATCGTGGTAGGAAGTGGCAGCGACTCGATAGTTTGAAGCGTTGCTGCGCTCAGCGTAGGACGTGCTGAATCACTTCTCAAACTGGGCTGCCAGCGTTGCTTGGGTAGTGGGTCGGTTTGATTGTGGCAGTCGGCCGGGGTGGAAATTGGCTGGCACAGGGTGCATATTTGCTCCATGAGCCACTGGCTAAAAACTGCCTTGATCATTTTCGGCATGTGCGCCGGGTGGATGGCCTTTGGTTACTTGACCACCGATGACGATGAGATCGTCCGAATCGTTGCGGCGCACAAATGACCCCTAAACGCCTCAGAGACCCCAGCCTCTGTGGTTAATTCCCGACCGGCTGATGCCTCGCCGCCAACTGATCCGGATGGCGAGCTGGTCGGGAGGTTCCGGGGAGCTAGTTACCGCAGCAATTCCCCGCCTGCTTGGGCGGGCACGGGATTGTTCCGTATGAGCAAAACACGCAGCAATCTCCTGCTTTCGGTTTCAGGCGAGTGCCGCACCCCTTGCAGTCGTAGAAGAACCGGCAGGCATCGGTCGGCATCGTCTCGATGGAGACATGGCCGCAGGATGGGCACGTCAGTTCGGAGATAAGCTGCACGTTCGTCATGCCCCGAATATGCGGTGCTGACCGTTCGGTTGGAAAGCCCCGCCCAATCAAACCTGACCCGAATCCCGGAGCGGACGAGCAAAGCCCACCCCCCTGCTACTGGCCGACGAGCTGCGCCGCCAAGCCAACAAAAAACCCCGGGCCGAAGCCCGGGGTTTTCGATGCCGCTTGAATTAAGCGAGCGATCAGTACTTCGCGATGACCGGACCACCGAACTTGTAGTTCAGACGGCCGAGGACCATGTCGGTGTCGCCACCGGTGTGGAAGCCAGCCACTGCAACACCAGCCGGGGTGACGAAGGTCGCGCCGTGGGTGTCTTCGAAGATGTGGTTGTATTCGACGCCGAGCGACCAGCCCTGCGAGAAGGCGAATTCGAGGCCAACGCCGACCGTCGGGCTCCAACGGGTGTCGAAGCCGGTTTCGGACGCCAGACCGCCGCCGGGAGCCAGGAACTGGTAGTTGCGATCGGTGACCGCAGCACCGCCCTTGGCGTACAGCAGGACGTTGTTCCAGGCGTAGCCGATCTGACCGGTGAACAGGCCGAACGCATCGGTCTTCGAGCGAACGATGCCGCCCGGGACGACCAGGTTGCCGGTGCTGCCGGAGAAGTCAGCCCAGTTGCCCTGAGCTTCCAGACCGAACACCCAGCCGCCGGCCTGCCAGCGGTAGCCGATCTGGCCACCGACGGTGCCGCCGTTGGCGTCGTAGCTTCCGACGCCGCCGAAGCCGTCGACCGAACGGTTGTCGTGGCTCTGGCCCCAACCGCCGTTGATACCGATGTAGAAGCCAGTCCAATCATAAACAGCGGCAACCATGGGCGGCGGAGCCTTGGTGTAAGGGCGAGCCGCGAGGTCAGCCGCGGAAGCAGCAGTCGCGCTGAGCGCGATCATGCTGGCGGTGACAAGCAAAATCTTTTTCATTTTCCCGTTCCAACTTTTTCTACAGGCCCCCAAGGCCGCGAGACACCGTCATAGCAGCCCCCGGCGGAATTGCTGTAACTTCGCGGCAACAGGCAGGGCCAAACGACTTCGCTCAAATTTGAAGTTAATACTGTATTACGGGCACTTCCTGGGACTTTTGCCACATAATTGCCGCACAATCTTCACAATTCAGGTCCGCCTGCGCAGCTGCGCGCAAGATCGTGTTGACCGAAACCGGCTTGTCCGATTTGGATCGTCGCCAAGGTCGAATCTTCGCAGCAAAAGGAATGCACATGCGGACGATGATTCTTGCTGCTGCAGCGTCGGTGGCCGCACTCGCAACGCTGGGGAGTGCGCCCGCGCATGCCGTCGGCGTGCGTTACCCGTTCTGCATTCAGGGCGACCGCTATCCCGGCCTGAGCAACTGCTCCTATCCGTCGTATGAGGCGTGCCTGGCCACTGCTTCGGGCATCGGGCAGAACTGCGTCGCCAACCCCTATTATGCCGGCGACAACGACCCGCGCTCCTATCTTCACGTGTCCCCGCGGGACCGCCGTGAGGGCAATTTCTTCGACCTGTTCATCCACTGACGCCCGATCCGGCAAACACCGGCGCGGGAATGTGAGTTGATCCAGCGCTGCGCGCGGGTGCCTATTCGCGCGCGCTCGGTATGAGCGTTGCCGACGCCTGACCGACGAGGAGATTTCTGATGCGCAGTCTGATTCTGGCACTGTTGCCGGCATTCCTGGCCTTGGCGGCGCCGGCACCTGCCAGCGCCCAGAAATACGATTCGACCTCGCCGGTCTGCAAGACCAACTACCGATGGGGCGGTGAGGATACCGACTGCGGCTACACGTCGATCGCGCAGTGCCAGGCCTCGGCGTCCGGCCTGGCGGCGATCTGCATCAATAACCCCTACTATGCCGGACCGCCGATCGACCGTCGGCCGAGGCAGCCCGGCAGACGCCCCGCCTATTGAGGATCAAGCGCTTTCCGAGCCGCGTGAAGCAGGGCGAAAAAGGCTACGGATTCCAGCTCTTAGCGCGCATTCTTCATGCGAACAATTACCCGGTTCGCGCGATGACGCACTATTCGAGCTCGACAACCTGTCCGTTCGACAGCGACACCCGGCGATCCATTCGCGCGGCGAGATCCAGATTGTGGGTCGCGATCAGCATCGCGACCCGGGTCGCCTTCACGAGTTGCATCAGCGCGTTGAAGACGTGGTCGGCGGTGCCGGGATCGAGATTGCCCGTCGGCTCGTCCGCGAACAGCACCCGGGGCGCGTTGGCGACCGCGCGCGCGATTGCGACACGCTGCTGCTCGCCGCCCGAGAGTTCGGCCGGACGATGGGTGATGCGGTCGCCGAGCCCGAGATAGGAGAGAATCTCGGTCGACCGTTTCACGGTTTCGGAGCGTTTGAGGCCACGAATCATCTGCGGCAGCATCACGTTCTCGAGCGCCGAGAACTCCGGCAGCAGCCGGTGCGATTGATAGACGAAGCCGATATCGGAACGGCGAATCTGGGTGCGGTCGACATCGGACATCTGCGAGGTCGGCGTGCCCGCGACATAGACTTCCCCGTCATCAGGGGTCTCCAGCAGGCCCGCGATGTGCAGCAATGTCGACTTGCCGGATCCCGACGGCGCCACCAGCGCCACCGATTGACCGGGCCACAGCGCGAGCTTGGCGCCGTTCAGGACCGTCAGGGTCGCTTCACCCTGCCGATATTCCCGCTTGATGTCATGAAGATAGACGACCGGTGTGTCTTCCGCCCCCTCCGCCATGTGCGCTCCTTATTCGTACCGGAGCGCGTCGACCGGATCGAGGCGCGCGGCGCGCCACGACGGGTAGAGCGTCGCAAGGAAGGACAGCGTCAGCGCCATGATCACGACGGCGAGCGTCTCGCCAAAATCGATTTCAGCAGGCAGCTTCGACAGGAAATACAGCGTGGGATCGAACAGTTCCGTATTGGTGAGCCACGACAGGAATTGCCTGATGGTTTCGATATTGAAACAGATCAGCAAGCCGACCAGCAGACCGACCAGCGTGCCGACGACGCCGATCGATGCGCCGGTGATCAGGAATATCCGCATGATCGAACCCTGCGAGGCGCCCATGGTACGCAGGATCGCGATGTCCTGGCCCTTGTCCTTCACCAGCATGATCAATCCCGAGACGATGTTGAGCGCCGCGACCAGCACGATCATGGTCAGGATCAGGAACATCACATTGCGTTCGACCTGAAGCGCGTTGAAGAAGGTCGAATTGCGCTGCCGCCAGTCGACCAGGAAGACCGGCCGGCCGGCCGCCTCGGTCACCAGCTTGCGATAGGTCTCGATCTTGTCCGGATTGGTGGTGAACACCTCGATCGAGGACACGTCGTTGTTGCGGTTGAAATAGGCCTGCGCCTCGGTCAGCGGCATGAACACGAAGGTCGAATCATATTCCGACATGCCGATCTCGAACACCGCAGTGATCTTGTAGGGCTTGATGCGCGGTGTGGTGCCCATCGGCGTCACCGCGCCCTTCGGCGAAACCAGCGTGATCATGTCGCCGGCATGCAGCGACAGCTGGTCGGCGAGGCGGCGACCAATCGCGACGCCCTGCCCCTCATCAAAGCCCTCGAGCGAGCCTTGTTTGATGTTCTTGGCGATCGAGGTGAGGTTGTTGAGATCGTCGGCGCGGATGCCGCGGATGAAGACACCGGCGGCGTTGAACGGCGAAGATCCGAGCCCCTGCCCGTCGACGACGGGCGCGGCGAGGCGGATGCCCTGCACCTGGCTGATGCGGTCGGCGACATCCTTCCAGTCGGTCAGCGGCGATTCCAGCGGCTGCACCAGAATATGTCCGTTGAGGCCGAGGATCTTGTCCAGCAATTCCTTGCGGAAGCCGTTCATGACCGCCATCACCACGATCAGCGTGGCGACGCCGAGCATGATGCCGAGGAACGAAAAGCCGGCGATGACCGAAATGAACCCTTCCTTGCGGCGCGCGCGCAAATAGCGTCCGGACAGCAGCCATTCGAATGGCGCAAAGGGCGGGGTACGGACTGGCTCGCTCATGGTCTCATCCATCTGTCGATAATCCCATGATTCGGGCCAAATGTGGCCGGATTACCCCGCCGATCAGCGCGGCGTGAATAAACTTTAACCCGCGAGCTTCGCGACCACGTCGGCGGGGCTCATGTTGTCGCGTGAGCCGTCGCTGCGACGCTTCACTTCGACCTTGCCGTCCGCAAGCCCCTTGGGCCCGACGAGAATCTGCCACGGGATGCCGATCAGATCGGCCGCGGCGAACTTGGCGCCGGCACGCTGGTCGGTGTCGTCGTAGAGCACGTCGACGCCCTTCGCCGAGAGTTCGCGATAGAGCTGCTCGCAGGCGCCATCGACCGCGGCATCGCCCTGCTTGAGATTGAGGATCGCGGCGCGGAACGGCGCGACGGCCTCGGGCCATTTGATGCCGGCGTCATCGTGACACGCTTCGATGATCGCGCCGACCAGACGCGACACGCCGACCCCGTAGGAGCCGCCATGGATCGGCACGTCGACGCCGTCGGGACCGGCCACCATCGCCTTCATGGTGTCGGAATATTTGGTGCCGAAATAGAATATCTGGCCGACCTCGATGCCGCGCGTCTTCAGCCGCTTTGCCTCAGGCACTTCCTGTTCGAAGCGCGCAGCCTCGTGGACGTCCTCGGTCGCGGCGTAGACCGAAGTCCACTGCTTGATGATCGGCGTCAGATCACCGTCATAATCGACGTCCTTGCCCGGCACCGGCAGGTCCAGCACATCGCGGTTGATGTAGACGCCGGACTCGCCGGTCTCCGCGAGCACGATGAATTCGTGGCTGAGGTCGCCGCCGATCGGGCCGGTCTCGGCCCGCATCGGGATCGCCTTGAGGCCCATCCGCGCAAAAGTGCGCAAATAGGCCACGAACATCTTGTTGTAGGAGCGCCGCGCGCCGGCCTCGTCGAGGTCGAACGAATACGCGTCCTTCATCAGGAACTCGCGGCCGCGCATCACGCCGAAGCGCGGACGCTGCTCGTCGCGGAATTTCCACTGGATGTGGTAGAGGTTGAGCGGCAGGTTCTTGTAGGACTTGATGTAGGAGCGGAAAATCTCCGTGATCATTTCCTCGTTGGTCGGCCCGTACAACAGCTCGCGCTTGTGACGATCGAGGATGCGCAGCATCTCCGGGCCATAGGCGTCGTAGCGGCCGCTTTCGCGCCAGAGATCGGCGAGCTGCAGCGTCGGCATCAGGAGCTCGAGCGCGCCGGCGCGGTCCTGTTCCTCGCGAACGATCTGCTCGATCTTCTTCAGCACCCGGAAGCCGAGCGGCAGCCAGGCATAAATGCCGGCCGCCTCCTGCCGCATCATGCCCGCGCGCAGCATCAGCCGATGCGAGACGATCTCCGCCTCTTTCGGGTTTTCTTTCAGGATGGGCAGGAAAAACCGCGACAATCGCATGGCGTTACTCGGGAATCAGGAAAGCGTGGGAAGAGCTGCAGTGAAACCGGATCGGCTGTGAAAACACAAGGCCGCCAAATAAGAAAAACCCTTCAAATCAGGCGATTTTCGGCCATTTGAACGAATTGCGTCCCATCGAAGCGCCGAGCGCGCTGACCGCGGCTTTACCTCACCTCGAAATCGTCTTCCAGCGTCACTTTCTTGAAATCGGTCACCAGGGCGTCGATCTGCATGTGCCAGCGGCCCGGGACCGGCAGCGGCACCTTGCGCACGTGCCAATAGCCGTCGGCACCGCGCGCGGCGGCGCGTTCCATCGGTTCGATGCCGCGCTCGGGCAGGCTCAGCGTCAGCGTCGCCTCCTTGGCCGCAAACGGGCTGGCATCGCCGCTCATCAGCTGCAGCACGAAGTCGTTCGGCCCGACCTTGCCTGGCGCGATCAGGACCTGGAACATCGCGGCATCAGTGTGGATGTGGACCGCGAGCGGAACATCGGCCGACATCGCCAGCACGCGCGGCGGCGGCGTGAAGCGCCAGAGTGCGACGAGGCCGAGAATGGCGATCATCAGCACGAATTCGAGCGCAATCGAGCGCTGCAGCGGTCGTGTCCGATGAAACTCGCGCGCGATGGCCGGCGTGAATACCAACCGGTTCAGCGCAGCGAGCCCGAGCAGCAGCACCACCAGCACCAGTTTCGCAACGAGGATGTTGCCGTACCCGGTGTCGATCAGCGCGTGGAAACTTTCGAGCTGGACGATCGCGAGCGCCAGACCCGACAAGGCGATCAACGCGACAACCGGCACGGCAAGCGTCGAAAAATGCCGCAGCACCCGCAGCAGCGAATCCTTGCGCTGCCAGGCGAGTACCGCGAGCGGCGCCAGCGCGCCCATCCAGAACGCCAGGCCCACGCCATGGATGAACAGCGCGGTTCGCGTCAGCCATTGCGGCGAGGCGGTGGCGGCGTGGCCGCTGACCGCAAACGACAGCCCGACACAGATCATTGCGATCGCAGTGGTGAAAGCTGCACCGAACGACGGGCTGCGCCAGGCGATCGCCGCGATCAGCATCGCGGCGATCGCGAGCAGCAGCTCGGGAAACAGGCTGGTGCCGGCGGCGCTGGCCCATGCCGCCCACGTCACGATGCCCCAGAGCGGCAGGTTCAACAGGTCGACGCCCTGCAATCCAAGCGACGCGATCGCGCCGACAAGGCCGATCTTCAGCGACCACATGATCAGCGGTTCGCCGGCCGAGCCCTGCCCGATCCAGGCCGCAAAGAACACGCCGCCGACGCCGGCAAACAGCCCCAGATAGAGCCCGAGCCGCGCCAGCCAGATCAACACATCGAGCACGCCGTCGCTTGACGGCGCCGCCGAGCCGGTGACGACGCCGATCGAAAACAGCAGCGAGCCCGCGACCGGATGGCCATCCTGCGACACCACGCGATAGCTGACCACCTGCGTGCCCTTCGGCAGGCCCGCCGGCAGTGTCACCATCACCGACTGGTCGACGGCGCGGATCGCGACGTCGCGCGGCTTGCCCGCAGCGTCGAGCAGGCTGACCGCCGTTGGCGCCACCGCTTCGTTGAAGCGGAGCACCACCATCTTGGGTGCTTCAGCCACCACACTACCGTCGGCCGGTTCAGCGCCGATCAGGACGGCATGCGCATGGGCTGAGGTCGCAAGACACAGCGCCACGAGCAGCGCTGCGAAGTTTGCGACCAGCCGCATCGCTTACGACTTCGGCAGCAGCTTGACGCCGGGAGCCGGTGTCTTGCTGCCATGGTCGTGCCCGCCGCCCTGCCCGTCGGCCGGGATATCGATCCAGCGGCTGACGCCCTGCTCGCACTCCTGCACGACCGGAAAGTACAACGTGGTGTTGGGCTTCAAGGTATCGGTGAGAAACGTCTGCATCACGAACTCGTCGTAGTTCTGGTCCGAAAGCTTGCCACCGCTCCAGGCGACTTCCCTGACGCCCTCGGAAAGCTTGGCGCCGTGATAGTCGTATTGGGCGGCGTATTTGCCGGTGACCGTATCGAGAGTCCAACCCGCCTTCGGCATCGGCTTTACTCCGATCACGCCCTCCGGAATCTGCACCCGGATCTTGATCGTCGCCGAGCCCGCGCAGCCATGCGGCACGGCGAACACCGCCTTGTAGTACGATCCGACCGCCGCCTGCTTTCCTTCGAGCGTGATATGCGCGATCGCCGGCTGCGCTGCGAGCAGCGCCGCCGTGGCAATGAGGAGCGTCTGTGATCGCATGGCTCCCTCACATCTTCTTCATGTCCATGTGACCGGAATGCTCGCCATGGCCGGAACGATCGCCGCCGCCCGGCGCCTGCGCGCCGACGGCCTGCACGTCAAGCGAGACCGAGACCTTGCCGGCCTTTTCGAATTCGAGCGTGACCGGTACCTTGTCGCCCTGCTTCAGCGGGTTCTTCAGGTCGAACATCATCAGATGATAGCCGCCCGGCGCGAGCTTCACGGTCTTGCCGGGCTCGATGGAGAGGCCCTTGTCGAGCGCTCGCATCTTCATCACGCCATTGTCCATCGACATCTCGTGGACTTCGATCTTGCCGGCAACATCGCCGGAGCCTGACACCAGCCGGTCGGGCGTCGTTCCCTTGTTCTCGATCGTCAGGTAGCCGCCGCCGATCTTGGCGCCGTTCGGCGTTGCGCGCGTCCAGGCCTGCGTGATCACGAGGTCGCCGGCCTTGACGTCCTCGGCGCGTGCGGACGTCGACACGAGTGCAGCGGTCAGCGCTGCGAGGGCAAGGATGCGGGGGAGCGTCTTCATGGTGACGGATTTCCTTTCAAGTTGAAATTCAAGTGTCATCGAGCAGCTGCCGACTGGGCGCTGGACCATTTGTCCAGATCGGCAATTTCGGCCGATCCTTCGATCGTCGTGATCGTTCCATCCCGCGCAATCAGCATGGTTCGCGGGATATCGCCTTGCCAGGCCGGATCGATCTCAAATCTCAACCGCTCGGCAAAGCCGTCGTCGAAGATCCAGTTTTCGGCCGCGCCGAGGCCGGCGCGATCCAGCATCGATCGCGTCGCCTCCGGTAGGTTGGGAACCAGATCCGCGCTGATCGTGACGACATCGATTCCGGGATGATCCTTCATGAACTTGCCAAGCTGCGGCAGCTCGACCTTGCATGGTCCGCAGGTCACTCCCCAGAAGTGCACCAGGGTCGGATGACCGGCATGCGCATGCAGCAGCTTTTGCCAGCTGCCGCGTTCGAACGGCTTTGGCGCCCCCTCTCCCGCCGCCAATGCGGTCGGCAGCGTTGCGAACAGGATCAGCGCAGCGAGCAGATGACGCTTCATGGTTCGCCCTCGATCGCTTGAAAATGGTAGCCGTCGGCCTTCGTCATCCACGACAGATAGGTCTGCCGGCTGTCCGAGACGAGCAGCGGATGGTCGGAACTGTCGGCGGTGTCCGAAATCACCGTTGGCTTCGACCATGTCGCTCCATCGTCGTGCGATGTCATGAGGTCGACTGTCGTCTTCTGCCCGTCGAATTCCTTCCAGGCCATGACAAGCCCCTGCGGCCCCGCGATAATCTGCGGCCGGGATGGGCTGCGGTTCGGCTGACCGACCGGAAGCGGATCGGAGAAGGTTTTGCCGCCATCGCGCGAGCGCGCATAGAACAATCCCTTGCGCGCCTTGCCGTTGGTGTACCACGTCACATGGTAGGTTCCTTCGGGCGATATGGTCAGGCTCGGACCGTGATGCGGACAGGCCGCGATCTGCCAGTCGTCACGGCTCACCCGATGTATCTCGCCGGGCGTGGCCAGGTCGGAGAACGTCACGATCGCATGGTCGCGCACGCCGCCCTCGAAGATGTTCCGGAATACGACCACCGGATGGCCCGCGCCGTCGAACGCCAAAGCGAGGCGGCAGCATTCGCAGGTGTTGTCGGCGACGAGCCGCGCGTCGGAATAAGTTGCTCCGCCATCTCCTGATGACGCGAAAAACAATCCGGCGCCGTCATATTTCTGGCCGCGCTGCTGCGCCGGCACGCGGTTGCGCTTGTCGAGCCACGCGGCAAACACCGCCCCCACAGGATCGAAACCGATCGCCTCGAACCGTTGGCTCTCATTGCTCGCGGTGATCGGCTTCGGCGCATCGAAGCTGCGGCCGCCATCGGTCGATCGCGTGGTCAGCACCTGACCGTTGAAATTCTGATCGCGGAAGATCGAGAAGGCCACAGCGATGTTGCCCTTGGCATCGATCGCAAGCTTCGGCCGCGCATCCGGTCCCCAATCGAGATTGAGCCGCTCCCGGGTGACCTGCACCGGTGTGGAAAAGCTCTTGCCTTGGTCTTTTGAGCTCGCGACGGAGATCTGGCCGCCGGCCATCCACACCAGCCACAATGTCCCATCCCGCCCAAAGGCGGGCGTGACCTTGGTCGCGCAGCGCAGGGCCGTCTCTTCGCAGGCAGCTTCAGAGGCGTGCTGATGGCTCATCTGTGCGACGGCAAGGCTCGGCAGGGCCGCGAGCACGAGCGATGCAAGCAGCGTCAGGGCGACCGGTTTGCGATAGGTCATCGATGCGCTCCTCATTTGAACGCAATCTTCATGCCCGCCACGAAGGCGCGCGGCGATCCGGCATAGATCGAGTTGGTCGAGTTCGCCAGTACGCTCGCGGGATTTTGAATGCCGGCCGCGGTCACCGAATTTGAGATGTTGTTCGCCGACGCCACGTAGGTCCGGTCGAAGACGTTCCTCACCTCGATGTACAGGTTCAGCGCCTTGAAGTAATCGGAGACGAGATCAGTCTTGTAGTGCAGGTTGAGGTTGACCAGCTCATAGCCCGGCGCCTTCAAGAGGTTGGCGTTGTCCATGTAGAAGCTGTCCTTCCACTGGACTTCGACGAACCCGCCAAGTCCCTGCAACGGACCCGACAACTGGTCGTAGCCTAGCCGCGCCGTGAGCTCGTTGGGTGAGATGCCGGGGATCTTGTTGCCGGCGCGATTGAAGCTGAACACCGCGCCGTTCGTGATGTTCTCGACGTATTCGGTGTAGACCTCGTCGAGATAGGTGTAGGCCGCCGAGAACCGCCAGCCCGGCAGGAATTTCCAGTCGGCGGCCAGTTCGACGCCGCGATGCTCCGATCGCGGCGCGTTGAACGTGTAGGAGATGCCCGCAAGCGGCGTGGCCTGGGAAACGAGCTCGTCCTTGAAGAACTCGTAGAAGCCGGTGACGCTGAGCTTGAGCGCGTTGTTCGGTGTCCAGTCGGCGCCGACGTCGTAGCCGAGATTCTTCTGCGTCCGCAGCTGGGTGTTATTGCCCGAGGCGCCGCTCGGCAGGACGAACAAATTGCCGACCTGCGGCGTGCCATATCCGGTTGCGACGCGCCCGCGGAATTGCCACTCGCTATTCAACCGGTAGAGCAATGCGAGCTCGGGCGCGGTATTCTGGAATTGCCGGTCCGCCGTCGTGATCGCCGTGGTGGTGGTTCCGGCCGCGCCGGCGTAGCTATAGGCGGTGTTCCGCCCCGTCAGACTGGTGGCCTCCCAGCCGATGCCGGCAACGGCCGTCAGCGCAGATGTGAGCTTCAGCTCCTCCCGCGCACGAACACCGTAATTCGTCGTCGTGCTGAGCAAATTGCTGGACAGGCTTCCGAGCGTCGCATTTCCGCCCGGCATCACATTGCGCGTATCGCTCGAAGCCGTGAGCGTATTGTAGAAGCCGCCGAAATAGGTCATCGAATCCAGCCCGAAGATTTCGCCCCGTCTGACGACATCGCTCATGTAGTTGTAGGACGGGAAGTCGCCTATCGCGCTCGTCGATCCCGTCGGTTGATTGATATTGCGGTCGTCGAACACGAACTGGTTGCGCCAGGTGGTCTGGTTGTCGAAGTCGTGCTCCCACCGGCCGCCGACGATGGTACGTCGGTCGTCGCGCCCGAGGCCGGCCTGAACCGCGGTCTCCCTGTCGGTCCCGGCCGCCGCATTGAATCCGTTGTTGAACAACGTCACGGTGGCGCATCCCGGCGCGGCCGTCGCGCCGGTCGTGCAACCCTGCTGGAACGGGTTCTGGTAGAACTGGTTCAGCGAAGAGCGGATCGGCAGGCGCGTCGTCAGGTCGTTATTGATCAGCTTCACCGTGAAGCGATCGTCCGGCGTGACCTGCAGCGTACCGAGGAAATTGACGGTCTGGGTGTTGAACCAGCTATTGCCGATGTAGCCGTCGCCGCGCGCGTCGCTCGCGAACAGCGAGCCCTCGAAATTGCCGACCTTCTTGCCCGCGGCGAGATAGTTGTTGAGGTAACCGAAGCTGCCGCCGTCGACGCCATACTCGACGCCGTCGATCGTGCCGCCCGGTCGGGTCCGGAAATTCAGCGCCCCACCGGTCGCGTAGTTGCCGTAGAGCGCCGATGACGGCCCGCGGACCACGTCGATCGCGCCATAGGCATGCGGATCGATCAGGTCGCTGCGCGACAGGCCGTCCGGCTGGGTCACCGGGAAACCGTCGTCGAAGATGACGAGGTTGCGGATGCCGAAGCCGTTCCGCGCATTCGACCCGCGGATCGAGATGCCGAAATCACGCGGGCCGTTGCCCTGCTTGATCGAGATGCCCGGACTGTCCCGCAGCACATCGGCGACGGAGAACGCCGGTCGGTTGTCGAACTGGCTGCGGTCGATGGTCGTCTGCGTCTGGCCTGTGGGCGCCCGGTTCAAACCGTCGCGGATCGCGGCTAGCGTCTCCCCCGGCGTCGCGCCGGCCGCCGGGGCCGCCGTCACGGCCGGCCCTGCCGCCGGCTTCGGTGGCCGCCGGACGGACGCCGCACGAACGCGCGGCTTCTGCGCCGCCGGTTTGGCGCGCACCGCCGTCCGGGGCGCCTCGACGGTGACGGAGGGTAGCTCTGTGCTGGGCGCCTGGGCTTCGGCAGCGGACGGCAATGCGCAAAGCGTCGCGCCTAGCGCGAGCACGCTTGCCGCTTCCAGCGGATGATAGCGAAACATGGATGAATCCTGACACCGGCGCTCCGGCCGGCTTGCTCAAGGGCACTTGCTGGCGCGGGACGCACCGGCAGCGACAAGGTCGTCAGGAAAACAGCGGCGGCGCGCGGGCTTGCGCCGAGAGGCCGGCGCGCGAACGATCGAGCTCGGAGGCGAAATCAAGCCAGGCGATGCGGCTCGGCAGGCGTTCGACGGCCTGGGCCGCAACTTGCGGGCTATCAACCGGCGCACCTGTCTGCAGCACGCTGCAGGCCGAGCAGCAGCCGTCATGGGCGTCGTGACTGGTCTGGTCACCCTGCCCGGCTCCGGAGCCGGCATCGCCGTGGCAGATGGTGGCGGCCGCGAGCGGATCGGACGCGGCAAGGCTCGCCGCCCAGCAGGCCCCGATCGGCGCAAGAATCTGCACCAGCAGGGCAACCAGGACGATGGGCAGAAAATTCTTCAGCCGCCGGCGCATCGCAAAACCATCCGGGACGGAACTAACCACCATGAGCGCCGGAAGTCGAGATCGCCGACGCGTCCGGTTTCTTCCAGCCGACGGAAATAGCCGAGCGCGGCACTTGCGTCACGGCGGCTCCGAAATCAGTCGTATCCCCTTACCCTGCCACGTGTTTTACATCTCCTGTCACAACCGCCAGTGGCGCCATCCCAATCATTTCGCAAATTGCTCGAAAATTGAACAATCGTTGCCGAAAATGATGACAAGGCTGGAAAGATAGTCTACCAATTCGGGCTCAGGCCAGCCGCGAGGTGTGTCCTGGTGGTCCAAGTCTCGGGAGGAGCCCGACGCGCACAAGCAGCGTCACCCCATCAATCAAGATCAAATCGAATTTTTGGGGCAAATAGGGTCGACACAATTTTTGGAGCAGGGCTTTCAGCCCTGCTCTTTTTTTATGTGATGATCGCAATCCGCTATGACTCCATCATCGAATCCGATCGAACGCAGCTTTGAACTCGCAGCCGCGGCTTGCGATGATCTGACGCCATTCGTGTATCGCCGCCTGTTTCGCGAACATCCCGAGACGCAGGCGATGTTTCGCACCGAAGGCAGCGAGCCTGTGAAAGGCTCGATGCTGCAGCTGACGATCGAAGCCCTCCTCGATTTCGCCGGCGAGCGCCGCGGACATTTTCGCCTGATCGAATCGGAAGTGTTCTCGCACGACGCCTACGGCACGCCGCGCGAACTGTTCGTGGCGTTCTTCGCCGTGATTGCCGACAGCTTGCGCGAAATTCTCGGCGAGCAGTGGACTGCGGAGATCGATGCTGCGTGGCACAAGCTGCTCGGCGACATCGAAGCCATCGTGCTGCAGCAGAAACATCTCGTGGACGGGAGGCCGTAGCGTCACCGTTCCGATTGTGACACACTTGTCTTATCCGCGGCGCGTGCAACTGACGCCGACGGTCAGAAAAACGAAGAGGGAGCAAGCAATGCCAGGGACCGACAAGGGGATGGACAAGGCGTCGACGACGCGGCGCGACCTTCTGCAAATGGCGGCGGCAGGTGGAGCTGCGGCCGGCCTGTTCGGCGGAATGGGCATGACGACGTCCGCGCTCGCCGCCGAAATGGGACGCTCGGAAAAGCCGCTGAAGGCGGCATTCTCCAACGCCGGACTGCAGGCAACATGGTGCGCACAGGGCAAGCAGGCCGCCGAGTTCTGGGGCAAGCTGTTCAACGTCGAGGTGACCTGGTTCGACGGCCAGCTCGATGCCGTCAAGCAGCGCGCCGCGATCGACAACATGGCGTCGCAGAAATGGGACTTCGTCGCCATCCAGGCGTTCGGTATCGGCACGCTGACCCAACCGGTGCAGAAGATGATCGACGCCGGCACTCCCGTAATCGACATGGATACGCTTATTGCTCCTCTCGATCAAATTAACGTCCACTCGTTCCTCGCGCCCGACAACGAGTTCATGGGCGCCTCGGTGACGCAGGCGCTGTGCAACGCGATCGGCGGCAAGGGCAAGGTCATCATGACCCAGGGCGCGCTCGGCCACACCGGCGCGCAGGGCCGCGCCAAGGGCTTCAACTCGGTCATCAAGCAGTTCCCGAACATCGAGGTGCTGGATACCCAGCCCGCCGACTGGGACGTCTCCAAGACCGCCCGGCTCTGGGAAACCTATCTGACGAAGTATTCGCAGATCGACGCCGCCTTCTTCCACAACGACGACATGGCGCTCGCCGCCTACAACATCATGAAGGCGCGCAACCGCACCAACATCCTGATCGGCGGCGTCGACGCCATGCCGCCGGCGATCCAGGCGGTCAGCGAAGGCCGCATGTTCGCGACCGTCCGCAATCCGTCCTGCCGCATCCATGGCGGCGCGATCGTCGCGGGTGTCGCCGCCGTGGTCGGCGGCGAGAAGAGCGGCCAGGGCATTCCGAAGAACGTCGTGACCGACGGTCCCGTCGTGACCAAGGCCAACGCCGCCGGCATGCAATGGATGGAGGATCACTTCCTGATCTGAGCGGGCCTCATGACGCAGGGACGCTCGGCGATCCTCGAATTGCACCAGATCACGAAGGCCTTCGGCGGCGTCGAAGCCCTTCGTGGGGTCGACTTCGCGCTGCACGCCGGCGAGATCCACGGTCTCGTCGGCGAGAACGGCGCCGGCAAGAGCACGCTGATGAAGATCATCGCCGGCGTGCACCCCGAGTTCTCCGGCCGCTTCATGCTGGACGGCAAGGAGACCCGCTTCCGCTCCACCCGCGACGCACACGCCGCCGGCATCGGCATGGTGCATCAGGAGCTCAGCGTCGCGCCTGATCTCACGGTCGCCGAGAACGTGTTCCTCGGCAACCAGCTCACCAACCGCCTCGGCTTCGTGCAGTGGCGGCGGATGGCGCGCGAGGCCGGCGAGCAGCTGGCACGGTTTGGCATCGACGTCGACCCGATGACGCGGCTCGGCGATTTGCCGATCGGCCTGCAGCAGCTGATCGAGATCGCCCGCGTGCTGTTTTCCGGCGCACGCATCATCATCCTGGACGAGCCGACCTCCGCCCTCTCCCCACCCGAGGTGGAACGCCTCTTTGCGACGCTCCACAAGCTGCGCGACCAAGGCACCAGCATCGTCTTCATCTCGCATTTCATCGAGGACATTTTGCGGGTCTCCGACGTGGTGACGGTGTTCCGCAACGGACGGAAGATCGCCGAGACGGCGTCCGCGGACACCACCAAGGGCGCGCTGATCGAGGCCATGATCGGCCGCGGCGGCGAGGCGCTGGAGCACAGCTACACCGACGACCTCATGCTCCCGCAACCGGGCGGCGGCGCGGCGGTGCTGAAGGTCGATCAGCTCTCGCTCCGCCGCAGCCTGCAGGACGTCACGTTCGAGGCCCGCTCCGGGGAAGTGCTCGGCATCTACGGCTTCATGGGCTGCGGGCAGTTGGAGCTGTCGCGCATCCTGTTCGGCAAGCTCCGGCCCGACGGCGGAACGCTGGTGGTCGACGGCGCCGCCAAGACCTTCCGCAGCACCGCAGCCGCCCGGCGGGCCGGCGTTGCGCTGGTACCTGAAAGCCGCCGCGCCATGCTGTTCCACCAGGAGCCCGTCTACAAGAACATCTCGATCAGCATCCTCGAGCGGATCTCGGCGCTGCTGCTCAAGCCGGTGCGCGAGCGCGCGATCGCCCAGCGCCAGGTCGAGCAATTGCAGATCCGGCCGCCAGTGGTCGGCCTCGATCTCGGCATGCTGTCCGGCGGCAATCAGCAGAAGGTGGCGCTGGCGAAATGGCTCGCCTATCCGCCGCGCGTCCTGGTGCTGTGCGAGCCGACCCGCGGCATGGATGTCGGCGCCAAGAACGACGTGATCAACATCGTGCGCGATCTCCGCGCCAGGGGACTGGCGATCATCGTGCTGTCGACCGAGCCGGAGACGGTGCTGTCGCTCGCAGACCGGATCCTGGTGCTGAAGCGCGGCGCGGTGGTGCGCGAATTCGCGGGCGAAGCGGTCAGCAAGGACCGGCTGCTGGAGGCCGCCTAGAGCATGATCCGGAAAATTGCGAAGCGGTTTTCCGATGAGATCATGCTCAAACAAACAGAGAAAGCGCGATGACCACCTCATCGCGCTTGATGGAGAGACATGATGGCAAGCAGTGACGGCGCGACGGCGCGAGCGGATCACCGGCGGTCGCGCGGGCTGGCGCCCTTCCTGCGCTCGCAGATGCGCAACATCGCGCCGTTCCTGACGCTGATCTTCCTCAGCGCCTTCTTCGCGATCGCGAGCCCGTCGTTTGCCACCATCGACAATGTCGGCAACATCCTCACGCAAGTCTCGGTCACCGGCATCATCGCCGTCGGCCTCACCTTCGTGATCCTGTGCGCCGAGATCGACCTGTCGATCGCCAGCATCGCCAACGTCACCGGCATTGCCGTGGCGTACTTCACGCTGCAGGAATCCTACGTCAACATCGCCAATGTCCCGATGCCGGGCATCGTCGCGATCCTGCTGGCGTTGGCGCTGTGCGCACTGCTCGGCCTCGTCAACGCGCTGGGGCTGACCATGATCGGCATCCCCTCCTTCATCATGACGCTGGCCATGATGCAGATTGCGGCCGGCGTCTCGGCGCTGCTGGTGCGCGGCCAGATCGCCTACAAGGTGCCGGACCTGATCACGACGCTGGGCTCCGGATCGATCGGCGGCATCCCCTGGATCGTGATCGTCGCCGCGGTGATGCTGCTCGGCGGCCATCTGGTGCTGACCTATACGCGGTTCGGCCGCTACGTCTACATGGTCGGCGGCAACCGCGAGGCCGCCGAATTCGCCGGGCTGAACGTCAAGCTCATCCTCGGCAGCGTGATGGTGATCTCGGCGGTCTGCTCCGGGATCGGCGGCATGCTCGGCGTCGCCCATTTCGGCAGCGCCCAGCAGAACGAATTCGATACCTATCTCTTGGATTCGATCGCGGCCGTGGTGGTCGGCGGCACCAGCCTGTTCGGCGGCCGCGGCGGCATCGGCAACACCATCGTCGGCCTGTTCGTGCTCGGCGTGCTCAACAACGGCCTCGACCACATCAATATCGACAGCTTCCTCAAGATCCTGATCCGCGGGTTGATCCTGCTCGCGGCGCTGATCATCAACGTCTACGCGCAGCGGCTGCGGGAGCAAGCGGCGGAGTGACATGTTAGGTCCGTCATCCTGAGGTGCGAGCCTTGCGGCGCAATTGCGCCGCTGGGCGAGCCTCGAAGGATGGATCGGCCGGAGTGGGGCCGTGCATCCTTCGAGGCTCGCAAGGGCTCGCACCTCAGAGCTTGTGACCCTATGAGTTGCGAGCGCGGCATTTGCCCTGGTAAGGCGATGGCGCGATCGGA
>NZ_JASAUT010000052.1:0-55199 GCF_029952935.1 Bradyrhizobium sp. Mp19 | reverse complement strand
CGTCTGGACCAAGAAAAAGGTCCGTCAACGCCGTTTCAAAGGCCGCCGTATCACTCAGCTCTGATTCCGGGTACTAGTCTTCGTTGAGAGCCTCATCTTGCGCTTCTCGTGGAGTTTGTAGGTGCCCGGGATAGGCGGCCGGCGCTTTCGGGCCGGCCGCTTCTGTTGTTCTCAATCGCGGCCTGACGTTCGCAGCTAGTCGCTTCGGCCGGCCGTCTTCATATTCTTAACTTGCTGCATGACCTGGTCCAGGTTGTAGCTGGCCGGGTCCTGCAGCGGCGGGAATTTGACGAAAGTCTCGAGGTGCATCAGCCACAGCTGCTGCCCGATAGGCAGCATGTTCCAGTCATAGACATAGGCGGTAGACGGAGAAGCAATCGCCCCGCCCATACCGAACAGCGTCTTCTGCTGTGAACCAATAGAGGTCTCGAAGGGATCGCGCTTGATGTTGACGACCTGGGTCCAGTGGAAGGGCAGCACTCCGGAAATGAAGCCCGACGGTGAGTCGGACACCATTGCGAAGTACATCTTCCAGTTCTTGTAGCGGACCGCCGACGGCTCCTTGCCGGAGTAATACAGGAAGTGGTCGCGGGCCGACTTGTCGGACCTGCCGCTCAGGTATTCCACCTGGTTGACGCCATCGAGCGTGGTCTTGACGATGCCGGGATACTCCCCGGCCTCGATCCGTTGCTTCAGTCCGTCGCCTTTGGGCCCGCCGGCGATCTCGACGAGAGTCGGGACCCAGTCGAGGGCGGCAAACATTTCGTTCTTGACCGTGCCCGGCTTGATGACGCCTGGCCACCGGATCACCATCGGGGCGCGCATGCCGCCCTCCCAAGTGCTCAGCTTGCCGCCTTTGAACGGCGTGACGCCACCGTCCGGGAAGGTGATGGTCTCGGCGCCGTTGTCGGTGGTGAACACGACGATCGTGTTGTTGAGCTGGCCCATGTCTTCGAGCTTCTTCAGCACCACGCCGATGTTGTCATCCATCTGCTTCATACCGGCTTCGTTGACGCCCCAGTCCTTGCCGCCGGGCTCGCCCACCATGGCCAAGTACTTGTCCGACAGCACGGTCGTGATGTGCATGCGTGCCGGATTGTACCAGGCGAAGAACGGCTTGTTGGTCTTCCTCGGATCGTTGCGATCGAGGAAGTCGACGACCTTAGCCGAGATTTCCTCGTCGATACCCTTCGATCGCTCGAGGGTCAGCGGGCCCTCGTCCTTGCATGTCATGTTCTTGGCGGTGCCATCCGAGGACTTGCACGCGAGCATCGGACGCGGTGGCGTCAGGCAGACCGTGGTCTTTGGATCCACCGCGCCGGCAACCTCGGGCAGGCCGGGGATCAGCGTATTCTTGCAGGGCGGCGCGACGGTCTGCTGGGTCGCGGTCTTGTTGATGTCGGGGAAGCTCACCCCCTGCATGGCGTCGAGGTGATACAGGTAGCCCCAGTATTCCTGGAAACCATGCGCAGTCGGCAACGAGTCGGTGTGGTCGCCGAGATGGTTCTTGCCGAACTCCCCGGTGTTGTAGCCGAGATCGAGCAGGAACCTGGCAAGCGACGGCGTCCCGGGCCGCAGATAGGATGGGCTGCCGGGAATCTCCGGCAAGGTCATGCCGACGCGAACCGGTTGCATGCCGGTGAGGAAGGCCGTTCGCCCGGCCGTGCAGCTCTGCTCCGCGTAATAGTGCGTGAACATTGCGCCTTCGTTGCCGATGCGATCGATGTTGGGCGTCTCCCCGACCATCAATCCGCGATGGTAGATGCTCGGCTGCATCCAGCCGATGTCGTCACCCATGATGAAGAGGATGTTTGGTTTTTGCTGGTTTTGCGCCAAGGCCGGCGTACTGACCGGACCGGACAAGGCCATCAGCATCGTCGTGCCGAGCAGCGAGGCGCAGGTCCCCTTGAGCCGGCCAGATGTCTTGCGTGACGGCGTTCTAGTAGGCGGCGACGGCTTGTCGGGCAATACAGAACTCAACATGGCTACGCTCTCCTGTTTATGATGCACTAGAGGCTCCTCGACTGATGCATCGAAAGCCAAGATGACTCGTGGAAGTATCAACCGGCTCCGCGTGGCGCGCTGCCGGCCGGTAGCGTCGGCAGTAATTCGGCGCGCACAAATGCGAGCCGCCTTTGATGACCTTCCTTGGAATCTTCACGTTGGTCATTCTGGGATCGTAGCTGTCGGCCTCACGCCCGCCGCGCGGATTCTCCGGGATGCAGCAGGCCTTCGTCACATCCGCCTCATGCCTGGGGGAATACCAGTCGGCTGTCCATTCCCAGACGTTGCCGATCATGTCGTAAAGGCCGTAGCCGTTCGGCGGGAATGCGGTGACTGGCGAGGTGCGTTCGAAACCGTCGGCATTGGTGTTTTGGTGCGGAAAATCACCCTGCCAGGTGTTAGCCATGTGATGGCCGCGCGGCATGAATTCGTCACCCCACGCATACTCGGCGTCGTCGAGCCCGCCGCGTGCCGCAAACTCCCATTCCGCTTCGGTCGGCAATTCCTTGCCAGCCCATTGCGCGTAGGCAAGCGCGTCGTTGAAGGCCACGTGCACGACCGGATGATGGTCGAGCGCATGGATGTTGCTATTCGGTCCGTAGGGATGGCGCCAGTCAGCCCCCCTGGCGAAGGTCCACCACTGGCTGAAGTCGCGCAGGCCGACCGGATGCCCCGGCGGCAAGAACATCAGTGAGCCCGCAAAGACCATATGCGGTAGGATCCCGGGATAGTCTCTCGGGTCGGGCGCAATCTCGGCCACGGTAACGTGACCAGTAGCCTTGACGAACTTTCTGAACTGCTTGTTTGTGACAGGATGGCGATCCATCCAGAAGCCATCGACACTCACCCGATGTGCCGGCGCCTCCTCCGGATAATGCTTGTCCGATCCCATGCGGAATGTCCCGCCGGGTATGTAGATCATCTTGTCGATATCCGACGGACCATCGCAAATGGCGATATCGCGCGCGCGCTTGGACTTCGCTCGCAAGGCGTCACCTCCCAGCCGGTCTTTCCGCGCTACGAGGCAAAACCCTCGCGTGATATCGGACCGTGGTCCAATATCTGCGCGCGCGGCCTCTGTTCGACCCACGGATGCCGCGGTGCCTCACTGGCCGCCCTGAAGCTGATACAGGTGACACTCACTCGCTTAAGGCGATCTTGATCTAGATCAAAGCGGGACTGCCTTCGGGGGCAGAATTCCGGGAAGCAGTGGAGGAATGCCCATAATTCCGCCTGCCCACGACTGTCCGCATCAGCCTCGGACAAGCGAGGCGCACTTGGCCATGTCGGCTACGGGGCCAATTTCGGACATTCCCGACAGGCCGCAGTGTCTTCGTGCATCGCCACCTGTTCCCCGGATGCGTCAGGTGACGTAGAATGTCACGGCCCTTGAAACGGGACGTGCCGAAATCACCGTCCGGGCAAACGAGCAGCACTGGTGCCATCGGCAGGCACGCTCTCCTAGAGGCCGTTCTTTTTTCGGTTTCGCACCACCGTTCACCACGAACTTTGCGCGCTGCATTTGCGGCGGCTCGTTCGGTAACGTCGGGAGAAAAGCGATGAGGAAGGTCGATCGAAGGTCCGCACTGGGAATCGCGTTGGCAGCGGTTTCGACTGCCATGATCAAGCCCGCCGAGGCTCAAGCCACGGGCTACAAGGATACGGCACCTTGGCCAGGTGTCGTGGTGCGTGAATATGAAGGCGAGACACCATCCCTGATCCCAGGATTCAAGACAGTCTCAATGCGCGATGTCATTATGCAGCCGGGATCGAAGACCATGGGTCCCCCGATGATGAACGCCATGATCTGCCATATCACCGAAGGGGAGCTTCGGCTTGAGCAGGAGGGAAAGACCTTTACGGGCAAGAAGAATTTTGTCTGGACCTGTAACAAGGAAACAAAAGAGCAGGCGTACAACGATGGGAATGTGGTCGCGATCATGCGGATCACGGACCTGAAGGCCTAAGGCTCTTTTCTTCGCAAGAGATCGATTGCAGGAGCGGATGGCGCACGCGACGACGCGCCATCCGCGTGCAGGACCGCTTCGGGTCAGAGGGCGATATCCCCGATGTCGGGTCGGGTTTCCGCTTCGTCCCCGACAGCGGGCGTCCCGGATTTTAGTGAGTACCTGCCCTACTCGCCCCGCTGCCGCGCCGTGGTGGCGAGCGCGCAGCCCTCGCAATAGCGGGCGTTCTTAAAGTCGATCCAGTTGTGCGCGTAGACGCGCTCCGGCGGACTGCCGTAGTGCGCGCAGCACAAGGTTGATGGGTATCGCTTCGCTCCACCCATGCTACGGGCTGGCTTTTGGCATAGTGCTTCGGCACGCACCTCGATCCAGGATCGTATGCCCATAGATCCGCCTGCCGACGAATGTCGCATCAGCCTCGGGTGCGGACAAACGAGGCAAACTTGGTTCATGTCGGCTAAGGGCCACAAGCGGTAGTTACTGCTGGTTCGGCTGAATGAAAGACGCCACCAGTTAAAGCGCTCTAATCAAGAACCGGCCCACCGCCAACCGCGCGATCGACGATGGGCCGTTCCGGGTGGATGGCACGAACTTGGTGTTTCAAGCGTCGCACCACAGACCCTACTCTCAATATCTGTACTTGGAGGTGGTTCCTACGGATTGGGCTGGCGGCCTTGCTCTTTAGGGCCCGGCTTTTCGTCCTGCTCAACCTCTTGCAGCACTGTATCAACAACGGCTTGAGTGCGTGTGTCATGCAGCTCTTCGGCGTACGCCGAAGCTGCCTCTAAGTGAAAGCGCATTTGAGTGCGCAACGCTTGTTCGCGACCAGCCATGCCATAGGATCGCAGGATCGGTCGATGAATCCATTCACATAGGTAAGAGAGCCAAGGTGTGAGGTGCCCTTATTAGGCTCCGACGTTCAAGCGCACAGCGCGACCAAGCTGTATAAGACTTGGCGGCGCTGGCGCTCAAACTGGAAGCTGCAATCCTCCAGCAATAGGGATACGGCTGAGCGAGCGGAAGGTTGCTACGGTCGGCGGTCCAGCTCCGCTAATTGCTCTTCGATGTCCTTGATTATGTCAATGAGCAAAAACCGCAGAGCGTCATGGGCGAAACGCTCCGAAAGCCCACGATAGCCGCGCAGCTTCTGTTCAAGTTCTTGCTTCGCCTCCTCTCGATTCACGTCGGCCCGGGAGAGCGTAGCCACTCGCTCGCGTGCGCGCCGGTCTCGGCTTGCCTGGCGCGCTTCAACAGCGCCTCCTTCTCAACACCTGGCGGCATCGACTTGGCCCGTTCGCGCATCTCTTCGGCCTGTCCGGCAAGCCGCGTTCCAGCGGCTCAGTTTGAATGCTCCGGCGTCTAATTGGTCCCATGCGAATTTCCTCATTGGGTTCCTGCCTGGAACGAGGGACTCAAGTCGGGAAGCCGCGCAACGTTCCTCGGGCCCGCCAACTGAGGTGGCCGGCGCGGTTCATTCCGACGCCGCTCCCTTTTCCTCAAACAGGATAATGCTGACCTCTCCGCAGGCCTCGCAGCGCTGCGTCAGGAAGCGAGTTCCAGTCTGCGCGTCAGGAAAGCTGCGGAGGTTGGTCAGCTCTCGGCCGCACTTGCAGCGACGGATAGCTTCTTCTGTTTTGAGCATCGCATGATCTCCACCGATCACGCTGACCCAACAGACCGGAGTTAAGTCCGTTCCGGACTTAACTAGGGAAATTCTGTTCACCCATGGAGAACCGCGGTAACACCCCTGCGCTGTGGATTGAGAGAACTTTGGCAGACGGCAACATTTGCTATGGGTTAATTCAGAACAGGCCCCTCGGAAATTCGAACTAAGCTCCGGCCAATTGGGACGGACGGTGAAACACCGGAGAGACAGGCCTGTCATAATCTGCAATTCTCCAGAGACGGCGCGGTGAGGCGACCCCAGTGTTCGTTCCAACGCGCTGGGGCCGTTTTTTGTCACCGTGTTTCTACGAAATCTGCTTTGAAGCAGAAGGGGCCTAGGGTCCTAATCCCGGGCTATTTCATAAAGATCATTTTTTGGTTATCCGGCAGGGGTCGCTTGCGTTGGCGGCCCCTATTTTATGTGCGTTGCGCCCTGCGCCGGTGCCTAAGACGGACAGCACTCAACCGTCCCGTCAGAACGGATGGTGATACCAGACCAATTCGGGAACATGGCAGTTGGCCGGGAGTCCGCATCGGGTCAAAAGCCGCCCGTGGTGGCTAAACCGGGCGGCAATAGAAACTCGCATATTAGTGCCGCAACTGTCGCATTCCGCATTATCGACTTCGAAGCTTACGGCTCAGACTCGGAGCGATCATCGAACAAGACCCACGCAAGTCCTGCCTTGAGCTACTGGGCGTCGGCCATCTTCGGTCGGGATGACTGCGGTTGTGCGTTGACTGCCGAGGGCCGGCTCGACGGCGACGCCGGTTCCGGCGATGAGAGGGCGGCGTCGGGCGGCGCGCTTTGGGATGGTCGATGGGCAGCTTGTGCCGGAAGCACGATCACTTTCGCTCCGACCTTCACCCGATCATAAAGGTCCGTGACGTCGTCATTGGTCAGCCGGATGCAGCCGGACGAAACCCGCTTCCCGATCGTATCGGGCTTGTTGGTGCCGTGAATGCGATATTCGGTATCGCCCAGATACATCGCCCGGGCGCCGAGCGGATTACCAGGACCGCCTGCCATAAACCGCGGCAGATAAGGCTGGCGCGAAAGCATCTCTGCCGGCGGACGCCAATCCGGCCATTCCGTCTTGCGGGCCACGACCTGTTCACCGGACCATGTGAAACCTTCGCGGCCAACACCGATGCCGTAGCGCATCGCCTGCCCGCCGTTCAGAACGAGATAGAGGAATGTGTTTCCGGTATCGATGACGACGGTGCCCGGCGGCTGGTGACTGACGTAGTCAACCACCTGCCGAACAAATCTTCCGGGAGCGTCAGCGGCTTTTGGTGTTTCGATCCGGGGTGCGGGGACCGGGATTGGAACCGGAGCTGGCGCTGGAGCCTGAACCGGCGCCGCTACGTGAATGGGAGTCGACGGCGTCGGACTAGATGGCGCCGGCACCTGGTGCGCGGCTTGCTTCCGTATTGGTTGAACGCTCGCCGGCCGCCACAGCAAGCTGTACCCCAATGCGGCAGCGGCCACGACGCCAACTACAACTCTTCCGGCGACCGGCAGGGTGAGCGTTTCGATCTTTCCACGTTTGGCCCGCTTGCCCATACCTCTCCCCTGATCCCAAGCCTGGAAGAGGTACCCGGCAAATTTTAACAAGCCTCGAAGCGATTTCGCTCAGGGTGGAAATCGCCAAGCGTCGTTAACGCCGGCCCTTGTTCTGCAACACCCGTCGTCCACATTCGATCGGTGGTTCCGGAGATGCGCCGCGGCAAATCGCGCCCCATAGATCAGCCTGTCGATGCGGAGGAGCGCGGCTCATTCGGGCAACCCCGCTTTGCGAAAACCCTCGATCATCAGCTTCGCATTTATTGATAGCCGGCTCCGAGCGATCCACGCCGATATTGTGAAAGTGGGATCGAGCTCAAGCACACCGGCTGCCGCTTCACGGGCCTCAGCGTCCCGTCCGAGATGAGCGAAAGCAGACGCGAGGCAGCGGTATGCGCCTGGATAGGAAGGGTTCTGACGCAGGGCTTTCTTCCCTGCAACGATGGCCTCGTCAAAGCGACGAAGCTCAATAAGGGCAAATCCCATCCCGGTTAACGCTGTGAATTGGAGCGGGTCCACCGGGCTCATTCGCATGGCGCGTTCGAGGCTCCGGATCGCTTCCTCCGGCTGCCCCGCAATCTTATAGACCCAGCCTCTGCGGTTCCATGTGTTATATGAATTCGGGTTGAGCGCGACCGCCCGATCGGCCATCTCAATCTCAGCCTCGCAATCGCCGACCAAAAGAGCCGAGATCAATGCGGCAGTTGCCAACGTGCCTGGATCATGATCGTCGAGGCTCAATGCCAGGCGCATAAGCCGAAGGGCCGCCTCGCGTTCGAATTGTTGGTCGATCGCATAGCTCCTGAGCACGTTTTCCAAATAACAGGCACCTGCCAAAGCTGCCGCAGCAGCAAACCCAGGGTCAAGCTCCAGGGCGCGCTGCACCAGTCGGAGTGCCTCGGCCAGACTTTCGCGGGTCGATCGGACGGCTTGCTGTGTTGCCCGGAGATAAAGATCATATGCGGTGAGGTCTTCCGGTCGCCGCCGCGACGCCATTGCGATTTCTGCTTGAAACAACTCTGGCTGAACAGCCGAGACAACAGCGAGCGTGATGTCGTCCTGCAGCGCGAAAACGTCCGTCAGGTCACGCTCGAACCTGTCCGCCCAGATGTGTGCGCCCGTGGCCGCTTCAATCAACTGGCACGTGATGCGGACTTTCCCCGACGCCTTGCGCACGGCTCCCTCGAGGACATAGCGGACCCCAAGCCTGCGCCCGACGTCCTTGATGTCGACGGCTTTGCCCTTGAAGGTGAAACTCGAATTGCGCGCGATCACGAACAGCCATTTGAACCGCGAAAGCGCAGTCGTGATCTCCTCAACCATCCCGTCCGCGAAGTACTCCTGCTCGGGATCGCCAGACATGTTCGCGAACGGCAGCACGGCGATGGAGGGCTTGTCGGGTACCGCAGGGGCGCTCTCGGGCGTATCGGCCGGATCCGGACCTGCAACCTCTCGCGCCTCCTGCACCTGTCCGACGAAACGGAATCCCTTGCGTGGTAACGTCTTGATCAGTCGCTGTTCCTCCCCGGAATCGCCGATTGCGCTTCGGGCGACATTCAGCCGGGTCGTCAGTGCCGCATCCGAAACGCTGCGCCCATTCCAAACGGCATTGATGAGGTCGTCCTTGCTGACGACGCGCTCCCTGTTGCGGATCAGATAGTCGAGCAGATCGAACACCTGCGGGGCGATGCGGACGACGTCCGCGCCGCGATACAACTCGCGCCGGTCAGGGTCGAATGCGTAATCCTCGAAGAGATAGCGCAAGATACGAATCCCCCTGGAATCCCCTCGGATGAGAGCCCCCGATAACCGGGCAGCGCCTTGGGCTGGCTGGAAATCGCAAGAATAAGCTGCAGGTGAGGAAAATGTAAGCCGCCGGTCAAGCATGCCCGCCGCTCTCGCGGCATCCTCGTGCCGGCGATGACGGCTCCTGACACCATGGTGGCAACAGGGGAGCGCTAAAGCCGTGGAAGAAACACCATCCCATGGAGACTGCGCGATGAGCTCGACGCACGGCACAACGTGGCTGGAACGGACATCCGTATCGACCCGGCATGTCTCCAGCTTCTTCTGGAAATATTGGGATGCCTTTCGGGAGCGCCGCGAACGCCAGGAACTGCGCGCCACCTTGTCCAACCTAAGCGACGCGGAGCTGATGGACATCGGCACCACGCGCGGAGAGATCGACTACGTCGCCTCGCACCGAGACATTGACCCGCGAGGCATCCGATCCGGCGAATGGCTCCGATAATTGTCAACGGTAGACGGCCGGGTTGAGCCCACCGACGTCCGATAAGGTCAGGAGGCGATATCCCTGAGGCCGGATCGGGTTTCCGCTTCATCCGCGAAAGCGGGCGTCCCGGCTTTTAATAGAGTACGCGCCCTACTCGCCCCACTGCCGCGCCATTGTGGCGAGCGCGCAGCCCTCGCAGTAGCGGGCGTCCTTGAAGTCGATCCAGTTGTGCGCGTAGACGCGCTCCGCCGGAATGCCGTAACGCGCGCGCAGCAGCTTCACGAGCACCCGCCAGGCCGCGACCTGCGCGTCGGTCGGGCCGGTCGTGACGTCGGGGTAATTGCCGGCGAACTCGACGCCGATCGACGTGTCCTTGTTCACCTGGCGATAGGTCTTGCTGTTGTCGATGTATTTGTTGTCGTTGCGATCGGCGCCGTCGGTGTGGGTCGGAACGAGGTTGTCGGCGACCGACCAGTAAACCGTGCCGTCGGTTTCGACCCAGACCATGACGCCGCGCCGGGTCGGGTTCTTGTGCTGCGCCTCGGCGCCGTATCGCGCCGAGCCCTGCGGCCCCTCGGTCTGGTGCACGATGATGTTGCGCCAGGGATGCGATTTGGCGACGTCGCCCCAAGGCGACAGCCAGACCATCTTCAAGCCGGGAATCTCGGGCGTGCCTTGCGATCGCGCAATGGCCGCGAGATCGGGGGTTTGGGCTGATACGGCGGAGGACAGGGCCAGCGCAAGGAGCGCGGTGAGCAGGCGAGGCATCATCAGGGAATATCCGGTGTCGCTCCTCGTTAGGGCGTGGCCTCGTTAGCGCGTCTAGCCCAAATCCGCCGCCGCATCTGTCGAAAATGACCCCGGGCGGAGCTTCCCTCTGCTGCTCGAAATCCCGCGCCCAAAGTCCTGTATCCCACGGTCAGGTAGATGTGCCAATCTACCTTTAGTAGCGCCGGGTGGGGGGAATCGACGGCATGAGCGATCTGCGCGACTGGTTGCGTGGGCAGAATCTCGAGCAATATGCCGACGCGTTTGAGGCGAATGACATCGACCTCGACATCCTGCCCGACCTCCATGACCATGATCTCGAGCAATTGGGCCTCTCACTGGGCAATCGCCGCCGGCTTTTGAAGGCGATCGCGGGCCGTAATATCGCAGCAAGCCCGATTTCCGAGGACAAGGCTCCTTCGCCCGGCAAAGCTTCGTCCGCGGCTGGGGCGCCCGGCTCTGGCGACGCCGAGCGGCGGCAGGTATCGGTGATGTTCGCCGATATGGTCGGCTCGACGGCACTCTCAGCGAAGATTGATCCGGAGCTGCTCGGCGGCCTGATCCGGCGATACCAGGACGCGGTGGCCGGTGCGATCGGCCGTTACGGTGGATTTGTCGCCAAGTTCATGGGCGATGGTGTGTTGGCCTATTTCGGTTTTCCCCGCGCCTTCGAGGATGCGGCGGAACGTGCCGTTCGCGCCGCGATTGGAATTCTGTCGGAAGTCGGCGCAATCGAACTGCCCGACGGCACACGCGTGCAGACCCGGATCGGCATCGCCACTGGTCTTGTCGTGGTCGGCGAAATCATCGGCACCGGCTCGGCGCAGGAGCGGACCATCGTCGGTGAAACACCCAACCTCGCGGCGAGGCTGCAGGCGCTGGCCGGTGCAGACTGCATCCTTATCAGCGAGTCCACCCAGAAATTGTTGGGCGGCCTATTCGAACTCACCCATACCGGCGAGCACGAGCTCAAGGGCTTCTCCCGACCGGTGCCAGCTTGGCGCGTGTGCGGCGAGGCCTCGGTCGAAAGCCGATTTGCCGCGATCCGCGCGAGACGCCTGCCGCTGGTCGGCCGAGCGCATGAAATGGGACTGCTGCGCGAACGCTGGCATCTGGCGCGGCAAGGCGACGGCCAGATCGTGACCGTGACCGGCGAAGCAGGAATCGGCAAATCGCGCGTGATCGAGGCGCTGCAGCAAGAGCTTGCGGCCGACGCTCTTGCGCGCATCAATCTGCAATGCTCACCCTATCACAGCGATAGCGCGCTCTACCCGGTGATCCAGTATCTCAACCGGGTCGCGCGCCTCGCGCCTGCCGACCCGTCGGATGTGCGCACCGAGAAACTCCGTGCGCTTCTTGGCGCGCGGCACATCGCCGATCCGGCTGCGCTACCGCTGTTGGCCGAGCTGTTGTCGATCCCGCTGGCTGAGGCGGCTCCCGCCGCGTCGCCGGCGCAGCGCAAGGCCGCGACGCTGGCGCTGATCGTCGAGATCATGACGCGGACCAGCGACAGCGATCCGGTGCTGACCGTGCTGGAAGATGCGCACTGGATCGATGCGACCACGATCGAACTGATGACGCGATTGGCCGACAGCATCGCCCGCGCGCGGCTTCTTGTCGTTGTGTCGGCGCGACCGGATTTCACGCCGCCCTGGTTGTCAAGGCCACACGCCACGCTGATCACACTCGGACGCCTTGGCCGCCCCGAATGCGTGCAGGTGGTCGCAAGCGTCGCCGCCGCGCATGGACTGACGGCGGACACGATCGCCGCGATCATCGCCAAGACTGATGGCGTGCCGTTGTTCGTCGAAGAGCTGACCCGAAGCGTGATGGAATCGGCGGGCGAGGATTCGGTGCCGGCGACGCTGAAGGACTCCCTAATGGCCCGCCTCGACCGTCTCGGCGGCGCCCGCGAGGTGGCCCAAATTGCCGCGGTGATCGGCCGGCAATTTACCTTTGCCTTGCTGGAAGCGGTAGCAGGCAAGGACAACGACGAACTGGAAGACATGCTGGCAAAGCTGGTTGCCGCGGGAATTGTGTTTCCTGAGGAGCGTGGCCTTGAGCGGAGCTTCAACTTCAAGCACGCGCTGGTGCGCGACGCCGCCTACGAAAGCCTGTTGCTGATGCGCCGCCGAGAATGGCACGGGCGCGTCGGTTTCGCGCTGGAGCGTTTTGGCGATGTCGCTGTGAAGGAACCGGAGTTGCTGGCCTATCATTTCGGCGAAGCGGAGCAGCTCGCTCTCGCTTGCGATTACCGCATGCGCGCCGGCAACCAGGCCGTGAGCCGCTCGGCCTATGTGGAGGCGATCGCGCATTTCACCGCGGGTCTCAAGCTCGCCGAAACCATGCCGGCGCAAGACGGCCTGCGCCGGCAAGTGGAGTTCTGGCTCAAGCTCGGCGCGGCGTCGGTGGTCGCCCACGGCATGCAAAGCGCCGAGGCCGAAGCAGCCTATACCAAGGCTGGCGAGATCGGCGAGCAGATCGGCGACAGCACCGCTTCCTTCCAGGCCAAATGGGGCCTCTGGATCAACGCCAACCTCAGGCGCAAAACGGCCCTCGCCCGCGACCGCGCCGGCGAGCTGGTGTCGCTCGCGCAACAGTCAGGCGATCGCGAGTTGTTGCTGGAAGCCTATCATTGCCAATTTTCAACGGCATATTTTCGTGGCGACGTCGGCGGCGCGCTGGAGGGCTGCCAGCACGTCATCGCGCTTTACGACATGACCCAGCATCGCCATCTTGCGCACGCGTTTGGAGGTCACGATCCCGCCGTCTGCGCTCATATCCAGTGCGGCAATTCATGGCGGCTATCGGGAGACGAACAACAGGCAAAGCCGCATTTCACACAAGGCATTGCGCTCGCCGAAATGCTCGATCACCCGAACAGTCTCGCGCACGGGCTGCACAATGTCGGTATAGGCTATCAGCTCGGGGGAGACCGCGAAGCGACTTACGCTGTGGCACATCGCGCGGCAGCGCTGGCCGAGAAGTTCGCCCTGCCGCCATGGCGCGCCAGCAGCCTCATCCTGGCCGGGTGGGCCACCGCAAGTGGTGCAGGCGCCACCGACGCGGTGCGGCTGATCGATGCCGAGATCGCCAACGCCACCGCAGCCGGTCCGCTGCCGCAATATTATCTCGGCCTCGCAGCTGAAGTTCTGCTTTCCGCGGGCCGCCCCGCGGACGCGCTCGGTCATCTCGACCGCGCGATCGCAGGTATCGACGAGGCCGGCATCGGCATCTACCTACCCGAAATCTACCGCTTGCGCGGCGCGTGCCTGCTGGCGCTCGACCGGGGCAACAAGACGGAGGCACGATCGGCCTTCGCAACCGCTGCCGATATCGCCAAGCGCCAGGGTGCGGTCATCTTCGAGCGCCGCGCGCAGGCTTCATTGTCCGAGTTGGCGCAATAGCGATCGTTGGATTGCGACCGCGGAATGAGTACGGGCCCTGGCACGCTCAGGCGCGCTTGCGCAGGGTCGCCTCCAGCGGATCGGCCATCTCCGGCGCCTTCGGCTCGTAAGTCGCGTAGCCGTTCTTGCCGCCCTTCTTGGCGTCGTAGAGCGCGTGGTCGGCGGCGGCGACCAGGCGATCGGGATGCAGGCCGATCTCACGGGTCCATTGCGCGACGCCGATCGAGACCGCGATCGGGATGTCCTTGCCAGTGCACTGCTCGGCATCGGCGCGGCAGACCTCGAGCACGCGGCGTGCGATCATCGCGCCCTCGCGCAGCGTCGAGGACGGCAGCACGATGCAGAACTCGTCGCCGCCGGTGCGGGCCAGCATGTCGCCCGGGCGGAGCCGCGTCTGCGCCATCAGCGTGAAATGCTGCAGGCAGGCGTCGCCGGCGGCGTGGCCATGGGTGTCGTTGATGCCCTTGAAGCCGTCGAGATCGATCACCAGCAGCGCGAACGCCTCGCCGTTGCGGTCGGAGCGCGCGCATTCCTCGGTCAGCCGCTGCAAGAGATGGCGGCGGTTGCCGACGCCGGTGAGATCGTCGAGCAGCGCAAGGTCGGCGACCTCGTTGCGGAGCCGGTCGATGGCCATCAGCAGGAAACCGAAATTGAGCGCCATCGACAGGAACACCATCAGCAGGATCACCAGCGACTGGCCCGCGGAGAAGCGGACGAACGAGAACTCGCCGGGCTGCAGCAGCGCGCCGACCGCGCGCAGCGCGTAGATGCCGATCAGCACGGAGGCGACGATGCCGGCGAGCCGGGCACCGGGGCTGACGCGGCCGTTCTCGGACGACAGCAACAGCTTCAGCGTCAGCGCGAACGGCGTGACCTGTGCGACGGTGTAGACCAGGATGCGCATCGGCATACTGTCATAGGCGAAGATGAAGGTGCCGAGACCGGCGAAGGCCAGTGCTGTGGTCATCAGGGTGGCGCGCCAGGTCGCGGGCTTGTCGTAGAACCGCTCGATGCCCATCGCGGCAAGGCCGGCGGCGAACACCATCAAGGTCCCCGCCGCAAGCAGCGGCAGCAGCGAGTCCGTCAGCATCACGCGAAGCATCGCACAGGTGGCGCCGGCGGAGGCGACGAGCGCCGATGCGGTCCAGAACCGCGCCGCGCCGAAAGCAGGATAGCTGCGCGCGACATAGGCCCAGATCAGCCCGAGCGCGAGAAAATTGATAATGAATACCGTCCAAAGCGTCGGAACGCTCAACATCGCCCCTGTTCGAGACCCGTATCGGCCTCGCCTCTCCTGAAATGACCGTCCGCCCCCCGGGCGTTTCCTCCAATGACAATCCCCGTTGTCTTACGGAAGAGCATGCGGCCGCGCCACTTAACGGAGCGTCACCCGCGACGTGGCAATCCGTGCTGTGGTTTTGAATTGATGAAGATCTGCGCATCCGCCGTTTGCGCATCGTTAAGCATGACGGACGCGACGACGACATGCCCGCGCTTTGCGAAAAACTGGCGAAAACACGTAACAGCTGTGGATAACACGATGACGGCGCCGTGACAGCACGCGGCAGCAGCCTCCGAATCTGCTGAGTTTGATATCGAGGATGTTGCGAGGCTGGCCCTCCGCCAAGCATGCCTCGGAGTCGCGTTCAATCCATGAAACCCTGAGAGGATACTATGGCTAAGAAAGCGAAGAAGGCGAAGAAGGCGAAGGCGAAAAAGGCCACCAAGAAGAAGGCCGCCAAGAAGTAACGAATTCCAGCCCGGGTAGCGGCTCTTGCCCTGCCCGGGCACCCGGACCGGGACAACCGGTCGCAGCGACAGCAACCTCGAATTCACCGGTCCTACATCGATCGGCCCCGACTGACGGGGCGCAAGGCAGCAGGCGCAACGCCTGCTTTTTTATGGCCTGCGTCAGGGCGCGACGTCAGCGCTCCGCGAAGGCGAGCCTGGCGCCGAGCAGGGCAAAACCGGCGGCAAAGCTTCGCCGCAGCCAGGCCATCACCTTCGGCCGGGTGATGACGCGGTCGCGCACCGAGGCGGCGAACAGCCCGTAGACCGCGAACACCGCAAAGGTCATCGCCATGAACACACCGCTGAGCTCGGCCATCCGTGCCAGCGGATGCGGCTCGTCGATGGCGATGAACTGCGGCAGGAAGGCCAGGAAGAAGATCGACAGCTTCGGGTTGAGGATGTTGATCAGGATCGCGGTCACGATCACCCGCCGGCGCGAGCGCGGCTTGATCTCGGTGTCGACGGCGAGCGCGCCGCGCTCGCGCAGCGCCTGCCAGGCCATGTAGAGCAGATAGACGACGCCGCCCCATTTCAGCGCCGCGAACGCCACGGCGCTGGTGTGCAGGATGGCGGCAAGCCCGAGCATCGCCGCGATCATCTGCGGCACGATCCCGAGCGTGCAGCCGAACGCCGCCGCCACGCTCGCCCGCGCTCCCCGGGTCAGCGCCACCGCCAGCGTATAGAGCACGCCGGTGCCGGGCGAGGCCACCACGATCAGCGTCGTCAGCAGAAAGGACCAGGTCACTGCAAATCCGTCACTTCAAATCCGTCACTTCACATCCTCGGCGGGCGGGACATCGTCCGCCAATATCACGGCGACGGGGACGGCGGAAGCGGCTGCCGGGCCTCCGCCCGGCGCCCGCGCCGACACCCCGTTATGACGACCTGCGCCATCCGCGATGCGAAAGCTCCGACGCCTTCATCTCGGCGACCCGGATCACGTCCAGCGGCGCCCAGGGCTTGGCCCAGAACAACGCCCCTTCGGGCAGGCGCTGCCGCAGCGGCTTGCCCGAGGTGACGATCACGTCGAGATCGGGTCTGTATTTCTTCGCGGCATGGGCGAGCTCGACGCCGGTCATGTGTCCGGCCAATTCGACGTCGGTCATCATCAGCACGACGTTGTCGCCGTTGCCCTGCAACACCAGTTCGGCGGCCTCGGCGCTCTCGCAGGCGATGACGTCGAACTCGCTTTCCTCCAGCAGCAGCCCGATCATCTCGCGCTGCATCGGATCGTCCTCAACCACCAGGGCCTTCGCACGATAGGGCTTTGACTGTCCCATGGGTGGCTCCCTTGGTTTGAATGCTTCGGTTCGAGCACGTAACATAGGTTAAATGCCTAAAATCACTGGATGGTTCAGTTCCAATTTGAGAAAAGTGTGGAAACGCCGTGTTCCCCGCTTGGCAACCACCACCCCCGTTGAGATGGAGCTCACCTGACATGACCGCGATCTCTGGATCCGCCGCTGCCGTGACCGGAGCCGCCAGCGGCATCGGCCGCGCGCTCGCGCATGAACTGGCGCTGCGCGGCTGCGATCTGGCGATCGCCGACCGCGACGAGGCCGGCCTGCGCGCCGCCGCCGCGGAGATCGCGAAAGCGAGCCCGCGCAAGGTCACCGTGCACCGCCTCGACGTCAGCGAGCCGGACCAGATCACGGCGTTCGCGGAGGCCGCCGTTACAGCGCATCCCTCGCTCAACATCCTCGTCAACAATGCCGGCGTTGCGCTGCTCGGCGAGTTCGGCGAGTTCGATCAGGCGCAGATGGAGTGGCTGTTCAACATCAATTTCTGGGGCGTGGTGCACGGCACCCGCGCCTTCCTGCCGCAGCTTTCGCGGCAGCGCGAGGCGCATATCGTCAACATCTCCTCGATCTTCGGCATTATCGCCCCGCCCGGCCAGAGCGCCTATTGCGCGGCCAAGTTCGCGGTGCGCGGCTTCTCGGAAAGCCTGCGCCACGAGCTTGCGGTGGCGAACAGCCCGGTGCGTCTGTCCGTCGTGCATCCCGGCGGCGTCGCCACCAACATCGCGCGCAGCTCGCGCGCCGGCACCGGCGTCACCGACAATGCCCGCCGCGCCCAATCGATCGAGCGCTTCGACGCGCTGGCCAGGACCACGCCGACCGCGGCCGCGCAACGCATCATCGCCGGCATCGAGAAAAACCAGCCGCGCATCCTGATCGGCAAGGACGCATACTTCATGGATTTGCTGCAACGCTTCCGCCCGGCGACATACTGGAAAACGATGCAACGGATGATGGAGAAGACGGCGGCCAGGCGGATGGCCCGCGATGCCGCGAGAGCGAGCCAGTAGCGCGATGGCGCGGCGTAACCCGCGCACCTCGACCGGCGTCGTCCCGGCGCAAGCCGGGACCCATAACCACAAGATCGAGTTGGTGAGACACGCTGGGGCCGCAGCGTCGTGCAACAACCGACATTTGTGGTTATGGGTCCCGGGTCAAGCCCGGGACGACACTGAGGATGTTGCACGGCCCGCGGGTCATACACATGCCTGAGAGTCACACCTGCGCGTCATCGCGACACGAGATTACCCGCCGAGCTGCCTCTTCACCCCGAGCGCCAGCCGGAACAGCGGATCGCTTTTCTCCGACGGATAGAGCGCACTCTTCGCCACCTGCGGGAAATTGTCGTTCTTCCAGAACGACGCCGGCGCGAACGAGAATTTTGCGACCAGCCGCCGGCCGAAATCCATCTCGTAGGGAAAGTAGTTCTCCTTCTGCTCGGTGCCGGACATCTCCGGATACTCGCCGAGCAGATAGCCCTCCTGGATATGCGGGCGCACCGCCGACGGCGGGCAGACGCTGGCGAGCCGCACGATCTGCAGGCCGGCCTCGGCGCTCGCGGTGATCGCGCCGCTCAGATTCGGTACGCCCAGCACATAGAGGAAGGCGGTGCCGGTCTCCGCCAGCGAGGCAAAGGAGGCGGCGATCCGGATCGAATGGGTGACGTCGAGCAGCGGCGTGGTGCAGACCTCGTAATGCTGCAGGATCGACCAGCGCAGGATGCGATGCCGCTTCAACCGCTCGAGCCCGAGCAGCTTTTCCCTGGCGTATTCGGCGATCAGTATCCGCTCGGCGCGTTGCAGCGCGTCGAACCGCCCGACCAGCGTCGCCTGATCGGGATTGCCGCGGCCGCCACGAAACAGCGTCGGCTTCAGCGACGAGTTGCGCTTGATGTTCCTGTAGTCGGCGCCCTGGCCGCGAAACAGCAGCACATGATCGCGGTTGAGGAATTGCAGCTCGGCGATCTTGGTGGCGAGCTCGAGATAAGAGCCGACGCGATGGCCCGGCCCCTCACGCACCGCCGCGTTCTTCGCGACCTGGCATCCGCGGCGGTCGAAGAACGACCAGATCTTTTGGCTGCCGATGGTTTCCATGCCATCCCCCGGTCGTCATTGCGAGGAGCGAAGCGACGAAGCAATCCATCGTCCCGCATGTGCTGAAAGATGGATTGCTTCGCTTCGCTCGCAATGACGAACGCAGCAGAGGCGCCGCGCCCTCACCGCCCCACGAGCTGATCGGCAAAATACCCGATGGTCTTGCGATAGATCACCGCCCTGTTCCACTCGCGCATCGCCTCGAAATTCGCGGTGCCCTCGCCATAGGGCGCACCCATCTTGAAGCCGCTGGTGTGCAGGAGGTTCGCGGTCGAGGCCAGCACGTCGGCGACCGAGTGGCGCAGGTCGACATGGCCGTCGCCGTCGAAATCGACGCCGTACTTGATGTAGGACGACGGCAGGAACTGGGTCTGGCCGATCTCGCCGGCATAGGCGCCGATCATGTCATTCAGACGGAGATCGCCGCGCTGCACGATCTTGAGCGCGGCGAGCAGTTCGCCCTGGAACAGGTCGGTGCGGCGGCAATCATGCGCCAGCGTGGCGAGCACGCGAAACACCGGCAGCTTGCCCATGTCGCCCTTGCCGAAATCGGTCTCGAGCCCCCAGATCGCGACCAGGATCTGGCGCGGCACGCCGTACTGCTGCTCGATCTTCGAGAGCAGCGCGGCGTGCCGCTGCAGCATCGCGCGGCCGCCATTGATGCGCCCGGGCCCGACCCGGGTTGCGACATACTGCTCGAAGGTCTTGTTGAAGGTGTAGCGCTGCCGCCGGTCGAAGGCGAGCACGCCGCCATCCTGCTGCACGCCGCCGAGCGCAGCCGAGATCACGTCCTGCTGGATGCCGGCGCTCGCCGCCTCCTGCGAGAACGACTGGACGAAGCCGGGAAAACTGCCGCCGCAGCGCGCGGCGTAGGAGGGGGTGGCAAGCAGCAAGGCGCCGAACACAACCGCCAAACGACACCTGAGCATGCAAAAATCCCTCCTGCTTCGAATGACCGATCATGCCATGGAGCAAACGAGGCAGTCAAAGTGTCGGCACCACACTCCATCCTCGGCGGGCAGTTACGCCTTCATCAGCCGTGCGGCGAAATCTCCCTGCGTTGATCCACTGACGAAGGTGTAGCTGACGATCAATCCCTGAGCTGGCGCTCCAGCCCGACAAAATCGATCTCCGCCCAGCGCTCGGAAATCCTGCCGTCCTGAATCCGCCAGAACGTCATGCCGCGGAATTCGACGTGGCGGCCGGTTGGTTGAATGCCGCGCCAGGGGCTGCGGTGGCGGCCGCGCCAAACGAAGCGGCCGGCGACGATGTCGCGCTCGGCCACCAGGCATTCCGCCACCGCCGACAGGTCGGCGAAGGTCTCGTGCATCGCGGCCGAATGCGCGATCACGTCCTCGGCGCTCAGCCGCTTGCCCGCCGCATGGTCGAAGAAGTCGGGCGCCAGTTGCGCGCGGATCGCATCGGGATCGTGGCGGTTGGTCACGGCGTCGTAATGCGCGAGCACGAGCGCCTTGTTGGCGTCGATTGTGGCTTGGGGCATCGGCGATCGGTTCTCGAAGGTAAGGTTGTAGAAAGAGAAGGATGCGCCTCATACGCGAATCGGACGGCATGGCGCAAGTGACGATGGTCAGAAAAAGCTCAGCTTTTCGGCCGTCGTTCGTTTGTGCGCCGATGCGAAAGACTGCTGCCGGGAAAGTGCGCCGGCGTGCGCGCTTCGCCACCAGCCATTCCCTCGGCTCGGCGCGAACGGCAGGCCGGCCGGCCTACCGGCGGTAACATCATCCGATCGCTTGACTGGCAGTGGTAAGCAAGCGGCGGTCCCCGGCGGCCAGCGACCCACCGCACGGCAACATTCGAGGACGCGATACATGAACGCCGAAGCCGCCGACCGCGACCAAGAAGCACGGGCTGGGCAAGCCGCTTCCGCCACGCGGCCGGCCGCGCTGTCTTGTTCATGCAACGCCGCGCCGCTAAAGCCAGGCACGCCGGCTGCAACGCCGCCGTCATTTGGGGACACCATCCGATGACGCGTTTTGGGATGAGGATGTGCCGTTGATGACGATCGCCGGGGGTTTCGCACGCGCGCGCAGGGCCTCCGCATCGATCGGTGTCGTGCTCGCGCTCGGCGCTGTCTTGACCGCGACGTTCGACATCGCCGCCGCGCAGAACGCCCCCGCCAGGCGTGCGCCGGCGCAAGGCGGCGGCAGCACGCAGGCGATCACCGCGCAGATCAAGAACGCCGTCGCCCTGACGCGCAGCGGCAAAATCGACGCCGGCCATGCGCAGCTGCTTGCAGCACTGGATGCCGCAGACAAGCTCGACGACGCCCAGTTCGTCATGGAGCAGTATTTCGACGCGACCGCGACGCTGCGCGCGGTCAAGCGCGACGATCTCGCCGAAAAGCTGTTCGTGCGCGCGTTCCAGAGCAAGGCGGCAGCGCAGAAGCCGCCCGGCAATGCCGACGTGCTGCTGATGTACGCGATCCTGCTGTCCGACCACGCCAGGATCGCCGAAGCCGTTTCGCTCTACATGCAGGCGATCGCGGCGTTCAACGCTCATTGGGGCGAAGGCTCCGAGGAATCGCTGATCGCGAGCGACAAGCTCGCGGTTGCGCTGTCCGCCAACGGCTCGGCGGCGTCGGCGACGAATCTGGGCCGGCACAATTTCGAGCGCGCGGAGAAGGCGCTGGGGCCCGACCACCGCACCACTTGGAAGCTCGCCAACAATTATGCCGACATGCTGCGCGAGATCGGCGCGCCCGCGAAGGCGCTCGAGCTCGATCTGTTCGCGATCGAGAAGCGCGCCAAACATTATGGCGAGAACCATCTCAACACGCTGGTGACGGTCAACAACGCCGGCCAGGATTTCCTCAATCTCGGCCGCTTCGACGACGCCCGCCGCTACTTCCGCCGCCACCGCGCGATCGCGGCCGCGATGGCGCCGAAGGATCCGAGCTTTGCCGGACAGGCCGATGCCTGGCTGTTCTACACCGACATGCTCGCGGCCGGCGACGCCGCGATCGCGCCGGCCGATCTGGGGCGGCTGGAGGCGATCGTCGCCAATGAGGCGAATTTTGCGGATTTCCTGCGCATCAAATCCGCGGTGCTGGCTGCCGGCCAACGCGAGCAGCGCGGCGAGCGGGACAAGGGGATGCGGCTGCGCGAGACCGCGCTGGCGATTTCGACCCGCGCCTTCACGGCGCAGCATCCGATCAGCTTCGAGATCAAGCTCGGCATCGCGACCGCGCTGATCGCAACCGATCCGACCCGCGCGGTGCAGGCCTTCGCCGCGCTCGACCGCGAGATGTTCGACTGGATGAAGCGCGAGGTCGGCACATCGGGCGATCGCGCCGTCGCCGAAGCGATCCGCGCCCATGCCGATCATCTCTTGTTCGCGTTCGGCCGCTTCGCCACCGGCGCCGGCTCCGCCGTGGCGCAGCCGGCCTTTGCCGCCGCCGTGCTGCGCTGGAAGACGCTCGGCGGCGCCGACGCCACGGCGCTGCGCCAGCTCGAGACAGCGGTCGCCGGCAAGGACGAGGAGACCGCGACGCTGCTGCGCACCGCGCTCCGGCTCAACGGCGAGAAGCAGGAGCTGTTCTCGTCGGGCAATATCGACGATTGGGCGAGGTCGGTGTGGGGGCGGCAGGACACGGCCGAGAAGGCGCTGCAGAAGCGGCTCGATGCGATCGGGGTCAAGCTGCCGCAAGATCCGATCCGTCCGTCACAGCTGCTGGCGGCGCAGGAAGCCGTCGTCAACTATTTCATCACGCGGCAATGGAAGGCGGATCGCCAGGCGAAGGCGCCGCTGGCGGCGACCGTGCTCTACGCCATCGTCGAGACCGCAACGAGCGAGCCGCGCGTGGTCGATCTCGGCGATCCCGGCCGGATGATCGACACCGGCGTGCGCACCGAGATCGCCCGGCTGCGCGCGACGCGGGCCACCGTGCCTGATCCCGACGCGCACGCGCCCGACGTCAAGGGCCGCTTCCAGAACCTCCGCGCGCGGCTGTTCGCGCCGCTCGAGCCGCTGCTGAAGGACAAGACCACGCTCTATGTCGTGCCTGACGGCTTCCTGTTTGCCGTGCCTTTCGCGCTGCTGCCTGGCAGTGGCGGCGGCCTGCTGGAGGACAAGTTCACGATCCGGATGCTGACAAGCCCCGACGCGCTGATCGCGATCCATGCGCGCGAGACGCTCGATCAGCGGGGCGCGATGCTGCTCGCCGGCGGCATCGAATATGGCGAGCCCGGGCCGATGCCCCTGCCCGCGACCCGGACCGAGATCGAGGCGATCGCAAAGCTCGCCCGCACGCGCGGCGCGCCGGTCGAGATGATGACCGGGCGCGGCGTCAGCGAAGGCACGCTGCGCGCGGCGATCGGCAAGGCGCGCATCGCGCATCTGGCGACGCACGGCTTCTATCGCGACGGCACGGCATCCGGCCTCGACACGCTGTGGCAGAGCGGCATCGTGCTGTCGGGCGCCGGCGACAGCCGATTTCCGCTGCGCGACGAGAACGACGGCTATCTCTATGCCTTCGAATTGATGGACTGGGACCTGTCCGGGCTCGATCTTTTGGTGCTGTCGGCCTGCGAGACCGGCCGCGGCGACGAGAGCTTCGTCAGCGGCCTGCGCGGCCTGCCGACCGCGCTCGGCATCGCCGGCGCGCGGCGCGCGCTGCTGACGCTGTGGCCGGTCGCCGACGAGGGCACCGCGAATTTCACCGTGCGGTTCTACGAGCACCTGGCGGAGGGGCTGACCTATTCGGATGCGCTGCGCCAGACGAGGCGCGATGCGCGTGACGGCAAGGTCGCGGGCGCGGGCGACGCGGGCGTGTGGGCGGCGTTCGTGCTGTTCGAGGGCTGAGGCATATATGTCGTTGATGTGACCGGACGGGCGCCGCGAGCGCGTGCCGGGCCGAACTGCGCGCGACGTTGCGCAAGGCCCGCACGCAACCCCATCGCGCAGGGCAGACCGGCGCGCGGGCGCGGGCGATTTGCTTTGACAGCGGCGGCCCGATCGAGGACAAGCCGCCCATGCCGAAAAAACCCGGGACCAATCCCAAAGGCGAATTCGCCTTCTTCAACGTCTTCTATGAAGACGGCTCGCAGCGCTCCAACCGCCGCGTGCCGTCGGAGCTCATTGGCGGGCTCGACGGCGACGAGCCGGTGCGCGCCTTCCTGCGCGAGCAGGACCGCGAGATCGCCGAAAAGGGCGGCCGCGCCCCGCTCGAGATCAAGTCCATCGAGCGCGTCGGCGCGAAGAAGAAGTAGCGTAGCCAGCAAGGCCGGTTATTACCCCGAGCGGCGCGTTCGCTGAGCGCTATTGTCCTCGCGGTCGATCGGCATCGGAGCAAGCGGTACCCCTCTCCCCGCCCCTCCCCCGCGAGGGGGGAGGGAGCCCTTCCGCCAGTGCGTCCCTCACGTTTGCAACCACCGTGCGGCGCGCAGCAGCGTGCAGCACGCGTTGTGGCACGACGTACAAAGAGCCACGAGCAACGTGAGGCGAGCACATTATTCAGGCTCCCTCCCCCCTTGCGGGGGAGGGTTGGGGAGAGGGGTGGCCGCGGGCGTTGGCGCGTGAATTTTGTGCGGACGAATTATTGCGCCCCGGCGCGGAGACGGGTTGGCCAACCGACACGGACCAACGTTTCATCCGGGTCAGATATCGCAAATTCGTACATCCCCCACGGCTTGTCTTCGGGTGCTTGCTGAAATTCGCGCGCTGCGGCATCAACGCTCTCGAGGTAGAGATAAAGCCCAAACGGGTTTCTGCCCGGCGTGAGCCATCCCTCGACCGCGTCCGTCAGATGTAGATATCCGCCCTTCCCGTTCGACAGCATGCGATAGGTGTCGGGCTCTCCAGGAGCAGGCCTTTCGCTGTCCGGGCGCGCAAAGCCCAGCCGATTGTAGAACCGCTCCGACGCATCAAGATCATTACACGGCAGGATCGCGATCAAAGCTCCGGAAGGGCTCATTCGTGCACTCCAGCGTCATGCGACAATTTTGGTCCGCTCTTCTCAATGTCTGAAAATTTGTCGCCTTTAAGGTGGGAAAATGAAAACGGCGGGCTCAGGCCCGCCGTTCTCGTTTCGATGGATACCGATAGAATTAGTTATCCAGGAAGCTCCGCAGCTTCCGCGACCGCGACGGGTGCTTCAGCTTGCGCAGCGCCTTGGCTTCGATCTGGCGGATGCGTTCGCGGGTGACCGAGAACTGCTGGCCGACTTCTTCCAGCGTGTGGTCGGTGTTCATGCCGATGCCGAAGCGCATGCGCAGCACGCGCTCCTCGCGCGGAGTGAGCGAGGCCAGGACGCGCGTGGTGGTCTCGCGCAGGTTGGACTGGATCGCAGCATCAATTGGCAGGATCGCGTTCTTGTCCTCGATGAAATCGCCGAGATGCGAATCCTCTTCATCGCCCACAGGCGTTTCGAGCGACAGCGGCTCCTTGGCGATCTTGAGGACCTTGCGGACCTTCTCGAGGGGCATGCCGAGCTTCTCGGCGAGCTCTTCCGGGGTCGGCTCGCGGCCGATCTCGTTCAGCATCTGGCGCGAGGTGCGGACGATCTTGTTGATCGTCTCGATCATGTGCACGGGGATGCGGATGGTGCGGGCCTGGTCGGCGATCGAACGGGTGATCGCCTGCCGGATCCACCAGGTGGCGTAGGTCGAGAACTTGTAGCCGCGGCGATATTCGAACTTATCGACCGCCTTCATCAGGCCGATATTGCCTTCCTGGATCAGGTCGAGGAATTGCAGGCCGCGGTTGGTGTACTTCTTGGCGATCGAGATCACGAGACGGAGGTTGGCTTCCACCATCTCCTTTTTGGCCTGACGGGCCTCGCGCTCGCCCTTCTGCACGCCGTGCACGATCTTGCGGAATTCGCCGATCTCGAGCCCGGTGAGCGCCGCCAGCGACTGGATCTCGTGGCGCAGGTCCTTGATGCGGTCCTTCTCGTGATGGACGAAGTTCTTCCAGCCCTTGGCCGACAGCTTGGAGACGCGGTTGAGCCAGCGGGGGTCGAGCTCGGACCCCTGGTAGTTGCGCAGGAAGTCCTCGCGCGCGACGCCGTGGCTGTCGCCGAGGCGCAGCAGGCGGCCCTCGAACGAGACCAGCTTCTTGTTGATGTCGTAGAGCTGCTCGACCAGCGAATCGATGCGGGCCTGGTTGAGGCGCAGCGACTTCACCTCGACGATGATCTCGTCCTTCAGCTTCTTGTACTTGCGCTCCTGCGAGGGCGACAGCGACTCGCTCTGCAGCTGGTTGGCGATGTCCTGCTCCTGCAGGCGGCGCAGCTTCTTGTACTCGGACGCGATCTTGTCGAAGGTCTCGACCACCTTCGGCTTCAGCTCGGCTTCGATGGCGGCGAGCGACATCTGGTTCTCGAACTCGTCGTCGTCCATGTCGCCTTCGGCGGCGGCCTCGGCGGGATCCTTCTCCTCGGTGGCGGCTTCGCCGCCGGCGGGCGCGGCGCGGAACGGGGTCGGCGACGGCGGCGCGGCCGGCGGCGCAACATGGGCCGGCGCTGCGCCTTGCGCATCGCCGCCATTGCCTTCAGCGGCGGCGCCCTCGGCGCCGTTGTTGCCGATCAGGTTCGGATTGATGCCGCCCTTGGACTCGGGGCCGGCATAGGTGGCTTCGAGATCGATGATGTCGCGGAGGAAGATCTTTCCTTCGTTGAGCTCGTCGCGCCAGATGATGATGGCCTGGAAGGTCAGCGGGCTTTCGCAGAGGCCCGCGATCATCGCCTCGCGGCCGGCCTCGATGCGCTTGGCAATCGCGATTTCGCCCTCGCGCGACAGCAGCTCGACGGTGCCCATCTCGCGCAGATACATGCGCACGGGATCGTCGGTGCGCTCGCCGGGCTCCGACTTCTTGACCTCGGTGACGGCCTTCTGCGTGACCTCGACGAGCTCGTTGTCGGTCTCGTCGTCGCCGTCGTCCTTCTCGTCCTCGCCTTCGCTATCGTCGGCCTCGGTGACGTTGATGCCCATGTCAGAGAGCATCGACATGATGTCTTCGATCTGTTCGGGCGAGGTCGTGTCGGAAGGCAGCACTTCGTTGAGCTGATCGAAGGTCACGAAGCCGCGCTTCTTGGCCTGCTTGATCATCTTCTTCACCGCGGCATCCGACAGGTCGAGCAACGGCGACGGGGCGTCAGCGGCATCCTTCTCAGGAGCATCCGCTGCCTTGTCGTCTTTTTCCTTGTCCTTAACCTGCAGCGTCTTTGCCTTGGTGGCCATTCACTAAGCTCCCGAAACGCGGTCATGCAAAATGGCGCCACGCACGCGCATCCGCACGAAATCTAGATTTACTCTCTCGACGCACAAAGGGCGGCGCAATATCTCGCCACCCCTGTCATCCGTCTCGACGGTTTCCAATCTGCAATAGCCCGTCGCGTCTTCCGTAAAAGTGAACACCGGTTTTACGATCGGAAGACGCGACAGATCTAGATCTGACGCATTTTCTGACGGCGAACCGGGAACCACTTCGCCTGAAAATGCTACGGTAGCTATTAAGTTTCGCTTAACCCTGTTTTTGCAGCCAAACCATGGATTTGGCGAGTCTTTTTGCGGGTGCGGCCAGCGCCGTCCGCAGCATTTTTGTTATCAGACATTACGCTGGAACCGGCCCGATAATTCGCCGAACCCTTCAATCAGGGCTTCGGTCCCGTCGGCTTCTGCCATCCGGGCCTGGATATCCTGCAACCATGCCAGATTGGCCTCGCTGGAGTCTTCAGCCAAAGCCGCTTCCGCATCTTTTCTTTCCCTAAGTAAGGCGTGGGTTTTCTGATGCAAGGCAACGAGTTGACGCCAGGTTGATAAAACATCCTCGCGCGCCGCGCCGATCTGCGCACCCCACACCGCCTGGGTTGTGATCGCCCGCTCAACCCTTTGAAGAATCGAGGATAATCCGCTCGCTTCGAGGTCGCCCCGCATCTTCTCGGCCTGCTCCTCGGCGTCAGGGGAATGATGATGGTCGTGGGCAAAGGCGGCGATGATGGCGGCCCTGAGCTTGTGGGCCTCGGGATGGGCGAGCTCCAGCGCCGCCACCTCCTCGAGATGGTCGTGCAGCAGCCAGGGGTGGTTGATCAGGGATTGCAGGATCAGGGCCTCGCGGCGGGAGATCGCGCTGCGCTGGCCGCGCATGATCGGGCTGTTGGCCAATTGGGGGCTGGCGGCCTGGTAGGGACCCCGTGAAATCCCGGGGGTGGCGCCCTTGGCACCGAACCGGCCGCCTTGCAGGCCTCCCTGTCGGCCGTTTTGGGCAGGTCCCCGGGGGGCAAACTGGCGGGGTGATTCGCCGCCGCGGCCGCCGCCGAAATTGCCCCGACCGTAGCCGCCGCGACCATAACCGCCGCGTCCGCCCTCCGGCGCAAAATTGCGCTGCAGCCGCTCCTGCAGGTCCTGCCGGTAATAGCGGCGCACCACCTCGTCACGGATGCCATTGGTGAGCTCGCCGATCCGCGCCTCCAGCGCGGCGCGGCGCTCGGGCGTATCGAAATTGCCGCCCTCGATCTCGCGCGACCAGATCATGTCGGCGAGCGGGCGCGCGGCCGAGATCACGTCCTCGATCGCACCACGGCCGCCGGAGCGGGCGAGATCGTCAGGGTCCTGCCCTTCCGGCAGCAGCGCAATCCGCAGGCTCTTGCCGGGCTTGAGCTGCGGCAAGGCGATGTCGGCCGCACGGTACGCCGCCTTCTGTCCGGCGCGGTCGCCGTCGAAGCAGAGGATCGGCTCGTCGACCATCTTCCAGAGCAGGCCGAGCTGGTTCTCGGTCAGCGCGGTGCCGAGCGGCGCCACGGCGCCGGGAAAACCCGAGGTGACCATCGCGATGACGTCGACATAGCCCTCGACGACGATCAGCTGCGCGCCGTCATGCGCGGCCTGCCGCGCGGTGAAAAAATTGTAGAGATTGTCGCCCTTGTGAAACAGCGTGGTTTCCGGCGAATTCAGATACTTCGCCGGAACGTCCTTCTCCAGCGCACGCCCGCCGAACGCGATGACGCGGCCGCGGGCATCCGTGATCGGAAACATCACGCGGTCGCGGAAGCGATCATACGGCACCGGGATATCTTCGCCGCCGATCAGAAGCCCCGCCTCCACCATGTCGTCGGTGGAGATACCCTGCCCGCCGAGGTGCTCCTTCAGCGCGAAGCGATCCGGCGGCGCATAGCCCATCCGGAACTGAAGCTGGGTCGCCGGCGAGATAGCGCGGTCGGCGAGATAGCCGCGCGCCTTGGCGCCGCCCCGCGAAGCCAGCGTGTCGGCGAAGAATTTGGTCGCCAGTTCCATCACGTCATGCAGGGTGCGGCGGTGCTGCTCGTGCCGCGCTGCATCGGGCGTCACGGCCGGCAGCGGAACTCCCGCCATCGCGGCGAGACGTTCCACCGCCTCGGGGAAAGTCACGCCCTCGGTCTTCATCAGGAAGTCGAAGATGTTGCCGTTCAGCCCGGACGAGAAGTCGAACCAGGCCTGCTTCTGGTCATTGACGAAGAAGGACGGCGTCTTCTCCTGCTGGAACGGCGACAGCCCCTTCCACTCCCGCCCGGCCTTCTTGAGCTTGACGCGCCTGCCCACGACTTCCGAGACCGGAAGCCGGGCGCGCAGCTCTTCGAGGAATTCGGGCGTGAAACGCATCAGTCAGGATTTTGGGCTCGGGCGGCGAATCGCGGACAACCGGTTAGCCATATAGCGGCACGACCCGCCATGCCGAACAATGTGGGGCTTTTCCGGGCTATTCACAGGTCTGGCCTGTCAGGGCTCCGTCGAGCGGGCTACCCCCAAATCCACCGTGGAGAGCCTGTGCGGCGAGCTTGCCCCCTTCCCGCTTCCGGGATTGGATAGGCCATGTTCACGACATTCAGAGGCGGGCAGAGCGGCGGCTGGCAGGTCACCTCCATCACGCAGGTGAAGGGCGAGACGCTGCCGAAGGTCGCGGCGCTGTCGATCGTTGCGAGCGAGTCGATCGCGCTGCCGCTGCTGCCGTCGCAGAACGCATGGCGACTTGCCGGCGTCACCAGCCATCTGCGCTACACCGAGAAGGAGGAGCGGGAGAAGCTCTTAGCCGTGCAGGCCGGGCTCGGCCGCAGCGAGGCAACCCACGCGGCGCTAATCCCGATCAGGAAATCGGCGGCGTGGTGGGAGCTCACCCAGGAGGAGCGCCGCCAGATCTTCGAGGACAAGTCGCACCACATCGCAGGCACCCTCAAATTCCTCCCCGCAATCGCCCGCCAGCTGTTTCATTCGCGCGACCTCGGCATGCCCTTCGACTTCCTGACCTGGTTCGAGTTCGCGCCCGACCACATCACCCTGTTCGACGAACTGGTCGGCATGCTGCGCGCGACCGAGGAATGGAATTTCGTCGAGCGCGAGGTCGATATCCGCGTGATGCGGGAAATCTGAAGCAGCTAATGCTCGAGGAATTTTCCTGACGCGATCCGCGGCAGCTCGGCGACCGGCCAGTTGTAGAGATAGGTCCACGCCTCGCGCACGCTTCCGTCGGCGAGCGTGACCTCGAGCAGTTCGCGGACATATTCGGTCGGCGGCGGAAAGCCTTCGCCGCAGGCCTCGTACATGTCGAATTCACGCAGCATGGCCTCGCGCTCACGCAGGCGGAACAGTTCGCCATGCACGATGTCGGCCGGATCGTCCGACACCACCAGGCCCGGATAATGCTTCACCAGATAGAGCCGGCCACGGCACTGCGCCGGCCCGAGGAATTCGGCATTGCCCGCGAGCAGCTTCGCCATCGGATGGTCGAAGCCTCGCATCAGCGTGCCGTAGACGAAGAGAAGGTCGGAGGTCATGGGTTCAGTTGTCATTCCGGCACAACGGGGCAGTATAACTCACAAGCTGCGCCTCACACTCGCTGTCGTCCCTGCGAAAGCAGGGACCCATAACCACAAATCCAAATCGCTGCGCAACGCCGGAACGACGGGTCCTGTCAACAACAGGAGCCGCGGCGTATGGGTCCCTGCTTTCGCAGGGACGACGGAAAGCGCTGCAAAGCTGCGAGCCCTGAATGACGCAAGGTCCGGCAAGAATCAAGCCGCCGCCACCTCATCGGTCACCACGACGAACTTCGTCAGCGTCATGCGGCCAAAGCTCGTGGTGAGGGCGACGTCGGCGGCGTCGCGGCCGGTCGCCATCAGGATGCGGCCGATCCGCGGCGTGTTGTGGCGGGCATCGAAGGTGTACCACTGGCCCGACAGATAGACCTCGAACCAGCCGGAGAAATCCATCGGCGCGGGGTCCGGCGGCACGCCGATGTCGCCGAGATAGGCGGTGCAGTAGCGCGCCGGAATGCCCATGCAGCGGCAGAAGGTGAGCGCCAGATGCGCGAAGTCGCGGCAGACGCCGGCGCGGCTTTCATAGACGTCGTGCGCCGACTTCATGTGATGGGCGTGCTGGTAGCCGAACGTCACGTGGTTGTGCACGAAATCGGTGATCGCCTGCACCCGCGCCCAGCCCTGCGGTGTGTTGCCGAACAGCGACCAGGCAATGTCGGTTAGCTTGTCGGTCTCGCAATAGCGGCTCGGCATCAGATAGAGCAGCATATCGTCAGGCAATTGCTCGATCGGCAGCTGCTGCGCCGCCGGATTGACGGGATCCGGCAGCCCGGAATCGCGCACCTGCGCGCTGCCGCGGAATGTGACGTCACCGCTTGGCGCGACCAAGCGCCCGCACACATTGCCGAAGCCGTCGCGATAGAGGCCGATCGGCACGTCCGGTTCGGTCGAAAGGCGCTCGGTGCCGACGATGTCGGCGTAGCGCGACGGATGGATCGACAGCATGATCACCATCGGGGTCGGCTGCGCCGCCGTGTAGGTGATCTCGAAGCCGACCTTGATCTGCATCGTCAGGCCGTCTCCTGCTCCGCATTCTCGCCAACCGAGACCACCTTGATGTCGACATCCATGCCGAGAAAGGCATCCGCCGCGCCGAGATAGACGCCATGCAGCGGGATCGCCTGGCGCGGATCGCGCGCCACCGCGACGCGGATCAGATCGCGCGTTCCGACGATGCCGTTGGTCGGATCGAATTCGATCCAGCCCGCGCTCGGCAGATAGACCTGCACCCAGGCATGGGTCGAGCCGCCGCCGACATAGCCGTGCGCGCTGCCGGGCGGCATCGCGAGATAGCCGGAGACGAAGCGCGCGGCGACGCCGAGCCGGCGCAGCGCCTCGATCATGAACAGCGCATAGTCGCGGCAGGTGCCGGACTGCGTGCGCAGCGTGTCGAGCGGATGCTGGGTGCCCTGCTCGTAGCGCTTGCGATAGCTGAACGCCTCGCGGATGCCGTGGGTCATGCCGCTGAGGATCTTGAAAGTCGGTGTCGGCGCCTCGACATCGAGGAAACGCCGCGCCCAGGCCGACAGCTCGCCGTTCGGGTCGCCATATTGCGGCGTGATGAACTGCTGCAGATCGGGGAATTCCTCATCGTCGTAGAGGAACGGATAGAAATAAGCGGGATCGTCCGGCGTCAGCGCGAACGTATCGGCCGGATTGTGCTCCACCGTCGCGGTCGAGACAAAGGACAGCGTGTCGGCGCGCTCGTCGAAGGCGGCGATCGCCATGCTGTTGCCGAACACGTCGTGGATCCAGCGCAGCGACATCGGCTGTGGATCGATCACAAGTGCGCTGTCGAGCACGCGCAGATCGTGGCCGTCACGGGGCCGCAGCATGATGCGGTGTTCGCCGAACGCCACCGGGCGCGCGTAGCGATAAACGGTCTTGTGATGAATAGTTAGCAGCGGCATCTTCAAACAATCATCGTGATTTCGGGCTGCATAATCTATAGAGAAAGCTGCCCGATTCCAGATCAGCATGCCGCCTGAATAGGCAAAGTTGAGGAAAAAAGCCCTTGAATTACGGAGGCGGTCCATCGTTCCTGCTCGCGAGCACCGACGCTTCACCGGTTCTTGAACACAATGCCGACGGCCGCTCGCCGTTCCTGTTCACCTGCGACCACTACGGCAGGCTGATTCCCTCTCCGCTCGGCGATCTCGGCCTGCCCGAAGACGAGCTCGTGCGGCACATCGCCTGGGACATCGGCATCGCCGGCGTCGCAACCCGCCTCTCGGACCGGCTCGGCGCGCATTTGATCGCGCAGCGCTATTCGCGGCTCGTGATCGACTGCAACCGTCCGCCGCATGTCGCAAGCTCGATCCCGCTGATCAGCGAGGCCACCACAGTGCCGGGCAATGAAGGCCTGTCGCGCGAGGCCGCCGAGATGCGCCACGCGCAGATCTTCGATCCCTATCACAAACGCATCGACGAGATCATCGACGCGCGCGCGCGTCAGGGCCTGCCGACGATGCTGGTGTCGCTGCACAGCTTCACGCCGATCTACGCCGGCATCGCGCGACCCTGGCACATCGGCACGCTCTACCACCGCGACACGATGCTGCCGCCGCTGCTGTTGAAGCATCTGCGCGCCGAGGGCGATCTCGTGGTCGGCGACAACGAGCCCTACGCGGTCAGCGACGAGACCGACTACACGATCCCCGTGCATGGCGAGGCGCGCGGCCTGATGAATTCGGGCATCGAGATCCGCCAGGACCTGATCTCCGACCAGGCCGGCGAGACGGCGTGGGCCGAACGGCTGGCGCGCATCCTCGGCGAAATCGAGGCGACGCTGCGCACGGAAGCGCTGCTCTAGCGACTAACGGTCAGCCAGGGCGTGGCCTCTAGCCCGAAGCCAGCTCGACGTGCTTTAATTGGCTGGGTTGAACTTCCAAGTTAGGGTAGTCCGTGGCGCCCGAGCGAGTGGAAAGGCGACTGGCAGCAGTGCTGGCGGCAGATGTCGCCGGCTACAGTCGCCTGATGGGAGCGGACGAGGAAGGCACGCTCGCGCGGCTCAAGGCGGCCAGAAAGAATCTCATTGATCCAACGATCGCCGCTCATCGAGGCCGCATCGTCAAAACGACCGGCGACGGCATGCTTGTCGAATTCGGCAGCGCCGTCGATGCAGTGCGCAGCTCTGTAGAAGTCCAGAGCAGGATGGCAGAGCTTAACGCATCCGCACCGCAACAGCAGCGGATCGAATTTCGCATCGGCATTCACGTCGGCGACATCATCATCGACAACGACGACATCTTCGGCGACGGCGTCAACATCGCCGCGCGGTTGGAGAACATCGCGGACCCGGGCGGCATATGCCTGTCGGACGACGCCTACCGGCAGATCCGGAGCAAGGTCGATGCAGCCTTCGAAGACATGGGCCAACAGAATCTGAAGAACATCACTGAGCCGATCCGCGTTTGGCGAATGAAGATTGGCGCCAGACCTTCGCCTGAGCGCCATCCAACTCCCGCCGAATCGCATCACGTGCGCCCGTTTTCGGGAAAGCCCTCCATCGCGGTGCTGCCGTTCCAGAACATGAGCGGCGACAACGAGCAGGAGTATTTCGCGGACGGGATCGCGGAAGACGTCCTTACGACCCTGTCAAAGATTCAGGAACTGATGGTGATAGCCCGCAACTCGAGCTTCGCGTTCAAGGGGCAGAACAGGGACATTCGCGAAATCGGGCAGATCCTGGGTGCTCGTTATCTGCTGGAAGGGAGCGTTCGAAAGATCGGCAATCGCATCAGGTTGACGGCGCAGTTGATTGATGGTCGAGACGGCGGCCATCTCTGGGCGGATCGCTTTGACGGAGACCTGGACGACGTGTTCGATCTCCAGGACCGAATTACGCAAGAGATCGTCGAAGCGCTTGAAGTGCAGTTGACGGTCGGTGAACGCGCAAGGGTGTGGAGAAAACGCTCGGGCAGTCCGCTGGCTTATGAGTATGTCTTAAAGGGACGCGCCCTGTACGTTAATTTCGCAAGGCAAACCCATGCACAGGCCCGGAAGCTTTTTGAACAAGCGCTGGAGATCAATGCCTCGTTTATGCCGGCGCTCTATTTGTTGGGTCTTACCCTGACAGACCAGGCGCGCTTCGGTTGGATCAAGGATGAAAATGAAGCGTATCAAGCAGCACTGGGCTGCGCTGATCGGGCTCTCGCCGCCGACCCGAGCTTCGGGGAAGCATACCTCGTGATCGGCTATGTTCGTACCTATCAACGCCGTCATGATGAGGCTGTGGCAGCAGGAGAAACGGCGATCAGCCTCGCTCCCAGCAGCTCTGACGCCCATCACATGGCGGGCATGTACCACGGTTATGCCGGCAACTTCCGAAAAGCCGTCCTCTACGAGGAACACGCTCAACGGCTCAGTCCGATTGAGCGCAACGAATCCATGGTCGACGAAGCGCGCGCAAGATTTCATCTCGGAGATTTCGCGGCGGCGCACGATATAGCCTCCCGCGTGCTGAGGCAGCGGCCGCTCTGGCTGACCGCGCAGTCGACGCTCATGGCGGCGCTCTGGAATCTCGGCCGGCAAGATGACGCGCGCATGATCGCAAGCGACTTGCTGGCGGGCCACCCCAATTTCAGCTTGGCCCGCTGGGCCAGGCTGCTGCCGTATCGTCGACAAGGCGACCTGGACGCATTGGTCAACCCGCTACGCATGGCGGGGCTCCCGGAGTGAAACCTGTCATCTTACAATTTACAATGCCGTCGAGAGCGCGATGCCGCACGCCAGGTACCTGCACGGCCGCGACTGCTTGTTCGATTGCCGGTTCGGCTTCTTGCGCATCTCCGCGGATGAGACACCACAGGGATCGGCATATTCCGATTGGACCGGCTTTGCTGATTGCGCGACCGGTTCGAGGCGCGATCAGGTCAACCCGATCAATTCGGCTGGCGCCGCCAGATGAACACCAGGTAGAGCAGCACAGGCAGGCCGAGTCCGGCCCACGAGACCGCATCCCACCAGCCGTCGCCGACCAGCGCGCTGATCAATCCGACCGTGCTCACGACCGCGATGACGAGCGGGGCGCCGAAGATCTGGGTCAATGAACGATGCGAGACCATGCTGACGTCACGACGATAATGCGGGGTTGTCGATGGAGGCGGCGTTGGCGATCGCGCGTTCCTGGCTCACACCGGCCTTGCGGCGGCGCATCCACAGATACACGCCGGTCACGAGAATGAAGATGGTCAAGATGTCGAGCAGCGCCCAGACGATCTTGAGCGGCATGCCGCCATAGTCGCCGAAATGCAGCGGCTGCGAGACGAACAGGGTCGTCACATACCAGGGCATATCCCTTGTATCGGTCAGCTTGCCGGTTTCCGCGTCGATCAGCGCCGGCTTCAGCAGCCGCGAGGTCAGCGGCGTATCGCCATGCAGGAATACGGCGTAGTGGCTCTTGCTGCTGAACAGGGTTCCCGGGAACGCGACGAAGCTCGGTGTCATGCCGGGCACCGCATGGGTGGCCACTTCGACCGCCGCATTCAGCGAGGTCAGCTTCGACGGCACCGGCCGGTCCTTGTACTGCGCGGTCATTTCGGCGAGCTGGCCGAACTGCCACATCTTGAGCACGAGGTCGGCCCAGGTGTTGATGACACCAGTGAAGCCGACGACCAGCGTCCAGGCGACGAGCAGGATGCCCGCGAGATTGTGGACGTCGAGCCAGCGCACGACGCGGGTCCGCTGCGCGCGGTAGGCGCCGAAGCGCAGCTTCCGCATCGAGGGCGCATAGACGACGATGCCGGAGATGATCGCGACGCAGAACAGGATCCCCATCAATCCAAGGAACAGCTTGCCGGGCAGCCCCGCGAACATGTCGGTGTGCAGCTTCAGCATGATGTAAGTGAAGCGGCCGGTCACATCGGGCGCATCGAGATAGGCGCCGGTATGGGTGTCCATCCGGATCAAGAGGTTGTTGGTCGGATCGGCATCGATGGTCGGGCCGACGCTGACGAACATCGCGCTCGGATCGTCGCGATCCCAGATCAGGAAGTGAGGCACCTTTCCCGGCGCCTGCGCCATCGCGTTGCCGAGCAGACGGTCCAGATTGGCCGGCGGCGTGCCTGGCGGCACGTCGGCCGGCTTGACCTGACTGTGCAGGAGATCATCGATCTGCTCGTGGAAGATCAGCGGCAGGCCGGTGATGCAGAGCAGCAGCATGAACAACGTGCAGATGAGGCTGGTCCATTTATGGACAGCGCCCCATCGCCGCAAGGATCTGGTCGTCGCAGTCAATTTCGTTACCTAGTTCCAGGTGTACTTCATCGTGCCCAGCACCGTGCGGCCATTGCCGAGGCCGCAATAGGGAAGCCCGGTCAGGCAGGATGCAACGTAGAAGTGGTCGGTCAGATTGGTGACGTTGACCTGTGCCTTCCATCCCTTCAGGTCCGGCCGCAGATAAGCGAAGTCGTAGCTGACCGACGCATCGAGCAAGGCATAGGAGGGAATGACAAAGGTATTGAAGTTGTCGCCGTAGGTCTCGCCGACATAGCGCACACCGAGACCGAGCCCAAGGCCCGCGAGCGCGCCGTCATACCAGGTATACTTGCCCCAGACCGCGCCCTGGTCCTGCGCCGTGTTCATCATGTACTTGCCGGCATAGCCGGCGAGGCTCGTCGTCACCCGCGGGTCGAGATGGGTGTATCCCGCCGTGATCTCGAACTCGCGCGTCAGATTGCCCTTCAGCTCGAGCTCGAGGCCGCGGACGCGCACGGCATCGGTCTGCACGTTGAACAGCGGATTGAGTGGATCTGCCGTCAGTACGTCCTGCTGACGGATATCGAACGCCGCCGCCGTCACCATGAAGTTCGAGCCGTTCGGCTTGAACTTGACGCCGACCTCCGCGCCCTCGCCTGTCGTCGGCCTGAACGACCGGCCGGCGCTGTCGGCGCCGAGATTCGGTGTGAACGAGGTCCCGTAGCTGACATAGGGCGCGAGGCCGATATCGAACAGGTAGCTCAGGCCGATGCGCCCGGTTTGCGCCGAGTCATCGCGCGAATAATGGCCGGCCGGCGGATAGAACGCCATGCTGGTGAAGCCGGAGCTGACCCAGTCCTGGCGGCCGCTCATGGTCAACGTCCAGCGATCGAGCTTGATCTGATCCTGCAGATAGGCGCCGAGCTGCGACTGCCTGTCGTCGCGCAGAATGAACGGCGCCAGCGAGCTGGCTGACGGAACGGCGGTGCCGTAGACCGGACTATAGGCATCGATCGGCGCAATCGGCGTCGTGCGATAGTCGGTATTGGCCCACAGGTCGAAGTAGTCGACGCCGGCCAGCACCTTGTGGACCAGCGGCCCGGTCGCGAAATCCGCCTGCAGCTGATTGTCGAGCGCGACATTGGCGGCGTTGGCCTTGACGTAGTTGTAGGTGCGCGCGACCAGACGATCCGTCACCATGCCCTCGGTCCGCACCGATGCGAGGTCGTTGCTGACCTGGGTGTAGCGGAGATTTTGCCGGAACTGGAAGATGTTGTCGAAGCGATGCTCGAACGCGTAGCCGACCGCGAACTGCTCGAGATGATAGCCATCAAGCCCGGGCTCGCCGAGGTAACGGCTGTAAGGAATATGTCCGTTGGGGTTGGGCAGGAAGGACACCTGTCCCGGGACGTATTGCTGGTAACCCTTGTTGTCGACCTTCTGGTACTGCGAGAGCACGGTGAAGCTGGTGTCGTAGGTCGGGCGCCAGGTGAAGCTCGGCGCGATGAACAGCTTGTTGTCCTGAACGAAGTCGGTCTGGCTGTTGCTGTCGCGGCCAAGGCCGACGATGCGGTAAAGGAACCGGCCGTCCTTGTCGGCCGGACCACCGATATCGAAGGCGCCCTGGAAGCGATCGAACGAGCCGAACGATCCCTCGATCTCGTAATGCGGCGTCTCGGTGGGCCGCTTGCTGACCAGGTTCAACAGGCCGCCCGGATCGGATTGTCCATACAGGCCGGATGACGGGCCCTTCAGGACCTCGATGCGCTCGAGACCATAGGTCTCGATGCGCGGGACGGCGAAGGACGTGGTGTCGGTCGGCAGCCGCAGCCCGTCGAGATAGCGCGGCGCGGTGAAGCCCCGCAGCTTGAACTCGTCGAAGAACGCGTTGGCGCCAAAACTCTCGATCGTCACGCCGGGCGTGTAGCGCAGTGCTTCGGTGATGTTCTGCGCACCCTGCGCCTGGATCTGATCCTGGGTGACGATCGAGATCGACTGCGGCGTCGTCAGGACCGGGCTGTCGGTCTTGGTTGCGGTGACGCTCTGGCTTGCGAGATAGCCGGTGACCGGGCCGTTGCCGCGCTCTCCGCCGCCACTCGCCCCGGGTGCTGGAACGTTCTGCGCGGGCGCCCGGTTCGCGATCGATCGCGGCGTCGTGCGCGCAGGACGCGCCGCGCGTCGCGCCGGCTGCGTTCGCCGCGCTTGCTGCTGTTGTTTCGGCGCCTCGACCGTCACCGGCGGCAGCGCCGATTGCGCAACGCTTTCACGCGGCATCACCACACTCAGCACGAACAAACCGCCGCCGGCCATGTACCCGGCCGACAGCGCAGTGCGACGAAACATCCGACCCCCGTCAACTCACATCGCCTTCATCTTCGCCGTCACTAACACGATGAAAGACGTACGCAGCCGATCGGTGATTAGAACACGTCCAGTGTCGGGCTTATCGCCGGTGGTGTTGCGAGCTCGCAACGCGAACGCAGCGAAACTGCGTCAATGCGCCTCAGATTTTTCGAGCGCTTCTAAGGACGATTCTAAATTGCGTTTCGCTCCGCGATACTTCGAGTCAGTTCCGCGCACAGCGATCGAACGACGCCGTGCGCGGAAGCGATGATCGCAATTGCGGTGCTCTCGCCGAGCTCAGCGTCAGACTTCGGTGACGTGCTCCGGATCGGCGGATGCGAGCGCCGCGGCACGCTCGGCGCGCGGCGGATAGATCCAGACGGTGTTGATCTCCCGCTTGGTCTTCTTGGCCACGTCGCCGACCATCTCGACCTTGCGCTCCCAGCCGCGGGTGAACAGCGCACCGGCCTCGCCGAGGTCGAGGCAGGTGACATAGGCCTTCTGGTGATACGGCTTGGTCGGGACACCGAGCAGCTCGGCCGCGGCGTTGTTGCCGGCAAACGCGCCCATCCGCGTCGCGTGCTGGCACGACATCAGCGCGTAATTGCCGACATCGTCGCATGCGGCGCGCGCCGCGTCGCCGGTGGCGAACACGCCCGCGACCGACGGCACGCGCAGATCGCGGTCGACCAGCAGCCGGCCGAAATTGTCGCGTTCCGCCGGGATCTGCGTGGTCAGCGGCGCGGCGCGAATGCCCGCCGCCCAGACCACGGTCGCAGCCTCGATATGCTCGCCGTTGGAGAGCGTGACGCCGGACTTGCTGACCTCGGCGACGCCGGCGCCGAAGCGGCCTTCGACGCCGAGCTTGCGCATCGCGTCCTCGATGATCGGGCGCGGGCCTTCGCCCATGTCCGGCGCGATCGCGGCATTGCGATCGACGATGACCACGCGCGGCCTGGCGTCCTTGCCGAGGATCTCGCGCAGCCGCGCCGGCATCTCGGTCGCGGCCTCGATGCCGGTGAAGCCGCCGCCGGCAACGACCACGGTGTCGCGCGCCGCTGATGCCGGCTGTTTGGCGAGGCCATGCAGATGGCGGTCGAGCGCGATCGCGTCCGCAAGACTGTCGACGCTGAAGCCATGTTCGGCGAGGCCGGGCACGTTCGGACGGAACAGCCGGCTGCCGGTCGCCACCACAAGGCGATCGTAAGGCAGCGTCTTGCGCGCGTCCTTGGCGGTGACGATCTGCACGGTGCGGGCCTTGGTATCGACGGCTTCGGTGCTGCCCTGCACATAGACGACGTCGATCGCGTTGAAGACGTCGAGCAGGGGCGCGGTCAGCGTCTCCGGCTTCGGCTCATAGAGCCGCGGGCGCACCACCAGGGTCGGCTCCGGCGCGACCAGCGCGATCTCGAGCTCCTCGGGCGAGACGCCCTTGATGTCGCGCAGGCGGGCCGCGGAGAGCGCGGCGTACATGCCGGCAAAGCCGGCGCCAATGATGACAATTCGCATGGGTATCTCCTCTGGGTTGACAGTCTCTGATGTCCGCGCGTTGCCGCCGCGTGCGGCGAAGCCTGTCGCGATCGGCGACGCGAAGAGGTGAAAGGGTGAGCGCCTATTGCCGGGCGCAGCTCGACAGGAACGGCGTGCGCGCCGCAGGCATGCACGCTGCGCGGCAGCCTCTCGCGCCCGAGAGCGGTCCATGCTGGAGGCCGATCGGCAGCGCGGCCCCCGGGAGCCAGTCGCGGTACAGCGCCTGGGCGGCGTCGCTGATCGTCACCGACGTCATGGCATCGGCGCCCTGAACGGCCTGCGCCGGCGCATCGGCATCCTCGCCTGTTGCCGACGTGAAGCGGACCGTGAGCGTAAGTCCGTACATCAGCGCAGTCGCGAGGACCCGACGTCGCCGCGTGACTGCAAGGGAGCTACCGAAATCCTTCCAGGCCATCGCTTGTCTCCGTTATTGGCATGGGCGCCACGGTGATCTAGCGAATTTGACTTGTGAGTGCCCCAGAGCGATTGCCCGACCTGAAGAGCGATTGCGGCTAGAGCACTTTCGGTTCTGCGCTCGAAAACGCCCTACCGCAGGCGCCGCCGCCAATCGCTCGGGGTTTCGCCGGTCAGCTTCCTGAACGCGGCCGCGAACGCGGTCTGCGAACTGTAGCCGAGCGCCGCCGCGATCGAGACCACGGATGCGTCGGTGTCGCGCAGCATGTTCATGGCCTGCTCGAGCCGGTGCTGGCGCAGCCAGGCGTGCGGCGAAAGCCCGGTGCTTTCCTTGAAGGCGCGGCAGAAGTGAAAGCGCGACAGGCCGGCGTCCGTGGCCAGCGCCGCGAGCGAGACGTCCGCATCGCTGTCCGAGCGCAATCGCTCAATGGCGCGGCGCAGCGCTGTCGGCGCCAGACCGCCCACGGTCGCCTGAACCGTGGCAGGCACGCCGGCATGCGCCGACAGCAGGCGCGTGGCCAAGAGATCCGTCAGTTGCTGCCGGAACAGCGCATCCAGCGCCGCGCTGCCCTCGAGCGCATCAGCGGCGCTCAGCAGCAACCGCGATGTAATCGGATCGGGGTGCCCGGTGCGCTCCAGCAGATCGCCCGGAGCCGCGGTGTCGGCTTCGCCGGCGACGCGCGCCAGCGTCGCATGCGGAAGATAGAGCTGAACGACATGCAAGGACTGGTGAATATCCCAGCGCGAGGTCGAGCCGGCCGGAATGATCGTCACGACCCCGGACCGCGCCGTTCCGATCGAAGCCACCTTGCCGGTGCGCCGCTCCAGCCGCTGCGAGCCGGCGGGATAGCTCATGACGACATGGTCGACCATCGGCCTGACCACGTCGTGCAGGGCATCATGCTTCCAATAGGCGATCGCGCCGCTCGAGGGGTCGGCCGCCATGCGAAGCGGCTGCGTCTTGAGCACACGGGCCATTTCCTGACCGGCCGGGCAGCGCGGGCCGGCCGGTGCCTCGGCCGGCCGCGCATCGGATGCGGCGGGCAAATCCCGCAGAGGATCTTGCAGGATCGGCTTACTCATCACCTGTGCTCGCGTTTGAAGGCTCATGCGCTCTCTCCTTGCGGGCCGGTCTGTGGGACCGATGAGGCGCGGAACTGCCCGCCGGACCTAAGCGCCGTGCAGTTCGGCTGTCTTTCCTGAAACGGCCATGCTTTGCCCAATTCTGCGCCAAGCGCAGCGCTGCGACATTTCTGCGTCGGGTACGGCCGATCGAACCAAGGCGATTGAAATCGTTCTGGAATCGCTGGGCCGCGATCGGCCGGCAGATCGTTCATGATTGCGTGAGCAAACTGGACTGCGCCGCAGCAATCCCGGATAATGAGTGACGGCTTCGAAGGATGACTGACAGGTCCCTGCCCGGCTGCGCATCAATGATGGACTCAACGCACATGACACAGGCGGGCGCCTACGGGCAGCGGCTCGGGCAATTCCTGCGCCTGAAGGATACGCCGCCGGCGCTGATCACGCGCACGCTGCGCAGCGCCGAACTCGCGGTCACCGAAACCCGGGACGACAACCCGGTGCCCGGGCTGTCCGGATCGCTCACCGCCGAGGATGCCTTTCTGGTCAGCCTGAAGCTGCACGATTATCCGGACTGCGAATTGTGGGAGGGCGGCAAGTGCCTCATGAAGCGGGATATCCCCGCGGGCGCGACCTATCTCTACGATCTCAAACGCGATCCGCGCTACGTGATCGACAAGCCGTTCCACTCGCTGTTCTTCTATCTGCCGCGCTCGGCGCTCACTGATTTCGCCGAACAGACAGGCGCGCCGCGCATCGGCGAACTGGCCTGCGAAATCGGCGACGGTCACGACGACGGCGTCATTCGCCATGTCGGGGCGCTGCTGCGCGAGGGACTGCGCCGGCCGGACGAGACCAACCAGCTGTTCATCGATCACATGATGCTGGCGCTGACCGCACACGTCACCCGCACCTATGGCGGAATACAACACCCGACCGGACCGAGCCGCGGCGGCCTCGCCGCCTGGCAGATCAACCGCGCCTGCGAAAAGCTCGAGTCGGACCTCAGCGGGAAGATTTCGCTGAAGCAGATCGCGGCCGAGCTCGATCTGTCGGTCGGCCATTTTTCGCGCGCCTTCCGCATCTCCACCGGCCTGCCGCCGCACCAATGGCTGCTTCAGCAGCGCCTGAAGGTGGCCAAGCAGCTGATGGCGGCGCGCGACCTGTCGCTGTCCGAGATCGCGATTTCGGCCGGCTTCGCCAATCAAAGCCACTTCACGCGGGTGTTTTCCGCCGTGGTCGGCGTCAGCCCGGCGGCGTGGCGGCGCGAGATGCATCGCCCGGCGAGAAGCGAGAGCTGAACAGGTCCGCGTTCAACCGGCCGCCGCGGCTCGCACGGCATGCTTCGCATGCCATTTGGGGCCCGGTCCGCGCATGTAGTGCAGCTCGGGCCGGTAGGGATCGCGAATTCGCGCGATCAGATTCAGCAAGCCTGTCGTGATCGCGTTCCAGCCGTCGCGCAGAAGGAGCAATGATGCGTGCGGTGACAGCATGGCGCCCTCTCAGTGCGGCTTGCCGAGCACGGATGCGAAGGACAGGATCACGATCTCGTCGCCGGACTCGTCGCTGACATGCACGACCCAGTCGCGCCAGTCTTCCAGGCTGACCGTTGCGACCAGCGATCGCATCATGCACGTCGCCGCCTCGCAGGCCTCCGAGAGGCTGGTCACCGAGGTGCCGCGGCGATCCATCAGCACCCCGTGCGTGGTCGAGCAATGGAAGTAGACCTGGGTCATGTGCGTATCCTCGCAAGCTCCGGACGAGAAGGTCATCTTTGGAGCTCCACGTTTCTTCGACGCGACCATTCGCAAGGCGGTTCACACCGGCGCGGGCTGCGCGGCGGCCTCGCGGAATGGTGATCAAGCCCCAGCACCACCTCCTCACCAAATCGCGATTTGACAGTTTTTCGATATTTGTCAAAATCGTCAAATGGGACCGAAAACCCGCATTCTCGATGCCACCATGCTGGTGTTCCGCCGGCACGGCTTTCGCCGCTCCTCGATCGAACTGGTCGCCGAGGCGGCCGGCCTGACGCGGCAGGCGCTCTATCACCACTTCGAATCCAAGGAAGCGCTGTTCCGCGCCGTGATCGAGCGCGTGCATGAATCCGCGATCGCGGCCGAGGAGACCGCCGTTGCCGCGGCCGAGACCGCGGGCGGCGATCTCGGCGACATCCTCGCCGCGGGCATGACCGCGCGGATGTCGACCATGATCGGCTCGCTGGACGGCTCGCCGCATCTCGAGGAATTGTATTCCGAGCACCTCGTGCACGCGCGCGACCTCTACCAGACCTACGCCGCGCGCTATGCGGAACGCATGGTCGCGACGATCACGCGGGTCGTGCGCAAGCAACAGCTCGCGCTGCCGCAAGACCTGACGCCGGCCGAATTCGCGCGGCTGGTCGAAATGGCGATGTACGCAGCGAAGTCGCAATATCCGGCGATGCAGCCGTCGGATGCGTTTTTGAAGGACATGGCGATCATGGTGCGGACGCTCTGCGCCGGCGCGCTACCGAAACCCATGCCGAAATCGCAGAAGCCGCCCGTCAAGAAGGCGGCAATCCCCAAAAGGCCGACACGCAGGACAAGCGGAGGACATCCATGAGCACGACGACCGTTAATGGCCGCGTCGAATCCCTGCCCGATGATCCCGATGCGCTCTTGATCGACATCGTGCGCGACCAGCTCAAGCTCACCGGCACCAAGCTCGTCTGCGGCGCCGGCGTTTGCGGCGCCTGCACCGTGCTGGTCGACGGCGCGCCGGTCGCAAGCTGCCTGATGCCGGCGCACGCCGCCGCCGGCAAATCGGTGACAACGGTGGAAGCCATCGCCGCGTCCGGGCTGCATCCGGTGCAGAAGGCGTTCATGGCGCATGACGCGTTGCAATGCGGCTTCTGCACCCCCGGCTTCATCGTGGAAGCGACCGCATTCTGCGACCGCTGGCGCGCCACCAGGGGAACGGCGGTGCCGTCGCGCGAGGAGATCGGCGCGGCGCTGTCGGGCCATCTCTGCCGCTGCGGCGCCTATGACGGGATTTTCCGTGCGGTGGCGGACGCCTGCGCCGGCCGCTTCGACGGCGATCATGTCACGGCGCCCCGCATCGAGGCGCGCGACAAGGTGACGGGCGCGGCGAAATACACCGTCGACATCCATCATGACGGCCAGCTCGAAGGCCTGATCCTGCGCTCGCGCGAGGCGCATGCGCGGATCACCACGCTCGATCTCGCGCCGGCGCGCGCGGTCCCCGGCGTTAGTGCGGTGTCGCTGCTCGGCGACGACCGTGTCGTGCGCTATGTCGGCGAGCCGATTGCGGCGGTTGCAGCTCCGGACCGCAAGACGGCGCTGGCCGCGCTGGCCGCGATCAAGCTGACCAGCGAGCGCCTGCCCGCCGTGGTCGGGCTCGACGCCGGACGCAAGGATGATGCGCCCGTGGTGTTCGACAAGGCGAGCCGCAAGCGGGCCGGCAACGTCTCGGAAGCGGCCGGCGGGCCGGCGCCCTGGAAGCAGAACATCCGCGGGCCGACCGCGGTGTTCTCGACCCGCGCCAAGAAGGCCCGCAACTGGGTGGACGAGGCGCGCCAGGCCAGCAACAAGCTACTCGTCGAAGCCACCTTCCGCACCGCCACGCAGCAGCATGCTTGTCTCGAGCCCCACGCCGCAGTGGCGCGCTTCGACGGCGACCGGCTGACCCTGCACGCCTCGACCCAGCAGGTGTTTCACCTGAAGGAGCAGATCGCCAAGCGCTACAAGCTCGATCACGACAAGGTCCGCGTGATCGCCGACCACGTCGGCGGCGGCTTCGGGTCGAAGGCGAGCCTCGGCACCGAGGCGATCGCCGCGATCGAGCTCGCCCGCGCGGCGAAAGCGCCGGTGCGGGTCGCCTATGATCGCCAGGAAGAACTCTCGGTCGCCGGCTATCGGCCGGCTGCGGAGTTGAAGGTCGCGCTGCTGCCCTCCGACCAGGGCGGCCTGAAGGCGCTCTCGGTCACCGCGCATGCCGATACCGGCGCCGCGACCAACTCGACCATCGCGGGCCTGGCACGGCTGATCTATCCGGCCGAGGCGAAGGATCTTTCGGATTTCGACGTCATCAGCAATCTGCCGCCCGGCGCCGCCTTCCGCGGCCCCGGCGGTCCGCCGATGGCATTCGCCGTGGAGCAATCGATCGACGAGGCCGCGCTGCGGCTCAACGTCGATCCGATCGCCTTGCGCAAGAAGTGGGATCCCGATCCCAACCGGCAGCGGCTCTACGATTGGGCATCCGGGCTCGAGATCTGGCGCAACCGCAAACCGGCGCAGAACGGGCGCTACCGCCGCGGCATCGGGGTCGCGACGGGCTACTGGCTCTATCTCTGGCAGCCCAAGGTGAAGGTCGAGGTCGCGGTCAAGGGCGGCCGCATCGTTGCCAGCACGGCGACGCAGGACATCGGCACCGGCACCCGCAGCGTGCTTGCCGACGCGATCGCGCGCGAGTTCGATCTCGAACCCGGCGACATCGATGTGCGGATCGGCGATTCGTCGCTGCCCGAAGGCCCCGGCTCCGGCGGCAGCCGCGTCACCGCCTCGGTGATGCCGCCGACGCTGCAGGCGGTGCGGAAGCTGAAGGCCGCGATGCTCGAACAGGCCACAAGAAAGCCGGCGCCCGGCTCGAACGCGCCCTGGCGCGAGCTGATCGCGCGCTCGCCCGACATCGCGGTGGTGGAGACGCGCGGCGAGGACGGCAAGAACACCGCGCCCGGCATCCGCTCGCCGCTGCGCGAAGTCGGCCTGATGGGCATGGTGTTCGGCTGGATGATGCGCCGCTTCTCGAACATCGCGGTCGGCGCCGGCGTGCCGAGCTCGGTGCAGGTGATCGAGGTCGAGGTCGACACCTGGCTCGGCCATGTCCGCGTGCTCAACGTGCATACCGGCATCGCGGTCGGCAGGATCGCTTCCCCCGCGCTGGCGCGCAGCCAGGCTTGCGGCGCGGTGATCCAGGGCCTCGGCTACGCACTCTACGAGGCACGCGAGCTTGATCCGAGCAGCGGCGACGTCCTGACCGCGGGAATGGAGGACTACCGCATCCCGGGGATCGCCGACACGCCGGAAATCGACGTCCATTTCGACGAAGCCGGCTTCGACCATGTGCTCGGCAACAGCGTCGGCATCGGCGAGGCGTCGACGGTGCCGACCTCGGCCGCTGTCGCCAACGCGATCCACAACGCGATCGGCGTCCGCCTCACCGAGATTCCGATCAGGCCCGATCGCATCGTCGCCGCGCTGAAAGGGAGGGATGCCGCATGAGTGTCGCAACTGCAGACGTCATCTCCGCGCCCGAATTCCGCGCCGCCGGCACCGATCTGTCGGAGCGTCGCCGCAGCGGCCTGTCGTGCGGCGCGATCATCGATCTCGCCGCCAGTCCCGACACGATCGGTGTTACGTGGAATGCGGACGGCTCGGCCCGCATCGGCGCCCTGACCACGATCGCGGCGATCGCATCCGATCCGCGGCTCGCCGAGGCTTACCCCGGCATCGCCGCCGCAGCGCAGGGCCTCGCCACGCCGCAGATCCGGCACATGGCAACGCTCGGCGGCAACCTCGCCCAGCGCTCGCGCTGCTGGTATTTCCGCAATCCGCAGATCGCCTGTCTCAAGAAGGGCGGCGCCGACTGCCCGGCGCGATCCGGCAACCATCTCTATCACGTCGCATTCGATCTCGGTCCATGCGTCGCGCCGCATCCGTCGACGATGGCGATGGCGCTGCTCGCCTATGATGCGAAGGTCGCCACCGACCGGCGCAGCCAATTGTCGATCTCCGACCTGCTCGGCGACGGCAGCAACGGCGCGGCCGACAATCTGCTCGCACTGGGCGAACGGATCGAGCGGATCGAGCTTCCCGTCCCGCTGGCCGGTGAGCGCGCGCTGTACAAGCGCGCCATCAGCCGGACGCATGCGGAATGGCCGCTGGTCGAGATCTGCGTGCGGGCGGTGATATCCGGCGGCGCGTTCCAGCAGGCCCACATCGCCGCCGGCGGCATCGCCCCGGTCCCGCTGCGGCTGACCGCGTCCGCGGCGGCGCTGCAGGGCAAGCAGATTAACGCGGCGACCATCGCGCAGGCCGCCGAACTGGCGACCTCGGGAGCCAGGCCGCTGCCGATGACCGGATACAAGCTCGAGCTGCTGACCGGCCTGGTGCGCGACGTCGTCGAGCGGATCGTGGCGTAGCATCAAGCGCCCATTCGCGGCCTCGAGGCAACGTCGCGTCTGGAATGCATAGATCCAGGAATTCCTACGCCGGAATGCCGGCCTCACACAGCACGGCGACCATGCGGTCGCCCCATTCGACGCTCCTGGTCGGAAAATTCTGCCGCGCGTAGGACGCGCGGAAATCGGGCCGCAGCTTGAGCAGGCGGCCGGCGATGACGCGTGCCTCGTCGAGGCGCCCCGAGCCGACCTCATTCATGATCAACGCGCTGAGCGTGTGTGCGTCTTCGCCGATCACCAGCGCCTTGGCGGCGGCCGCACGGCCCTGCTCATACTGGCCGAGCATGAAATGCGCGAAACTGATTCCGTTCCACATCGACGCCCGCCCGGGATCGATCGGGCTGAGCCGGAGTCTGTGCTCAAAACTTTCGATCGCGCGTGCCGGCTGGACGCACATGAGCGAAATCCAGCCGCGATATCCCCACGCCGCAGCATCATTCGAATTGAGCGAGATCGCCTCTTCGATCATGGTCTCAGCGCGATCGTAGTCGTGGCCGAGATAGGCAAACATGTGAGCCGCGCGCGCCAGCACGAACGGATCGTCGCTGGCCAGCGCGCAGGCGAGCTCGGCGATCCGCAGCGCCTCAGCCAACTCCTCCGCGCCGGGGGGCGTACCGCGCGTGGTCTGTTTCAGCAGTGACGAATAGGCCAGCATGATCTGAGCGGCCGCATAATTGGGATCAAGCGCGCAGGCCTTGTTGAACCACTCGCCCAGTTCGGCGTCGCCCCACTTGGAGCGGTCTGCATAGGCCGCAATGCCTCTCAGAAAGAGATCGTAGCTGTCGAGACGGTCAGTCGGCTTGGTTCGGGTTCGTTCGATCTCGCTCTGCTGGATTTTTGGCGCTATCACGCTGACAACATTTGCGGTGACCTGGTCCTGCAGGTCGAACACGTCCTTCAGCTCACCGTCGAACCTGTCTGCCCAGAGATGCGCACCGCTGCCGGCCTCGATCAGTTGCGCGGTGATCCGAACACGGCCGCTCGACTTACGCACCGAACCTTCGAGCACGTATCGCACACCGAGTTCGCGCCCGACCTGCTTGATGTCGACGGGCTTTCCCTTGTAGGTGAAGCTTGAATTGCGCGCGATCACGAACAACGATCTGAAGCGCGATAGCGCCGTAATGATGTCCTCGACGACGCCGTCGGCAAAGTATTCCTGCTCCGCATCGCCGCTCATATTCTGGAACGGCAGCACCGCGATGGAGGCCTTCTCGGCAAGCGCGGGCGGGGAGGCCGGAGCGGTGAAGGCGGGTTTCGCGACCGTGGCCGCTGCGCAGGCGGCGCCAACGCGAAGCCTCCAAGCACGAATTGGCTCCGCAATATTCTTCAGAAGCTGCGGCCCCAAGTCCTCGAAGGTCGCATCGACCTTGCCGCGAACTTGCCGTTGCGCGTCGTCGGAAATGCAAACGCCACCCGGTTCGGCAATCCCCTCCAGGCGAGCTGCGATGTTGACGCCATCGCCAAAGATGTCGTTGTCATCAAAAATGATGTCGCCGATGTGGATTCCGATTCGGAATTCGAGCAGCTGCTCCGTTGGTACGCCAGCATTCTGATCGGCCATTCGACGCTGAACTTCAACGGCGCTGCGCACCGCATCGACGGCGCTGGCGAATTCAACGAGTATTCCGTCGCCGGTCGTTTTGACGACGCGGCCGCGATGCGCAGCCAGCGTCGGATCGAGCAGCATCCGCCTGACCGACTTCAGCCTGGCCAGGGTGCCTTCCTCGTCGATTCCCATCAGCCGGCTGTAGCCGGCGACATCCGCCGCCAGAACCGCTGCCAGACGCCGATCCACGCTATCGGTGGTCAAGGCCCTGCTCCCAGACGATGGGTTAGCTTCCGTCGCGGATCAAAGCATGGCCGACGGCCTCCGGGCTAGAGCAAACGTCTGCGAAGTTTGCCGACGCCGGGGAATCGTGGCCTTGTCGGCGACGATTTTGAGCCTATCGCCCGGCGGCTTCAGCGCGCCCGGGTCAGCGCCAGCCAGATGCCGCCGCCGATCATGAAGCCGCCTGATATGCGCGACATCAACCGGGTCCGCTCCTTGGAGAAGAACTTGCGGGCGCGGCCGGCCGCCAAGGCGTAGGCGGCGTCGGTCAGCACGGCGGTCGCCATGAAGGTGAGGCCGAGCAGCGCCACCTGCGGGACGTGCGGCTTGTCCATATCCATGAACTGCGGGATGAAGGCGCCGAAGAACACCAGCACCTTCGGGTTCGAAAGCAGCACCAGAAAGCCCTGCAGGAAGAAGCCGCCGCGCGGCGGCGGCGGCGTGTCGTCGGTGCTGACGCCCTCGACCGGCGAGCGGATCAGCTTGAAGCCGAGCCAGACCAGATAGGCGGCACCGGCAAAGCGCACCCAGTCGAACCAGTAGCCCATCGTCGCCATCAGTGAGGTCAACCCGACCGCGACGGTGCCGATCACGATCGCAAGTCCCACCTGCGCACCCAACACGTTGGTGAGCGCGGCGCGCGTGCCGTAGCGCAGCCCGTTGGCGATCACCATCGTGACGATCGGACCAGGCAGCAGCGCCAGCGCGATGCAGGCGGCGACGAAGGCGAAATAGGCTTGCAGGGACATGAGGAGCTCACTGACGGTGAAGCCGAATTATGCACATAGGACGGGCGAAGAGGAAGCGGCTCCTGCTCATCTCTGTCATACCCCGCGAAAGCGGGGTATCCAGTACGCCGCGGCCCATCAGCTAAGCATCAGCGTCTCTGGAATACTGGGTCACCCGCTTTCGCGGGTGACGACACCATTTTCGCATGCGAGAGACGGGTTCCTCAATGTCCCTCCATTGCCGTAATCATCCATGCTCTGATCTCTCGCGACTCCAGAAACTTCAACGTCGCCCGCTGCACCCCTGCGGCATCTCCCCTGCCCTGCGCCGCGACCGCCATCAGGTCGCAGCGATGCGACACCGCGATGCCGATCGCAGTGTGCTTCTCCTCGGGCATCTCGAGATCATAGACCCTGATCCGCCCCGGCATGTCGGCGACGGCAACGGCATCGCCCGCCTTCAGCGGCACAAAGCGCGGGCTGATCATGTCGACATCGGCGACGCGATCGACCTCGTCGTCATCGGCGACGCCGCTGTCGCAGTTGCAGAAGCCGAGTTTCGGCCTGAGATAAACCTCGACGTCGCCACCGCACTCCGCCGCGCCGCAGCGGAAGGCGCGGCCGGCGGGCCAGCCGTCGCGCTGGAACGGCCAGGCGATTTCACGCCACGCGGCCGCGCCCGGCGGCGCCATCTCGTAGCCGGCAACGGCGGAGAGCCCGCCGAGCGCCAGGAACATCGCCGCTGTGGCCGGCCATGAGCGCATCATCGCGCGCTCACGGCAGACCGGCGACGGCGCGCGCCGCGCCGGTCAGTTCGAGGATGTGGAGGCCGGTGTTGGCGCGGTCGACCGCATAGATGTAGCCGCGCTCGTCGGTCTCGACATTGTTGGTCTGGATCGCGACCTTGCAGCGGTCCTTGCCGTCGATCGTGACGCAGCGCTTGTCGGTCGCCGCCGTGATGGAGGGAATGAAGTAACCCACTTCCCTCGGATGGTAGGGATCGCGGATATCGAGCGCGCGGACGCCGGCGTTGAAGAAGGCGATAAAGGCCAGCTTCTTGTAGTAGACCGGCGCCATGCTCTCGTTCGACGAATGCGACCCGAACCGGCCGCCCCGCTCGCAGAACGCGCCGGAGGCTTCGGGCACCGTGTAGCTTGAGATCAGCATCGGCCGCGCCTCGGTGGTGACGTCGGCGAACCACACCATCTGGCGCGCCTCGCCGCATTCGTTCTGGATCGCCTCGTCGACGATCATCACGATGTCGCGGCTCTTGCCGTCCTTGTCATGGGCGAACTCGGCGATCGGCATACCGGGTATCGGAAACACCGTATGCGCGCCGTTCATCGCCGACAGCGGCATCCGCGCGATCTCCGGAAATTTCAGATTGTCCGTCGTCGGCTGCTTCGGTCCGTTCAGCAGCTTGTCGCGATCGACGATCTGCAGGAAGCCGCCCTTGTTGGTGCCGTAGCCGAAGTAGACGCGATTGCCCTGCGGCCCGGTCGAGATCGGCCCGTGCAGTTCGGTCGGCACCGCGCCGGTCGCACCCGGCTCCTGCCCGGGCAGGCCGAAATCCCTGATCTTCTTTGGCTGCGCGGGATCGGAGAGATCATAGACCTGCGTCATGCGCCGCGTGCGCCAGTCCGGCGCGCCCGACACCAGGAAGGCGATGCCGGTGCCGCATTCCCAAAAACTCTTGTGCGTGTCCTTCAGCCCGCCGATCCGGGTGACGAGCACCGGATTGGCAGGATCGGCGACGTTCCAGATTTCATGCGCCTCGCTGCCGAAGGTGCGCAGCATGTAGACCGCGTTGCGATCGCCCTTCGGCAGATCCTTGCCGTCGCAGATCCGCACCATCTGCGCGCCGCCGGATTCATACTTGCCTTCCTGTCCGGGAATGTGCCGCAGATATTTCGGATGCGCGGGATCGGTGACGTCGACGATCGAGGTGCCGTTCGGCTCGGCCTTGCCGGTCATCGGGTTGACGGGATCGGGAATGTCGTCGGTGCCGCCGTGATGGCCGATATAGGCGATCCATTTGTCGCCCTGATGATGGATGGTCGGCTGATAGGCGCTGCGGGCCTGCAAATCGCTGGTTCCAACCAGCCTCATGTTGGATGCTTCGGGCGGGTCGCCGATCTTCTGCCGGGCGCTCGCACCATTCGCGAACAGGACAAGAAACAACGTGCAGCAAGCTGCCGTAACGCGACCACCCATGCGCACCACCCAATGTTCCACACCAATCTGCGTTGGCTGCCGGCGAGGCTAGCACGGCGCTGCCGGCCTCCAAACACACGCTCTTGACATGCAACCATTTGGTTGCCTATTATCCGACCCATGGATGAAGTCTTCAAAGCCCTCGCGGATGCCTCACGGCGAACGCTGCTTGACCGGCTTCACGATCAGAACGGGCAGACGCTCGGTGAGCTCTGCGACGGTCTCGACATGACGCGTCAGGCCGTCACCAAGCACCTTGTGATTCTCGAGGAGGCCAACCTCGTCACCACGATCAAGCATGGCCGCGAGAAGCTGCACTATCTCAACCCGGTTCCGATCCATCAGATCGGCGAGCGGTGGATCAGGAAGTTCGAGCGCGGGAAACTCGCCGCGCTGAGCGAGTTGAAAAGACAATTGGAGAAGCGTGATGAGTAAACCGGACTACGTCTACGTCACCTATATCGAGACCACCGCCGACAAACTGTGGCATGCGCTGACATCGAGCGATTTCACCGAACGCTTCTGGTTCGGCTATCGCGTCAGCTCCGACTGGAAGATCGGCTCCCCCTACCACCTCACCAAGGACGGCCGCCGCAGCGTGCAGGGCGAGGTGCTGATCGCCGATCCCTCGAAAAAGCTCGCCTACAGCTGGGATGTGGTGAAGGAAGGCGTCGAGCGCGAACAGGTCTCGCGCGTGACCTTCGACATCGAACCCCACGGCGGAGTGGTCAAGCTGACCGTGACGCATGATAATCTGGGTCCGAAGACGCTGCGCGACATCTCCGGCGGCTGGCCGATGGTGATCGCAAGCCTGAAGAGCTTCCTGGAGACCGGGCGCGAACTGCCGGCCGACCTGCTCACCAGCGGCGCGAGGGAGGCCTACCATGCCTAAGCCCGAATTCGCCTACGTCACCTACATCGAGACCACCCCGGACAAACTGTGGGACGCGCTGACCAAGAGCACGTTCACGCGGCAATACTGGTTCGACACCGAGCTGCAATCGGACTGGAAGGTCGGCTCGCCGCTCGCGCTGGTGATGGGCGGCAAGACCACCGACACCGGCGAGATCCTCGAGGCCGACCGGCCGCGGCGCCTCGCCTACACCTTCAAGCACGTGCTCGACGAGGACATGCGCAAGGAGCCGGCAACCAGGGTGGTCTTCACGCTCGAAGCTCATGGCAAGATCGTGAAGCTGACCGTGACCCATGAGGGCTTCGGCGCGGGCAGCAAGCTGCTCGACGGCATTTCCAAGGGCTGGCCGGCGATCCTGTCGGGACTCAAGAGCCTGCTCGAGACCGGCAAGGCGGTCACGATCCCGCCGGCCGCGCTCGGGATCGACGGCTTCGAATGACAATGAAAATCTATCGACGGGTGCGAACGGACATGAACATCGAAAAATTCAAACCGGCGATCGTCTACGCGATCTACATCGCCGCCGCGCCCGAGAAGGTGTGGCAGGCTTTGACCACTGCCGAACTCAGCCGGCAGTATTTCTCCGGCAACGCGGTCGAGGTCGATCTTCGCCTCGGCGGCGCCTACGTCGTGCGCACGCCGGACGGCGCGCTGCACATCTCCGGCGAGGTGATCGAGTGCGATCCCCTGAAGCGTCTGACCGTGACCTTCAACGTCAACTGGCCGCAGCTGGTCGAAAAGCTCGGACCGACGCTCGTCACCTGGGAGATCGAGCCGGCCGGCGACGGCGTGAAGCTGACGCTGCTGCAATCGCATGACCGTCCGATCAGCGACGACATCCTGTCGGGCGGCCGCACCGGCTGGCCGGCGATCCTCTCCAGCCTGAAGAGCCTCGTGGAGACCGGCAAGGCCATGGTGATCCCGATGCAGCCGCCAGCGCGCATGATGGCCGCGCTGAAGGAATTGGGAATCCCGATGCCGTAAACATATCCCACCGTCGTCCCGGCGAAAGCCGGCAACTGTTATGTTGATTTGGTCTGCAGGTACGGCTTTCGGTCTCGCATCATGGCATTGAGGACCGTGAGCAGCTTCCTGGCGACGGCGATGA